>JBMDXW010000001.1:0-4338 GCA_048594965.1 Chryseobacterium sp.
TCTTGGTTTTAATATCTCCCGTTCCGAACCATTAGGCTTTTGCGTGAAGTTTCATTTGATCCAGCGGAGTCAGTAAACTTCCCTGGGGACCGTACATGTCAATATATTTTTCAGGAGTAACCCCCGCTCCCTGCGCACTTATTTTCGCGCGGTACATAAAAATATCTTTCAATAATTTTTCCTGAACGGTTTTTGTATCTGCATTTTTATCCAGCATAAAAAAGCATCCGTAGTTAAAATTACCCCACGCTTCCTTATCATTCTTCAATTGGTCATAAGGCAGCATAACGAATTCCGGTTTTATTACACTGTTTCCTTTCGGTAATTCGTAGACCGCAGTAACCATATAATTTTTGTTATCGAATTTTACATTTTCCCCGACAATATTTGTGCTGCCGAAAAGGTTTTGTGCTGCTTTGGTGGAAAGTGCAATTGAATTTTCATTTTTTAAAGCATCTTTAAAGCTTCCTGCTGTCAGTTTGAATGGAAAAAAATTGAAAAAGCTATGGGAAGCGGTCATTCCTTCTTTCTGATAGACCGTTTTTTTTCTGGTCGTCATTTTAAAGCCCATTCCCGAACCACTGAAAAGTACATAATCCTTAATTTCCGGAATAACTTTCAATGCGCGCTCTGCAATGGGATAAGAAATGCTTGGGCTATAGGTATTTTCTTTTGTATTGTGCTGCTGAAATGCATAAATGTTATCCTTCTTCGGGTTCCACTTTTCATAGGATTCTTCGTCATTCCAGTGCATCAGGATGAGCATAAATCCGGTCAGCCCGATAGTCAGGCCAAACAAATTAATGAGGGTGGAAAGCCAGTTCTTTTTATAATTGATGAAAGCAATTTTGAGCCAGTTATTTAGCATAGTTTTTAATTTATAAATTCTTGGTTAAACCTTCAGGATTTAGCAAAACCCTGAAGGTTTGAATATAGAAATGAATTTTTTACTCAAAATTTTTAGAATCGGCTTTCTCGAATATGTCTTTTCTCTGGGAAGAATGCTCCTCGCTGAAAATCTCGCCGTCTTTCATATTCACGATTCTTGAGGCATAGCCGGCATCGTAGGAAGAGTGTGTCACCATCACAATCGTGGAACCTTCTCTGTGAAGTTCTGCAAGGAGATTCATCACCTCGTTTCCGTTCGAGCTGTCGAGATTTCCTGTAGGTTCATCGGCAAGAATCAGTTTCGGTCTCGTTACCAAAGCTCTTGCCACGGCCGCTCTCTGCTGTTGACCACCGGAAAGCTGCTGCGGATAATGTTTTGCCCGGTGAGCGATGTTGATTTTCTCCATAATTTCTTCCACTCTTATTTTTCTTTCGGAAGATGAAATACCATTGTAGATCAAGGGCAATTCGATGTTTTCATAAACGGTCAGTTCATCAATTAGATTAAAATTCTGAAAGATGAAACCGATATTTTTCTTTCTGATATCTGATTTTTTCTTTTCTGAAATGCCGATCGTTTCCACAGATTCGAATTGATAAGAACCGGAAGAAGCGCTGTCCAGCAATCCGAGAATGTTCAGGAAAGTCGATTTTCCACAACCGGAAGGTCCCATGATTGCCACACATTCGCCTTCTTTTATTTGCAGACTCACCTTATTGAGCGCATTGGTCTGAACGTCTTCGGTTTTATAGATTTTTGAAAGATTGGTAATATTGATCATTTTAAGTTTAGTTTAAATTACTTTGTTTTAAGGTTTATCGTTGCAGAGGTGAAGAAATCCTCTGAAATTTTCACTCATCATTTATCATTTCTATCTAAAGCATATCGATCCTTCCTCCCGTATCACGTTTTGCTGTGAATTTGATTCCGGACAGTGTCTTATAACGGATGGCCGCCATCGAACTTGCCGTAGCGATCAGCTGTTTAGAAACGCTCAAAGTTACGGACGAAGCTGATTCTGCACGTACGGTAGCCACAGAAATATTGGTTTTGAAAGCAATAATCTTCGAGGCTTCTTCCGCTGAAATCGTTGCCGTTCCGATTTTTCCCTGAATATCGACCGAGCTTCCGGATTGCGCATTGAGCATCAGGTTATCCGTGTTTACCGTTCCCAGGAAAGAACCGCCGGATTCTGTGCTGATCGAAATGTTCTTGGCATTAGAATCACCGTAGATCTTTCCACCGCTTTCCGCACTGAATTTTTGAATACCAAAGGTATTTTTTACTTTCACAACCGAGGCTGTACGCGCGATGACGGATTTTATGTCTCTGGCAAAGATGACGATTTTCGTGTCCGCATTTCTCAGCGACTGGCCTTTTTTGTAACCGATATGGAGCGTATTGTTTTTTACGCTGATCTCAACAAACTGCATATAGTTGCTTGTGATGACCGCTTTTTCTTCATTGGATTTCACCACTTCCACATTGAAGATCATATCAGAATCAATATTTTCAAAGTGGGCGAGGGATACCGTTTTCTTTTCTGTGAAATGATCGATTGTTCGTCCTTTCAGTGTGCTGACAGATGTGATAAGGCTGATGATCATGGTCAGTACCAGTAATAATAGTTTTTGCATAGTTATATTTTTTTATTTTATTTTTGAATATCAAGAATTTCATATTTTTTCAACTCCGAATAATCGGAAGTTATCACCGATTCCCCAGGTTTCAGACCGGAAAGCACTTCGTAAAATTGTGGATTTTCTCTTCCCAGGCTGATGTTCCTTTTCTCGGCCTTGTTTCCTTTGACTACGAAGATCCATTTTCCATTGGTATCTTTGTAGAAATTCCCTTTTGGGATCATCATACTTTGGGTATCGGCAGATAATTTCAGTTTTACCCCGAAGGTCATTCCGATTTTTAAATTTTCAATTTTCGCATCAATAAAATTGAGTTCTACTGAAAACTGCCCGTCTTTTACCTCAGGAAGAATCTTGGAGATGATCACGTCATACTCTTTTCCATTGTTATCCAGCGTTCCTTTGATGCCGACAGTTAATTTATTGATATAATATTCATCTACTTTCGCAATCAGCTTATAGCCGCCCATCAGATCGATTTTCCCGATGCTTTCTCCTGATGTTAAATTTTGCCCGAGCGAAATATTGAAGGAAGACAGTCGTCCCGATGCGGGCGACATGATCAGGAAATTGTTTTTGTTGGAGCGGAGGATATTTAAACTCTTTTCCATCTGGCTGATCGAATTATTAATTGCCGCAAACTGCGAATTCCTGGAGTTTTTTTCATTGGAAGCTCCTTTTTCAACAATTGATTTTCTCTGTTTCTGGTAATTCAGGTTCTGAAGTGCCACGTCATAATCCGTTTTTTTTCCGATTTCCGCATCGTATAATCTTTTCTGAAGATTAAAGGTCTGCAAAGCCGTGTTATAATCATTCTGGGACTGCAGTAATTCCTTATCCTGGCTGAATTCCTGGTTTTTCAGTTCAAGCAGCGAGCTTCTCATCTGGCTGATCTGCTGCATGATTCCCGTTTCCTGATTCAGATAATTGAATTCCGTATTCGGATTGAATACCCTTGCGATCGGTTGTCCTTTTGTCAGTATTTGCCCGTCTTCAGCGAAGATTTCTTTTACAGCACCACCTTCGACAACATTCACCAGGGAAGAATTAAGGGATTGTGTCTGTGCGGTCACCATCAGCATATCTTCAAATTTTCCTTTGGTCACTTCATCGATCGTAATATCTTCGGATTTCACGTTGTACGTTTTTTTCTGGTTAAGAAAATACCACCCAAAAATGGAAATGGCCGCACCGCAAGCGATAATAATGAAGATAAATTTCAGTTTGGATTTCTTTTTTACTATTTTCGTATCCATAATGTAGATAACTCTTTTACTTACAGATTATTACACAATGAAGATGCCACGGTTTTATAAGCTGCTAACTTGCTGTAAATGTGAATGGATGTTATTTTTTTATTTTTAAATGTGTTCATTTCCGGACACTTTTTGTGCGGAATCGGACATCTCGGTAATATATGATGAATAATTTTTTATTTTAGATAAATTTATAAATGATGACTAAAAACGATGCAAAAAAAATTAAGAAGACACCATCAGACGATGGTCCGATGGTATTTTCGAATGAAAAACTTTTTATAGAAGTATCAAACCTGATCGACCAAAGCCGTGCGAAGGTAGCGATGCAAGCAAACAGCACGCTTACGATTTTGTTTTGGCAGGTTGGAAAACGGATCAATGAGGACATTTTGCAAAATCAGCGCGCAGAATATGGAAAACAGATTGTGCCGACACTGTCTGCACAATTGGAAAATGCGTATGGAAAAAATTTTGATCTGAGAAATTTAAGGAGAATGATGCAGTTCGCAGAATCTTTTCCTAATATGCAAATTGTGTCGCCACTGGCGAC
>JBMDXW010000010.1:0-19363 GCA_048594965.1 Chryseobacterium sp.
TATGCACTTCTGAATTCCTGCGGAATAGGTTTCCCGTTAATGCTTTTTAAATTTCTCCGCTTCATCGCATTGAAAATCACTTTGGCAAAGTACTCCCTTGATTTCGTTTTGTTGTCATTTTGCGAGATCCCGCCGGAATGCATGCGGTAAAGATAATTGGGTTCGTTGATAAAGCAGACCTTCCCTTTTTCATACATTTTAAGATAAAGGTCCTGATCTTCTGCAATTTTCAGGGAAGTGTCCATCTTCTCCGTTTGGGCGTAGATTTCTTTTTTGAAGGTCACAAAATGGGCGATTTCAATGGGACTGTTAAAGAAATAAGGGGATCCGTTGACGACCTGCTTTCCTCCATTGAAAATTTTTTTGGGACTGAGATTTTCATCACACATTAAAAAAAGAGAATAGGTAAGAACAATATCCGGCTTTTTAGTGTAAACTTCCATACACGAGGAAATTGCCGTGGGAAGTATCGCATCATCAGGATCTAAAAACCCGTAGTATTCTCCCTCTGCCAGTTCTATAAGCTTGCTTTTGGTGACACCGACGCCACTGTTTTTCAGATTATGGTAAATTCTGAACCGCTCATCATTGCCCACCATTTCCTTAATGAGTTCCAAAGAATCATCAGTAGAAGCATCGTCAAGGATTATGGCTTCCCAATGGGTATATTTCTGGTTAAGAATAGACTGATAGCAGTCTTTAAAGTATTTGCCATTGTTGTAGTGGGCAATAAGTATCGAAAATTTCATTGTTTGTGTTTATTTAATGAGGTTATCTCATATTATTTTACGGATGATTCTGAAAAATAGATGACTGCGTTTTTTGTAAAGGTAAACCGGAAGGTTTTTTATTTCATTAATATTTTTATTAAATACTTTTTTCAGATCTCTTCTTTTTAGTGTGTCATATAATACGGTGTGCCAGTTTTTATATAGAATTTCTTTTTTATGTTCATTTTGCGAAATCCCGTTTTTATGAATCCTGTACAAATACAATCCTTTTTTTATGAAATAAAAGTTTCCTTGATCGTATAACTTCAGATAGAGATCCTGATCGACAGAAGATGAAAGATGTTCATTGATTTTATCCGTTTTTTCATACGCTGTTTTCCGGAAAGCGAAAAAATGACTGACTTCAAAATTAAGATTCAGGAATTTTTTTTGCCTGTTTTTTATTTTTTTTGAGTTGGCAAATAATTTTTGAGGGATAAGCTCGGAAGAACAGAGATAAAATTGGGAATATGCCGCAATTATATTTTTATTCTGGAAAGCTTTAATATTTTCCTCCAAAGCTTCAGGAAGTAATGCATCATCAGGATCCACAAATCCCAGCAGGTCACCTGTAGCGAGTTCAGCACATTTTTTCTTGGTAAAGCCAACTCCTTTATTGGATTCGTTTTCATAAAAGAAAAATCTTTTGTCGTTTTCAATTAAGTCTTTTATAGCCTGCTTTTCATCAGGTCCGGAGCAATCATCCACAATGATCACTTCAAAATCGGAATAGGTCTGTTTTATGATGCTGTCGAAACAGTCTTTAAAAAAATAAGAATTTTTGTAATGGGCAATGAGGATTGAAAATTTCATGATTTGTGTTTTTAGAGTGGGAAGATATAAACTCAGATCGTCTTGCTGATCAGTTCCTGGTGATTCATCATGACCGTATTAGGCGGAACGTCTTTATAGATCACACATCCAGCCCCGATAATACAGTTATTTCCTATCGTGACCCCTTTCAGTACGGTGACGTTGCTTCCAAGCCAGCAGTTATCACCGATCTTTATGGGGCCGGTATTAAATTCATTATGAAAAATTTTAAATTCGGGAGCGTCTGCATAACGGTGATTATGGTCATAGAGTT
This sequence comes from Chryseobacterium sp., assembly GCA_048594965.1. GTDB lineage: Bacteria > Bacteroidota > Bacteroidia > Flavobacteriales > Weeksellaceae > Chryseobacterium. The sequence goes on from JBMDXW010000010.1 coordinate 1,858, forward strand.
TTACATTTTCGCCGAACAGGGTATTGTTTCCTATGGTAATGCTTTCAAGGCAATTGATCGAGCAGAAGTTGTTCATAAAAAAATTGTGTCCAATCTCAAGCGATGCTTTCTGTCCCATAAAAATATGAATGAAATTTCTCAGGCACGCAGAACTTTGTATACTTAGGACCGTAATGTGGGGATGAATGGAGAAGTAATTGTAATTTCCCAGTTTGAGACCTTTAAAAGAGACTTTTTTGTGTTTTTTAAGGAGGGATATCTGATCTCTTCTCTGTATTTTTTCAAGAATATTGGACATCATCGGTGTAAATTTTTCGTCATATTTGCATTACAAATATAATAGTTTTGTGTAATTAAAAAAAATATATATTTTTGTTTTTAAATTTAACACAATGACTGAAATATCGAGAGTTCTCAAAACACTGGTGGCCTATCTCAAAAGGCCGGGTCTCTATCCCGAGCTGGGACGAAAAATCATTAAAAATACTATCAACCGGAAAAGTGCATTTAAGGGAAAAGAAAAGACAAATTCCTGGGCTGCATCGGTAGCTGTTTCCCAGAAAGAAGCTGTTTCCAGGCTTTTTTCTATAAATATGGATGGTTTCAGAAGTCAGTTTGCCGAAATCTTACACGAAGCTGACCAAAAAGAAAAGGAATGCCCTATAAAAATGGGCGGTCCCGGTGCACTTGAACTTATTTATTATGCCTGCGAATTTACCAAAGCGCAACATGTTCTGGAAACCGGCGTTGCCTACGGATGGTCATCACTGGCGGCTTTGCTTTCTCTGGAAAAGAGAGGCGGAACTCTGTACAGCTCAGACATGCCTTATCTTGCGCAGGATGGCGACCGGTATGTGGGCTGTATTGTGCCTCACCATCTAAAAAACTACTGGAAATTATTTCGTTTTGCGGATAAAGAATCTCTTCCTAAAATTTTTGCCGAGAATCTTTCTGTTGATGTTTTCCATTATGATTCGGATAAGAGCTATAACGGAAGAATGTGGGCTTATGAGGAAGTATATAAAAGACTGAAGCCGGGTGCAGTATTTATCAGTGATGATATTGGTGACAATTCTGCTTACCAGGACTTCTGTGAAAATAATATGATCCAAACGACCGTTGTGGAATATGAAGGAAAATACATCGGTCTTTTTGTAAAATAATAACATTTAGATGTATTTTTGGCCCGTGAAAATAGGTCAGATTACTTTTACCCGTTTTGTCGCTGCCATGGCGATTGTTATTTCTCATTTTAATAAAGATTTATTTTTATATAAGATCAGATATGTTTCTGATATTTTTCTCAGGGCAAATGTCGGGGTAAGTTATTTTTTTATTCTTTCCGGTTTTATTATGATTGTCGCTTATCATCAAAAAGTAAGGATTAATTATAAAGATTATTACAGGAACAGGCTGGCACGGATTTATCCTTTGTATGTCTTAGGATTGCTGCTGTATCTTCTGACGAGGTACACTGATTTCAGTATCTATAAATGTCTTTTGTATCTGTTGGGCATCCAGAGCTGGATCCCGGGAAAAGCCCTGGTGCTTAATTTTCCAGGATGGTCGATATCCGTAGAGTTTTTATTTTATCTTATTTTCCCGTGGTTATACAATTATTTATATTCAAAAGGGAATAAAAGTATTTGGATTATCGGGGTACTGATCTGGACAGGAACTCAGTTTTTTACAAATCTCTACGTCAATTCCCATGCATATAAAGGTGCACATACGGTTAGTCATGAATTCAGCCATTATTTTCCTTTATGGCATGTTAATGAATTTATAATAGGAAATCTGGCTGGTCTGTTTTTCGTTAAATACAGGAAGGAAAAGAATCATGATATTGCCGTCATTTTACTTTTTACAGGTATCTTATTGTCATTGATTTTTATTCCGCTGAATTTTCATAATGGTTTGATGGCTGTTCTTTTTGTTCCGCTCATTTATTTAATTTCCTGTAATAATGGGCTTCTGACAAAAATGTTTTCATTAAAGCCATTTGAATTTCTAGGGGAGATCAGTTATGCAGTTTATATCGTTCATATTCCTGTGCTGTATGTGTTAAGATCTGTTTTATGGGATTATTTTCAGGTGTACGAGAGCAATACGGTATTTTGGATTTATATGGTTATATTGATTTTTACATCGGCGATTTTCTACCGTTTCATCGAAAAACCGGCCCGGGACTATTTAAAGAAAATTAAGTTCAGATAATTTAAAATAAATCACGCCTGAAATTGATATTATACAACCCGGAACGGATACTGTGATAATCGGTTGCGAGGTATTTTATAATCATCTTCCATTTTTTAAAAAACGGAGCAACGGCGATCTCAAAGCTCCGGGTCATCCTTTGAATATGAACCTTGATGTCATCCGGCATAGCCTGTTCATTTTTTGCCCATTCGTTGATTTCCCTCCATAGCAGAACTCTTGTAGTGGCAGGATTTATCTTTTTGGTATCAACCTTTGTGATTCTATTATTTTCATGAACGCCTCTCATGGCAACGGCATGATCTAAAATACCGGAATAGAGATCAGCATAAAAAGACAGTCGGAAAATAAATTCTGAATCCTGGTGTAGTTTTAGATTTGTTTTAAATAGAAATTCCATGTTATCCAGAGTGCTTTTGCGAACTGTAAGGGCATCTATACTGAAGAGCCCGAAAGTTCCGCTCATGTTGAGCAGTCCACGGAATACAGCTTCTGGCGGATACGTTTTGTACACCGTCGTGAGTCGATCTCCAAATACATTAAAGTACTGTTGCCGGGCCTTTTCGGTATAATAATGAACGCCGATGGCTCCGTAGACTGCTTCAACTTCCGGATGACAAAACAATTTCTTCTCTGCCTCGAAACGGTTGGGCAGGTAGTAATCGTCTGCATCCAGAAAAGCAATGAAGTCGCCTGTGGCTTTTTCAATTCCCAGGTTTCTCGAAGGACCTGCGCCGTGGTTTTCTTTATCGGGATGCTGATAAAGTTTTACTCTGTCATGAATCAAAGTCAGGTTTCTGCAGACTTTCAGTGCATTGTCCGGAGATTTATCTTCAATCAGAATAATTTCGGAAACTTCAGGAAACTGAAGGGCAGATTCTACGGCTTGCGTGACATATTTTTCTGCGTTGTAAACGGGAATGATAACGGAAATTTTCATTAATGTTGTGTTTAAAATTTAGACGCTGCTTCTGAAATAAAATGATTGTTAAACATTATTATTTTGAAGTTGATATTGGTAAGAATCAGGATCAGATCCATGTGTTTTTATTATAAATAAGATGAATATAGTTTCTTTAAATATTCGTTCGGAGGGATTTTCGAGAAAAAATCTTCTGTAAAACGATTAAACTTTATATCATAAAAAGAGCCTTCTTCTATTGCTACATAATCTGCTTTTCTTTCGAGGTGGTTTTCCATCGGAGATAAAATTTCAGGTAATGAATATTGATACGGATAAGCCAGATTGACAATTTCATTTTTGAAATCTTTCATATATTGATCGATAAAAAATGCAATATCATCTGTACCAATCAGAACCCGTCTTGCATTATTGTGTAACGTCAGTGTATTTCCGCAGAGAATTGAGTTTTTCAGGAAATTGATCAGCGTATTTGGATTGCCGCCACGTCCTACTGCATTTCCTATTCTGAAGATGATAAAATCTTTGCAAAGTTCTGTAATCAGTTTTTCAATTGTCAATTTATGGATTACGTAGGGACTTTCTGTTTTCGTAGGATCATAAATACTGCAGGTTGAAAAATAGATGAATTTTTTGTCCGGATTCTGGCTGATAACAGACTTTAGAAGCGATATTTCTCTTCTAAATTGGGAAGCTTCTTTTTCAAGAGAATTGGAAACTCCCGATGCAAAAAAAACAACATTTTCTTTATCATGAGATTTTAAGGCATTTGCCATAATTCCATTACCTATAATCATAATTTTTTTTTATCATTTGTTATTTTAGACTTAAAAACAGCAGGATACAGGATGCTTTAAAGTCAATCGTGTTACGGTTTTGGCAATTAAATTTACGATGAGGTACAAAATTTAATAATCCGAATCACCTTCCGTATAATCCTGTATGGCTATAAAAAATTTTTTCCTTTATTGATGGATTGTTTTTTGTTATGGTGAATCATTTTCCAATCCATAGAATTGTACATTATCATTCTGTTATATTGTTCTTTAAATGATTTGAAATTAAATTTAAATAAAGATTTCATCATTGTTTTAAGACAATCGAGATATACGGTACTTACAGATTCTTTACTATTGAATGGATCAGAAAACATCTTAATCAATTTTCTTTTATGGACCAGAGCTGTGTCATCAAAATATATATTTTCAGTTCTGTTCTCTCTGTCGTGGTATATAATCGATTCTGGAACAACGCCTATTTTCAAACCGTGAAATAATACCCTTTGGCAATAATTATCATCTTCTCCATAATGGTAAAATGATGGATTAAAACCTCCTACTTTTTCAACACATTTTTTCGTCAATAACCAAGCAGCGGCATTTACAAAAGGCACTTCATAAAGGGGTGTCAGTTTTTGTAAAAACAGATCCGAATATAATTTTCTGCACTTTAAAGGTGCTATGTAATTTGAAAAGCCAAAATCCAGCTCTGAACCGTTTCCATTAAGATGTATAGGACTTAAAATCCCAAAATCAGGATGTAATTCTGCGATTTTGATAAGGGTTTCAATAGTAAATGGTTCTATATATACATCCTGATTCATTAAAAAAACATAATCTGAACCTTGTTCTACTGCTTTTTTAATTCCTAAATTATTTGCCTGTCCGAAACCTAAATTGGAAGAAAGTTTAATCAGATCTGCCTGAGGAAAATGTTGTTCAATAAAAAGAACACTGTTGTCACCAGAGGCGTTGTCCACGATAATGGTATGATCAATCAATCCCGCCTGTTGAATAGAAGATAAACAGCGAGCAATCCATTTGCCGGAATTATAATTTACAATAATTATTTTAACCATTTTTCAACATTTGATTTGAGGGATTTATATTTTTTTAGAATATATTTCTTCAACATATTACTTTTAGAAAATTCATCATCTAATGATCTTTTTATTGAATCGTGTAAATAATGAAAATAATCTCTGTATAATATCTTATGGTATGTATTATAATCATTAATTTCTTTTGCTCTATTTAAATTTGTAGCTTGATTTTCATGAATTCTAAATGCTACTAAAGATTTATTTATTACAATAATGGGATTGTTTTTTAGAATTCTGTACCAATATTCATAATCTAAAATTTGCTTAAGTTGTAAATCAAATAACCCCACACTTTTTGTAATGTCTCTTCGAAACATAACACAACTAGGCTCGCCAATTTTATTTAGAGGAGAGGCTAAAAAAGATTTTTTGCCGAAAACAGTATTACTTAAATAATAAACCGAATCATTAAATAATTCATAGTCTATCTGTAGATTTTTATATTTCCTAATCCATTCTTCAGTTTGTTCCGACTTCATGTTAGGATCAATAATAAAATCTCTTTTGCATGCCACTAATCCAAGATCAGGATAGTTTGTATAAATTTCAACCATTTCTTCAATACAGGAGTTATACAAAATATCATCCTGAAATAAGAATTTAATGTATTCACCCTTAGCCTTTTCGATACAGTGATTCCAGTTTGCACCTATACCCTGAGGTTGATGGGCATAGATATGAACCGGAAACTGCGTATTTTCTTTAAATTTTCTACAAATCTCTATTGTGTCATCTGTAGAATTGTCGTCTGATATAATGACTTCAATATTTTTATACGATTGAGCATTTACAGAATCTAAGCTTTCCTGTAAGAACTTTGCACCATTGTACGTGGGGATACATATAGAAACTAATTGGTTATTCACAATATTATTTTATAGAATGTTTTATTTTTTTGATAAGGATTATTAGCAACTTCTTAAAAGAAAGATTATATGCCGCTGTTTCTGATGTGTGTTTATTGTGATAATTTGTTAAACTTTCAAGTAAATATTTATACTGATTATCCAGATGAAGGTAAATTTCTTTTTTATCAAAAAAATATAAGCTTAAAAGTCTAACGGTAAACATGGTATTAACGATCTGATGAACTCGGCTCTGGCTACTCCAGATTCCGTTTCCAACACGATATATTGCCATCTCTTCCGGCAGATATTTTATAAGGCCATATTCTGTATTGAGCATATGCAATGGATATTTTGCCGTCATAACCCATCGATTTTAAATCAATATCATCGCGTAGTTTATTGGATGCCATGATGTATAAATCATCAAATCCATTCTTTTTTGCCAATTCCCTAAATTTCGAAATATATTGGGGGTCTCCTTCATTTAAATGGCTCGGATGTTAGATAATGAAAAGAGGTTTATTCTCTGCCTTGATATATCTTTCGTCTTCAAAGAATGGAAGTAAGTAGTTGAAATGATCTGTTAAATCCTTCTCATTCGGATAAAATTGCTCTACCAGAATCTTTTCCGTAAGACTTGCCACATACCGGACCAGGTTTCATTTGCCCAGCAGAAACAGAAGGGGAAATCTGGTTTTCCGGATGTAAGAACATCGTTTGCAATTGTTTCCATCAATTTTTTTTGCCAAACCAGTAATGATAGTAGATAAAACCATATAATCCGTAATCTTTTGCCATTTGAGCCTGCTGTTCTCTAATTTCCGGAACACGAAGGTCATAATATCCAAGATCCGCAGGGTATATTGGTTGATCATGTCCTTCAAAAGAGGTTTTGCATTTGTTACATTGGTCCATTCTGTAAAACCTTTGCACCACCATTCGTCATTTTCGGGAACAGGATGGTATTGAGGATGATGAATGGCAATAGGTCTTTTTTTCATATTGATATGCTTAAATTATCTGTTAAATATATATTTGATCGTTCGTTTCCGATGAAAAATTTTAGCCATGAAACACTAAAAGTTCTTTTATATTTTTTTAATATTTCATCGTTAACCCAATAGTTCATACTGCTATTACCAGCTTTTATGATAAATTTTTTGAAGATAATGTAAGGTGTTATAGGTAAACTTTCCTACATTCTTTAAAATTAGTTTTTCAGAAAGTGTTTTATTCTCAAGTTCTGCAAGGAATTTTTTATGATCTTCAGTCAATTTATTTGCTTTATAAGCATCATGAATTATTTTGAGAATTTTCTTTTTCATTTCAGGCTCCTCTTTGTGTTTGATATAAATATCAAAGAATGAGCTGGATAGAAAGTCACTTTTTTTATGAGTGTTTGTTGCATGCATTCTATAGCTGCATGACTTGGTGTCATCATAAATGAAATCATATTTCTGGCTTAGTCTCAGCCACATATCATAATCTTCAAACGTTAAATTTTCATCCCAGCCTCCTATCTCTTTTATCAAAGAAGATTTTATAACACACGACATGGCAGGAAGAAAATTATGATCAAGTAATTTTTTATAAAAGTTTCCTGATTCAAGACTCAGATATTGATGAAAATAGGGGATGAAAGTATTTTGAAAACGTACTGAATTATCATCGATGATATACGCATTTGAAAATACCAATGCCTCATTGGAAGCTGAATTTTCCAGAATAGTTACATGTCTCTCTATTTTATCAGTTTCCATAAGGTCATCCAGAGCTATTGTAATAAGATATTTGCCTTTTGATATTTTTAATAGCTCATTCAATGATTTGCAAATCCCTTTATTTTGAGAATGTGTTATAAACTGGATATCCAGTTGAGGATTGTTTTTAATCCAGTTATTGATGACTTCTACAGAATGGTCTTTAGAAAAATCGTCACAGATTAAAATTTCAATATTGCTATAGGTCTGGGATTTTATGCTTTCGAGCGATTCTGTTATAAACCTTTCCTGGTTATAACAAAGACATAGAATTGAAACAAGTGGTAATTGAAACATAAGATTTCTTAAATTTTATCTTTATCAAATTAAAAAGTTAAAATTGATTCACAATTTCTATTACTTTATCAGTTTCTTCCTCTGTCATTACAGGAGAAATCGGTAGGCTTAATACTTCCTGATGAATCTTTTCACTTATAGGAAATGATAAGCCGTTCCAATCCTTATATGCTTGTTGCTTATGAGGTGGAATAGGATAATGTATTAGTGTTTGAATGCCATTTTCACTTAAATACCTTTGAAGTTCGATCCGGTTTTCTGTCCGTATTACAAATAAGTGCCATACATGTTCATTTTCATCAATAGGGTTTTCTGGAAGAATTATCTTTTGATTGGTGATTTCCGAAATATATTTTCTGGCAATTTTTTTCCTCATTGTATTTTCTTCGTCAATATATTTTAATTTAACGCCTAAAACAGCCGCTTGGATCTCATCTAATCTTGAGTTGATCCCCTGATATATATTTACGTATTTCTGATCAGATCCATAATTAGCTAATGCTCTGACTATTCTTCCTAAATTTTTATCGTTGGTTGTAATGGCTCCCGCATCTCCTAAAGCACCCAGGTTTTTTCCCGGATAAAAGCTGAAGCCGGCAGCATCTCCTAAACAGCCTGTTTTTTTTCCTTTCCACTCTGCGCCGATCGCCTGAGCATTGTCTTCAATAATTTTTAACTGATATTTTTCTGCCAGGTATGTAAGCTTATCAGAGAAAACAGTTCGGCCATATAAATGAACAATTAGAATTCCCTTTGTTTTTGAAGTAATCTTTTCTTCAATTTTTACAATATCAATATTATAATTATCAATATCAGGTTCTATGAGAATAGGAACCAAACCATTATCTGAAATGGCAAGAATTGAAGCAATGTACGTATTGGATGGTACAAGAATCTCATCTCCTTTCTGCATTATTCCCATTTCAATATATCCGCGAAAGATAAGGCGCAAAGCATCTAAGCCATTAGCTACACCAATAGCATTTTGGGTTCCTATATAATGAGAAAGATTGCTTTCAAAAGCCGAAACTTCCTGCCCCATAAGATACCACCCGGATAGGAAAACCTGTGAAAGTTTTTGTTGGATTTCCTCCTGGTGTAGTAAATTTATTTTTTGGAGGTCTAAAAATTTTATCATGGGAATAAATTTTTTATTTTACTGTTTAATGTTTTTTTAATGCATTCAAATGAAAATATACTTATGGCAAGCGTAATGATGAACATTTCTACCTCATACAAGATATAATATAGCCCAATTAACAAATTAAGATCACCTATATATGCTAAAAACCAAAAAGCTTACTCCTAAAGCCTTCTGAAAAGAAAGCTTCAAATGTATCTTTATAATTTTTATTTTCTTTTAAATATGAAATATGACTTAAGAAAACAAAAAATGCTAAAAAGAATCTGAGGGAGGCCAAAGGCTTAATCATTTTTTATTTAATCGTTTTTGTAACCGTTTTGCTTTTTCCATTCATTAAACCCTTCTTGTTCCCAAGGTAGTCCTCTTGAAAAATTATATGGCCAGGGATAATGCGACTTTCCTGTTTCTCTTGATTTCATTTCGCGGACATCCTTAATTTTTTTTCCGGGATTACCGACTATTAAAGAATAGTCTTCATAATTTCCTCCGATCAGAGATTGGGCACCGACTAAACAATGTTTTCCGATTTTTGTTCCAGGCAATAGTACAGTCCCTACTGCGATCTGTGAAAAGTCTCCTATAGTGGCACCAATACATATATCAGAAGGAGGTGTGGGATCATTTGTAAATACTACATAAGGATAAATAAAGACAAAATTTCCTATTGTTGATCTCTGACCTATATGTACATTGCTGTGAAGCCAGCAATTATCACCAAAAGTAACATGTCCTTGTATGTCGGTAACGGTCCCCAATCTGCAGTTATTACCAAAAATTGAGTTTTCTCTTACCGTGACTCTGTGCCCTGTCGAGAAGTTGTTACCGAACTGAGATCCGGCGTATATGATCGTATGACTTCTTATTAAAGCATTTTCTCCAATGATTGTTTCAGGATTTACATAATTATTTTTGAAATAATAATCACTAAGAGGCTCTCCAATAATACAATCATTAGCAATGATTGAATTGTCTCCAATTGTAACGTTGTCATAGATTACAGTATTGTCACCTATTTTTACATTTTTGCCAATTCTGGCTTTATCACTTATTGATACGTTTTTGTTATTAAATTTCATTTGGGTAATTTTTAAAGTCCTGATAATTTCTAAAGTAGTCATCTTCATCGTATAACTCGGATGCGAGGCATAATAATACGGCACTGTGACTGAATTTTATATCTCTCCATATTAATTTAGGAATGTACAGGCCTACATTAGGCCTATCCAATATGTAAACCTCCTTTTTCCCATCCTTATCTTCAGTGTTGAACGTAATAGTTCCTGATACGGCAACGATAATCTGTTGAAGTTCTTTATGGGCATGTCCTCCTCTGCTTACGTCTTGTGGAGTGTAATATGTCCAATACACCCTTTTTATGTCAAAAGGAATATTTTTTTGTTCTTCAGCAATCGTAATATATCCGAGCTCAGGAGAACCTATTTTATTCAAAGCTATGATATGAGGACCTGGCATAAAACTTTTAATAGAATTAAAAAACTATATTTGAGAAATTATGGTGTTAGTACTTTATAGTCAAACTGAGGTCTTATTATTCCAGGATAGACATACATGATATCTCCGAGTTTTACATTTTCTACCTCAAATCCGATAAAGTTATCAACTCCATAAAGAAGTGTTTTCTGATCTTTTCCAAAGTAGAGTTTGAAGTAATAGTTTCCTGCATTCAGAAGACCTTTTGGAATGTCAAATTCTACAGTATATTCGCCAACTTTTGAGTCTCCTTTTGTCGAAACAAATTGTCCGACATGAAAGATTACTAATTCATCGTAATTTTTCAGTTCAAATGTGGCGTCAAGCGTAATATCCCGGCAGTAATTATGAAAAACGAGTTTCACATGTACACCTGATTCGATGTCAAGTAGGTTACCCTTTATAGGCGACACGGAAAATTCTTTGATCCGGATATTTTCATTGCCTAAGGCTTCTTCCAGATTTCCACCATAGTGATAAGCGCTTTCCGCCTTATTATTTTTCTGATACTCGATTACGGTACTGAGGATATCTCCCTGATAACTTATCTTTCCTTGATTCAATAAAATTCCCTTGTTACAGAGCTCTTTTATTGCGGTCATATTATGGCTTACAAAAAGTATTGTTCTTCCTTCTCCTTTTGTTACATCTCCCATTTTTCCCAGACATTTTTTTTGAAACTCTGCATCTCCTACAGCTAACACTTCGTCCACGATCAGAATTTCAGATTCCAGGTGGGCGGCTACGGCAAAAGCGAGACGGACATACATTCCGGAAGAATATCGCTTTACCGGTGTGTCAATGTATCGTTCAACCCCGGAGAAATCAACGATTTCGTCAAATTTCCGGGTAATTTCTTTTCTGGTCATGCCCAGGATGGCTCCGTTAAGAAATACGTTTTCTCTTCCCGTCATTTCTGGATGGAAACCGGTTCCCACCTCAAGCAAAGAGGCAATTCTTCCCTGGGAATAGATTTTTCCTGTCGTCGGCTTGGTGACTTTACTCAACAACTTCAAAAGGGTAGACTTTCCCGCCCCGTTTCTTCCGATAATCCCAACGGCGTCTCCTTGTTCAATTTCAAAATTGACATTGCGCAGAGACCAGACATATTCTGATTCTCCTTTTACAGTACGGTCATTCATTTCTCCAATTTTCAGATACGGATCCTCTTTACCTCTTAATTTATACCACATTCTATTGAGGTCATGAGCGAGTGTCCCGGTTCCTACCTGTCCGATTCTATACTGTTTTGATAGGTTTTCTGCTTTTAAGACCAGCATATTATTCACTTTAAAAATTAATGATGATTTTAAACCGTATCCATAAAGGTTTTCTCCACTTTATTGAATGTAAGGGTGCCGACCAATAAGAGTAGCAGTGTAATAACCGTACTGAAAATAAGCATAATCGGTGAAAATCTCCCAATCCCAAGCCATGCGTATTTAAAGCATTCAAAAATTCCGGTTAAGGGATTATAGAAAGCTATTTTTTTACAGAAACCCGGCAAAGCCGAAGTAGGATAAATTACCGGTGTTGCATACATGTATAATGTGACTCCGAATCCCAGAAGAAGGCTTATATCTTTATACTTAGTAGTGAGAGATGAAAATATCATTCCTGTTCCCAAAGCAAATAAAGCCATGAGAATAATGAGAAAAGGGGTGGCCAATATCCATAAATTGGGCTGTATCTCATTTTTCGAAAGATAATATCCCCAGACAATCAGAAATAAAAGAAACTGAACACCGAACCGCATTAAATTTGAAATGACGATTGACAGAGGAGTTACCAGTCTCGGAAAATAGACTTTGCCAAAAATACCGGCATTTCCCACAAAAGTGGAAGAGGTATTCAGAAGACAGGACGAAAAGTAGTTCCAGAGTGTAACGCCCGAAAGATAGAACAATATGGGAGGAGCGCCGTCTGTAGATAAGCGGGCCACTTTTCCGAAAATAATAAGATAGGTAATGGTGGTGAAAACAGGATTTATAAAAAACCAGACAGGACCTAAAACAGTTTGCTTAAAACCGGAAATAAAATCTCTTTTTACAAACATGTATACGAGATCGCGGTATTTCCATACCTCCTTAAGCTTTAGGTCGAATAAAGAATGCCGGGCTTCGATAATTTCGGTCCACGTTGTTTGTGGTTCATTCATTTGTGTAAAGTTTAATGCAAATTTATATTTTTTAATGATATCTTACACTTTTATTTGAAAAAAAATATCATAAACTAGCAAAAAAGTTTTAAACAATATGAATAATTACTTTATTAAATGAAAAACTGCTGCTTAAAAAGCAACAGTTTTTACAATATGATCGACATTCGTTATTTAATAAGGTTGTTCAGGTATTCGCCATAGCCACTTTTACCATACTTAATAGCTGTCTTAAGTAACTGTTCTTCGTTAATAAATTTGTTTCTGAATGCAATTTCCTCTATACATCCTATTTTAAATCCCTGTCTTTTTTCGATAACCCGCACAAATTCTGAAGCATCATTCAATGAATCAAAAGTTCCCGTATCCAGCCAGGCAGTTCCTCTGTCTAAAACGCCTACTTCAAGTCTCCCTTTATGAAGATACACATTATTTACGTCTGTTATTTCAAGCTCGCCCCTTGCAGAAGGCTGAATGTTTTTTGCAATTTCAACCACTTCATTGTCATAAAAATATAGTCCCGGAACCGCGTAATTGGATTTTGGCTTCAATGGTTTTTCTTCAATAGAGACCGCTTTAAAATCATCATCAAATTCTACCACTCCATACCTCTCGGGATCGGAAACGTGATAGGCAAACACAACTCCGCCTTCCGGATTGGTCTTGTTTTTCAGTAGAGTGCCCATTTCGGAGCCATAGAAAATATTATCTCCTAACACCAGTGCGGCCGCATCATTTCCGATGAATTCATCTCCCAGTATAAATGCCTGAGCCAGACCATCAGGACTCGGCTGCACAACATATTGAATATTACAGCCAATCTGAGAGCCGTCACCTAAAAGTTTTACAAAACCCTCCTGATCATGAGGGGTAGTGATAATCAGGATGTCTTTGATTCCAGCTAATAGAAGTGTTGACAATGGATAATAAATCATCGGTTTGTCATAAATCGGCATAAGCTGTTTACTGACTGCGATAGTAAGGGGATAAAGCCTTGTCCCGGATCCGCCGGCTAAAATGATACCTTTCATCTGTTTTGTGTTTTAATGATATTGTTTTTCGTAATATTTCAGGTAATCCCCGCTGGTTACATTTTCCAGCCACTCTTTATTCTCAAGATACCAGTCTATTGTTTTTGCAAGGCCCTCTTCAAACGTGACTGAAGGTTCCCAGCCGAGATCTCTGTTGAGTTTGGAGGCATCAATCGCATAACGTTTATCATGTCCGGGCCTGTCTTTTACAAATGTGATAAGTTTTTCAGAGTATCCTTCCGGCCTGCCAAGTTTGGAATCCATCTGTTTGATTAATTCCTTGACAAGATCAATATTCTGCCACTCATTGAATCCTCCGATATTGTACGTTTCTCCTGTTTTGGCTTCGTTGAAAATCTGATGAATTGCTTTCGCGTGATCAATCACAAAAAGCCAGTCTCTCGTATATTTGCCGTCACCATATATAGGTAAAGGTTTTTCATTGATAATATTGGAAATACATAGAGGAATCAGCTTTTCAGGAAAATGGTTAGGCCCATAATTGTTTGAACAGTTTGATACAATAAAAGGCATTCCGTAAGTGTTTCCATACGCTCTTACCAAATGATCTGAAGCAGCTTTTGACGCTGAATAAGGAGATTGCGGATCGTACGGCGTCGTTTCTAAAAAGAATCCGGTTTCACCAAGGCTTCCGTAGACTTCATCGGTAGAAATGTGATAAAATAGATTTTTTCTTTTTTCATCAGGAAATCTTCCGTGCGTATGATCCGGATCGAGAGTCCAGAATTCTTTACATAAATTCAGCAGATTCGCGGTTCCGTTTACATTCGTATTAATAAAAGCCATCGGATCGGTAATGCTTCTGTCGACATGGCTTTCTGCTGCAAGGTGCACAACTGCATCAGGTTGATATTTTTCAAAAACAGCCCTTAATTCTTCGGGTTTGGTAATGTCTGCCTTCTCAAAAATATAATTGGGTTCATGCTCAATATCTTTCAGGTTTTCGAGATTTCCAGCGTAAGTGAGAGCATCAAGATTGATGATCGTAATTTCAGGATTGTTTTTTACAAATTCTCTTACAACGTGTGAACCTATGAATCCGGCACCACCTGTAATAATAATATTTTTCATAATTTAATTTACAATGGTTCTGCGGCCGATACTTTTATAGTAAAATCCGTTTTGTTCGGGGATTTCGAGCGGGTACATATTTCTTCCGTCGAAAACGGCACGGTTTTTCATTTTTCTGGCCATCAGTTCAAAATTAGGATTTTTAAATTCCGGCCATTCTGTTGCGATAAACAGGGCGTCTGCATTTTCCAGGGCATCATACATGGTTTTCGCAAACTGGATTTTGTCACCAAGAAGTTTTTTTACGTTATTTTCGGCAACGGAATCATACGCAACAATTTTTGCGCCTTTCTCTAATAAAATAGAAATGTTATCAAGTGAAGAGGCTTCCCGGATATCGTCGGTATTTGCCTTGAAGGCTAATCCCCACATCGCAATCGTCTTTCCTTCGATATTTCCCCCGAAGTATTTTTCAATTTCGGAAACGAGAATTACTTTTTGGGCGGCATTTACTTTTTCCGTCGCTTCTAAAATACGGAAATCGAAATCATCGTTTTTTCCTGATTTTATTAAAGCTTTTACATCCTTGGGAAAACAGCTTCCTCCGTATCCGATTCCCGGGAAAAGAAATCGGTGTCCGATTCTGTCGTCACTACCCATTCCCAATCTTACTTTATCAACATCTGCTCCTACTTTTTCACAGTAGTTGGCGATTTCATTCATGAAAGTGATTTTTACGGCAAGAAATGAATTGGCAGCATATTTTGTAAGTTCCGAAGATTTTTCATCCATAAAAATAATAGGAATTCCGGTGTTGGTGAAAGGCTGGTAAATTTTTGCCATGATATCCTTTGCTTTTTCAGAGCTTGAACCAACCACTACCCGAGACGGATTCATGGAATCTTCAACAGCAAAACCTTCTCTCAGGAATTCCGGGTTGGAAACCACATCAAAAGGGATTTGTGTTTTTGATCCTATTACTTCCTTTACCCGGTCGGCTGTACCTACCGGAACCGTACTTTTGTTCACGATGACTTTATACTCTGTCATCATTTCTCCTATATCATCGGCTACCTTCAACACATATGAAAGGTCTGCAGAGCCGTCTTCTCCGGGTGGTGTCGGTAAAGCCAGATAAATGACTTCACTTTTGTCCAGAGCTTTCTTTAAATCTGTAGTAAAAAATAATCTTTCAGACTGAATGTTTCTCAAAAACATTTCTTCAAGGTTCGGCTCATAAATGGGAACTACGCCGTTTTTCATACCTTCTACTTTTTTTTCATCAATATCTACACAGTATACTGAATTTCCAAGTTCTGCTAAAGTCGTTCCTGTGACTAATCCTACATAACCTGTTCCTACAATCGTAATGTTCAAAATATATGTTTTTATTAAAATCAGTACAAAAATAATAAAAATACAATCATCCTGCAGTTTTAAATAATAATTAACTTATTCGCTTGATACTAAGATATTTTGCTTTTTTAATAATTATTCGTATATTTGCAGTGGATTTACGGAAAAACATGGGAAGGCCTTCGGAAGAAAGCCTTTTTTCGTACGGGTAAATCAACATTAGAAATAATTTATGGAGTTTAGAAAAAAAATTGAAGAATTATTAAATGATTTTCTGGAAACCAGGAAAGATTTATTTCTTATAGATTTAAAATTTTCTGCCGGAGATGATATTACCGTGATTTTGGATGGTGACAGCGGAGTTTCCCTTCAGGATTGCCTGGATGCCAGCCGCGCCATTGAATTTAATATGGATCGTGAAGAACATGACTTCAGCCTTCAGGTGATGTCTGCCGGATTAAGCGAACCTCTGGCTACACCGAGACAGTTTAATAAAAATATCGGAAGAGAAATTGAGGTCCTTCTGAATGATTCTACAAAGGTTGAAGGCGAACTGGCAAAAGTGGATGAAGAAAAGATTACTCTTATTCTACGCTACCGCAAACCGAAAGATATCGGAAAGGGAAAAGTAGATGTGGAGGAGGAAAAGGAAATTCCTTACTCTGAGATTAAAAAAGCATTAGTAACAATTAAATTTTAAAAAGAAAAAGAATAAATGGACAATATAGCGTTGATTGAATCCTTTGGTGATTTTAAAGACGAAAAAGGGATCAGTAAGATTGATTTGATGGCAATTATCGAAGATTCACTGAAAACTCTTTTAAGAAAAAGATACGATTCTGATGATCATTTTGATGTGATTGTAAACCCTGATAAAGGAGATTTTCAGATATTTTTAAATAAAACGATCGTGGAAGACGAAATGTCCGAGGACGATGATTTGGAAATTGAAATCTCTGAAGCTAAAAAAATCGATCCAACTTTTGAAGTGGGAGAAGATTTTACAATGGAAATTCCTGTTGCTCAATTGGGAAGACGAAATATTCTTACACTGAAGCAGATTTTGGCTACGAAATTGCAGGAGCACAACAATGCGATGCTGTACGAGCAGTTTAAAGACAGAATCGGGGAGATCGTAGTAGGAGAAATTCACCACATCCGTCATAAGCATGTGATTTTGCTTGACGATGAAGGAAACGAATTTATTTTACCTAAAGAAAATCAGATCCCGTCGGATTTCTTTAAAAAGGGTGAGAATATCAGAGCTATTGTGGAAACAGTAGACTTTAAAGGTTCAAAACCACAGATTATTATTTCCAGAACTGCACCTAAATTCCTTGAGAAATTATTAGAGCTGGAAATTCCTGA
>JBMDXW010000100.1:0-2214 GCA_048594965.1 Chryseobacterium sp.
GTAAATATTTTTATATAGAACTTTTTTAAAGCGATGAACATTTGTTACTCCTTTTGGTTGATTAGGAATATTGAAATAATTATTATAATCCGGAGATTTTCCTTCTGCAATAATAGATGCATTTTTATTTGAATTTAAAAGTTCAATATCAATTCTGTGATATAAACTTTCATACAAAAACTCATCTTCGTAAAAAGTTTTGCCTTCTAGCGATTTATCTTTTTTAAACTTTGAAGAATTAGGATTTACAGTTTTCTTTAATTCATAAACATCATATGAAAACCCATTTTTCTTCAGCTGAACATTCAATCCGTTAGAAAGGAATAAATACTTTACACTTGAATTTTCTTTTCCGTCCTGATCTACAATCTGGCCTTTGTTTTCATAAAAGAAATAATCATTGTTTGCAGGAGTTTTTTTCTGTGAAAAAATAGAAATACAAGAGAAAAAAGTCAGCAGAAATAAAATTTTTCGCATCGGTTATTAATTTTCCGGCAAATATAATAAATCCGCCTATTCTAAAAGATTAAAAATGATTAATACAATTTCATTATGTTAAAACATGATGCATGTCATGATTTTTTCTATTAATTATTTTGTTTAACAATTTTGTCAAAACATTTGATTGAATTATATTTGCACAAATTTGTTTAACAAAAATGTCAAATCAAGCAAAAAAAGACCAAACACAGGAATTAATCAAGGAAACCGCGAAGAACCTGTTCTTTGTGAAAGGAAAGTTTGATGCTACCACGCAGGAGATTGCCGATGCGGCAGGGGTCAACAGGACGCTGATCAATTATTACTTCCGTTCGAGAGACAATCTGATCCAGATCATTTTTGACGAAGCTCAGAGAGTGGAGCACGAAAAATCAGAAATTATCATGAGTTCCGATCTGCCGTTCAAGGAAAAGATCGCACAGTTTATTGAGGGAAGCTTGTCTACAAGCCTACAGTATCCGTATTTGGAAACCTATATCGTATCACAGATCAATAAAGGAAACTGCCATCAGAAAGATATTGAAGAAGATGAACTCAATAAGCTTTACAAGGAAGTGGAAGCAGAAATGGAGATGGGAAACATTGAAAAAATGGCACCGATACAGTTTGTTCTCAACATGATCTCCTTATTGGTGTTCCCAAGTGCGGTAAGACCATTATTAATGGAAAACCTCATGATCGACGAAGTGGAATTCGATAAGATTATTTCGGAAAGAAAAGACATTATCCTAAATATGTTGTTTAAAAATTAAACAAATGTTAAAGTATTTTAAGAAATGGATCGTCTCTTAGGAATAAACCACCTCAACAACATTGCATTAAAAAAATAAACGAAGTATAATATTATGAAAAGAAAACGTATAACTGCACAGAAGCTAAAAATAGGGATAGCGGCTGCATTTATGATTTTCAGCTTTTCATCAATCTCTGCACAGCAACAGGTTTCGCTCCAGGAGGCCATTAAACAGGCACTCCAGAATAAGGCGGAAGCTAAAAAAGCTGCTTTGCAGGTGAAGAAGGCTGAATACAAAATTGATGAGGCCAGAGCCGGAGCACTCCCGCAGATCAGCGCCAACATCAGCAATACCTTTAATCCTATTCTTCAGAAGTCGGTGCTTCCCGGTGAGATTATCGGGATGCCGGGACAGCTGGTTCCCGTTACGTTCGGGACAAAATGGCAATCGGTAAATTCGGTATCGCTGTATCAGAATATTTTTGACCAAAGGGTATTTACAGGATTAAAAGCGGCTAAATCTACAAGAGAATTTTATCTGCTCAACTCCGAACTTACCAATGAACAGATCATTGAAAACGTAGCTACGGCTTACTATCAGGTATTTGTTCAGGAAGAGAATCTCAAAACCGTACAGGCCAGCTACGCCAACACGGAAAAAGTGAGAAATGTCATCAAAAGCCTTGTCGATAACGGACTGGCAAAGTCGATCGATCTTGACCGTACCAACGTTCAGCTTACCAACATCGGTTCAAACAGACAACAATTGGTAAATGCTGTTGAAGTTTCGAAAAATGCACTGAAGTTTTATATGGGTGTTCCGATCAGTACTCCGATCGAGCTGGAAGAAAAAACCATTGAACCCAATTCAGCACTCTTGAATACGGAAGCAAATCTGGAACAGCGTTCAGAACTGAAAGTATTGAACAAACAGAAGGAACTTTTGCAGTACAATAAAAAAGCTACTGAAGCTTTGCTTT
>JBMDXW010000101.1:0-3677 GCA_048594965.1 Chryseobacterium sp.
GCATCCCTTGTACTTTGATGAATGTTTCTATAGTTGCTAAAATTCTCTCAGTTAACCAAAGAGCAAAAAAAGTAAGAAAAACAAAAACCGACTTCCTTAGTAAAATTGAGAGAAACATAAGGAAGCAGAAGAATGTAAAGAGTTTTACAAAATAATTTCCGATAAAGAAAATTTCTTCAAAGACCTTCGCCGATTCAGTTGTATTTGAATACTGATAACCCAGAATCATCGTAATGGCAAAGACAATAATTGTAGAAATAATGGTGAAAATACTGATCGTAAGTAACTTAGAAGAGATGAAATCCTTTCTGCTCAGTCCGTCGATCGTATTCTGTTTAAACATGCGGTTGCTGAATTCCTGTGAAATCGAAAAAACAATAATCAGCCCGAGGAAAATTTTAAGCAAAGCAACAATATAAGTCGTAAAATTCCAGATTCCGGGGAAATTATAAATGCCCTGTTCTTTCAGGTTGATGGTTCCTCCGAAAAGATCAAAGTCGATCAGCCCGATGAAAAGCAATGCAATAAGAATAGCAAAATAAAGGATCGTAAAAATCTTGAATGGCTTATAATTCAGATTTTTGTAATATTCTAGTTTAAATAATTTTATCATGATTACTTCGTGTTTTTTACAAGTTCAAGGAATTGAGATTCTAGAGAAAGCTTTTTCTTCGATAAATGCGACAGGTAAATCCCCTGCTCAGCAAGCTTCCGGTTCAATGCCGAAGCCGAGATTGAAGCGTCGTCACGGATCTGCGCTTTCAGGATTTCACCGTCCTGATTAACCGCTGTAAACCATTGAAGTTCATTCAGCGCATTTAAAAGCAATGTATTGTTGTCTGCCTTCAATTCAAAATAGCCGCTGTTGGAAGTCATTTCATCCACCCTTCCGCAGTAAATTGAATTTCCTTCTTTAAGGACGATCACATGGCTGCAGATCTTCTCGATCTCATCCAGAAGGTGACTGGCAATAATAATAGTGATTCCCTTCTTGGCAATATTGCTGATGATCTCGCGGATCTGGATAATCCCTTCCGGATCCAGGCCGTTTGTAGGCTCATCAAGAATCATGACTTCCGGATTATTGAGCATGGCGGAAGCGATCGCCAGACGTTGTTTCATCCCCAGGGAGAATGTTTTAAAAGTGTCCTTTTTTCTTTCGAGAAGGCCGACCGTCTGAAGAACCTCATCAATTCTGTGGTAAGGAGTTCCTTTGATCTCGGCAACAATCTTCAGATTGGTTTCAGCGCTCAGATAAGGATAAAAGTTGGGTTGCTCAATAATAGCCCCGATTTTCTTCAGCGTATCCGAATCGGTTCCTTTCTTTCCAAACCAGTACCAGTCTCCGCTGGTAGGATTGATGGTGGAAAGCAGCATCCCGAACGTCGTAGACTTTCCGCTTCCGTTCGGTCCCAATAAACCGTAAACATTCCCTTTTTCGACATCAAAAGAAATATTGTTCACCACAACTCTCTTGAATTTTTTAGTAAGATTCTTTACTGATAAAATTTTTTCCATGTAATTTGTTTTACCCCTTAATAGTCTGTACGGAGATTGAATTGTTACAGTTTTTGTGTTAAATCAATTCATATTTAATTTCAAATACGCTATTTTTGGTAGTATTAACGGACATTTATGAAATTAGTTGATTTAGCAAAAGAACTGAACGTTTCCGCGGAAGCCATCAAACAGTTCATCCAGGATTTTGATCTTGACCTTGTCGATTGTATCAGTACCAATTTTGAAATAAAAAAAGACTTTGAAAAATTCGCCCGTGAAAACATCGAGTTTTTAAGGCTTTATGAGAAAGATCTCGACAAAACCAAAACGCTCGAGCAGATTGCAGAAAAGATCAATCAGCCCAAAGAAAAAATTGAGAAAGCCATTAAAGAATCGGATCCCAATATTTTTGATAACGGATTCTTTAAATCCTCGATTTCCAGCTACGGAATAGACAACAGGCTGGGAGGGAACTATCAATTCGTGTACGATTATTTCGGAAATAAAACAAGCCTGCAGAAAAGAGATTTCATCGGATACAGAGATTTGTTTTTTCATATTTCGGGTGTTCTGGAGCCTTTTCTGAATCCGCAGCAGATCAAAGACTGGGGCATCAACAAGCCCGCTGGGATCATTTTGTATGGTCCTCCCGGAAGCGGAAAAATATTCTGGGCTAATAAAATCGCCGAGATTATCGGCTATCAGTTTAAGGAAGTTAAAAAACATTACCTCGGAACTTCATTCGTAGACGGAACCCAGACCAACTTCAATGACTTCCTCGTCTCCATGATGAAAGAAGATAAAGTATTGCTTTTTATTGAGGATTTCGACAATATCATGATGGCCCGGAAAGCAGATAACAATGTCGCGTCGTGCAATCTTGAAACCCAGGAAATCATTCTCCACCACATTTCAAAATTTGAGCAGGAAGAGCTGCTGATGGTAGGCTCTGCCAATTCTGTGGCAGAAATCGATGAGGAAATTCTGGCTCCCGGAAGATTTGATGTGATGATTCCCATTTTCCCTCCGAATCTGGCGGAAAGATCAGAGATCATTTTGTACGCCATGACCAAAAATCTGGAGAAAGATTCTCTTTTATTTAAAATTTTAAAAAACAACAAAGCCGATAAAATTCCTTTCTGGCACGGCATTTCGTCGCAAATGAAAGTGTTCAGCAATACCATGCTGATCGATTTTACCCAAAGCCTTAAAAAAAGGATCAAAAATCTTTACCAGAAAACAAGGAACGAAAATCTGAAGATCGACCAGAATCTGTTGAGAGCCGCTCTGAGAGATGCCGCAGGAAAACTGACGGAAGAATATCTCGATCAGATCGCAAGGTTTCTGAGCGACGTCATTATTAATAATTTCGACCAGTTTCAGAACAGGGTGAAAGATCTTAAGACCGAGCTGGATTCCTACCGCGTGGTGGAAGAGCCACGAAGAGTCATCGGCTTTTCCCATAATGAGGAAGAAGATAAAACTGATGGCCTCCACAAGGGATAAACGGAATAAAATTTCTTATTTTTGCAAAAATAAAAAATCGTGATAAACAACGACCAGATAAAAGATATTCAGGCAAGAATTGATGACCTCCATAAATATCTTCAGATCGATAAAAAGAAGATAGAAATAGCCAATGACGACGAAAAAACGGCAGCTCCCGAATTCTGGGACAATCCGAAAGAGGCGGAAGCATTCCTGAAGCAGCTCCGTTCCAAAAAGAAATGGGTGGAAGCTTACGAGGAAATTCATACCCAATTCGAAGATCTGCAGGTCTTGGTAGATTTTGCCAAAGAAGATCCGGATTCTGAGAAAGAGCTAGATGAAACTTTTCCTCAGTTGGTAGAAAAGATCGAGGACCTTGAATTCAAAAACATGCTTTCCAACGAAGGAGACGAGCTTTCTGCGGTATTGCAGATCACTGCCGGAGCCGGAGGTACCGAAAGCTGCGACTGGGCGTCCATGCTGATGAGAATGTACACCATGTGGGCCGAAAAACAAGGCTACAAGATCCGTGAACTGAACTTTCAGGAAGGCGATGTTGCCGGCGTAAAAACCGTAACACTCGAAATTGAAGGAGAATTTGCCTTCGGGTATCTTCGCGGTGAAAACGGCGTGCACCGATTAGTAAGAATTTCTCCTTTCGATTCTAATGCCAAAAGACATACAAGTTT
>JBMDXW010000102.1:0-4955 GCA_048594965.1 Chryseobacterium sp.
AAATTTAAATCTAAACCCTTAAGATTCTATTAAGAAGTTAAGGCATTTTTAAGATTCGCAAGCGAATTATGTCTGGAAATCTCTTTCTCATAACTCGGCTTAACACCTTAAATAAATTTTAATGGTTTAAAACAGATCAACCCAACAATTTATTTTTCACTTTATTAAACTGGTATTCAATCTTATCCAGGCAAAGATTGCCCAGACTTCCCTGATGGGTATGCTCTAGGTTCTCCATTTTAAAATCGAATGCATTGTTTTCAATCTCCTGCCCTACCTTAATATAAGCATCACGGAAGGAGCTGCCGTTTTTCACTTCTTCATTGATCTTCTCTACGCTGAACAGGTATTTGTACTTTTCATCTTCAAGAATTCCATCTTTCACCTGTATATTCGGCAACGTATAATTTAAAATCTCCAGGCATTCTTTCAATGAATCGATGGCCGGGAAAAGGATTTCCTTTGTCAGCTGCATATCGCGGTGGTAGCCGGACGGAAGATTATTGGTCAATAGGATAAACTCATTTGGCAGCGACTGTATTCTGTTGCAGCGTGCGCGAACCAGCTCAAAAATATCAGGATTCTTTTTATGCGGCATAATGCTGCTTCCCGTGGTAAACTCTTTCGGAAAGCTGATAAAATCGAAATTCTGACTTAAATAAAGACAAACATCATAAGAAAATTTGCTCAACGTTCCCGCCAAAGCCGCCATTGCCATCGATAACATTTTCTCTGATTTTCCTCGCGTCATCTGAGCATAGACCGAATTGTAGTTCATCGACTGGAAGCCCAGATTATAGGTAGTACTTTCGCGATCAATCGGGAACGACGAACCGTAGCCCGCCGCCGAACCTAATGGATTTTTATTAATGATGTTTTTTACCGAAAAAAGCATCTCCATATCATCCAGCAAAGCTTCCGCATAGGCACCAAACCACAATCCGAAGGAAGAAGGCATCGCAATCTGCAAATGGGTATAGCCCGGGAGCAGCACCTTTTTATGCTGTTCTGCGAGCTGAATCAGCAACTGGAAAAATTCATCTGTTAATGCTGTAATTGCTCTGATTTCATCCAGTAAATACAATTTGATATCCAGTAAAACCTGATCATTTCTCGATCTTGCCGTATGGATCTTTTTTCCGGTATCACCCAGTTTTTCGATTAAAACCGATTCAATCTGGGAATGAATGTCTTCCGCATTTTTATCGATTTCAAAATTGCCGTTTTCTATATTTTCTAAAATTTCCGATAAGACAGACAGCATTTGTTTCGATTCTTCATCAGAGATAATGCCGACTTCCGCAAGCATTTTGCAGTGTGCCATGGAACCTTTAACATCATATTTTGCCAGACGTTCGTCGAAATCGAGGTCTTTGCCGACCGTAAAAGTATTGACTACTATATTAGTGGCATTGTTGTCTTTCTGCCATATTTTTTTCATAAGTTTCTATTTTGTTGGAAGATGAAAGCAGGAGGCCGGAAGTTTACTACTAACTGCTTTATCTTCATTTAATTGTAAAAATTTGTCATGTATCCAGGAAAAAGGCCTGTTTGCAGGTATCATTTACTTCCGGCATCCATCATCCCGCTCCCAGCCTACAAAACCCTCTCCAGAATCTTGATATAAATTTCAATTCCCTCTGCGATTTCTTCGATGAAAATAAATTCATCGGCGGTGTGGGAACGGATGCTGTCGCCGGGGCCGAGCTTTACCGATGTGCAGGGAATAATTGCCTGATCCGATGAAGTCGGGGAACCGTAAGTGGTCCTGCCGATTTCCAGTCCTGCTTTTACAAACGGATGATCCCTGTCAATTTTTGAGGAATTTAACCTGAATGACCTTGCCGTTAAAACTGATTTCATCTGCGATTGAATGATTTCGAATACCTCTTTATTAGAATACTCGTCGGTAACCCTCACATCCAGCGTGAACATACATGATTCCGGCACAACATTATGCTGAACACCCGCATGAATGCCTGAGAGCGTCACTTTAACCTCACCCAGGTAATCCGAAACTTTCGGAAATTTGAAGTTCAGGATGTGCTGAAGGTCTTCCATACATTTTACGATGGAATTATCCTCATTCGGATGGGCCGCATGAGAAGGCGTTCCTTTCATTTCCCCGTCGATCACCAGAAGTCCTTTTTCCGCAATGGCCAGATTCATCTGCGTCGGTTCTCCGACAATCGCGAGTTCCACGTTCGGAAGCTGCGGGAATAAAGCTTCGATCCCGTCAAACCCTGAAATCTCTTCCTCAGCCGTCAGCGCAATTAAAAGGTTATACTTTAAATTTTCCTGATCATAAAAATGTAAAAAAACCTGTGCCATCGAAACCAGCGAAGCGCCGGCATCATTGCTTCCCAAACCGAATAATTTCCCGGCTTTTTCTACCGGTAAAAACGGATCCAGCGTGTACGCTTTATTCGGTTTTACGGTGTCGTGATGGGTATTCAGCAGAATCGATGGTTTAAAAACATCAAAATGCCTGTTTACCGCCCAGATGTTGTTTTTAAAACGCTTGGTAGGAACATGATGTTTTTTGAAAAAGTTTTCAATTTCTACGGAGGTATTAAATTCATCTTTGCTGTAGGACGGAATTTCAATCAGCTTTTTTAATAATTCTACGGCGTTGACCAGTAACTCTTCCTGGCTATAAACAGATTTCAGTTCCTGCATGATGGTTTTCTATATGGTTTTTCAATTCGGTTTCTTTGATTAAAAAAACTTTGTTTACGTTATTCCGTACGGCTCCCAGGGCATTTTCAAGTTTCGGAAGGATACCTTTGTGCAGCTTGCCTTCATTTTTTAAAAGGCAAAATTCTTCTTCAGATATATTTTTGATAACGGATTCCGGATTATTTACATCTTCCAGTACCCCTACCTTATCAAAACAGTACAACAGCTCCACATTATATTTTGCGGATAACGCCTGTGCGATCACCGAAGCAATCGTATCTGCATTGGTATTGAAGAGATGCCCTTTTTTATCGTGTGTAATGGCGGAAAAAACAGGAACCAGCTCAAGCTTCAGCAACTTGGCAATCAGCTTTTTATTCACACTTTTTTCCGTAATATCGCCTACAAAGCCAAAATCGATTTCTCCGTCTTCTCTTTTTTTAGCTTTAATTAAATTCGCATCCGCTCCTGAGAAACCAATTGCCTTGCATTTTTTCTGCTGAAGCTTAGCGACAATATTTTTATTGATTCCACCGGCATAGACCATGGCTACAAGGTCCAGGGTATCTTTATCCGTAATCCTTCGTCCGTCGATCATCTTCTGCTCGATGCCCAGCTTATCCGCCAGCGTTGTCGCCAACTTTCCGCCGCCGTGAACCAGGATTTTCTTTTCCTGGATGCCGGCAAACTGTTCCAGAAATTTTTCCAGCAATTCCTCGTCGTCGATCAGTGCACCGCCAATTTTAATGATATATAATTTCTCTTTCATCTTTATCCTTTTTTAAGACCTCTTTCAAACCTCATAGGTTTTTAAAACCCATGGGGCTTAGTTCGTTATTCAACACCGATTCCATCCAGGATTTCAGAGAACACCGCCTGCGCCGAGAAAATCCGGTTTTTAGCCTGCTCGTAAATGATTGAATTTCCGCCATCCATCACCTCATCGCTCAACTCCACATTACGGCGTACCGGCAGACAGTGCATCACTTTGGCATCATTCGTTGCCTTCAGCTTTTCAACGGTCAGCATCCAGTTTTCCTTCACTTCAGGCATCGTTGCATATTCATCAAAAGACGACCAGTTTTTAACATATACAAAATCCGCATCTTTTAAAGCCTCCTCCTGATCGTAAATCACCTGTACATCCTTTGTAAAACTTTTATCCAGATCATAACCTTTCGGGTTGGTGATCACGAAATCGACTTCCATTTCCTGCATCCATTCAGCAAAAGAATTTCCCACGGCCTGCGCAATCGGCTTGATGTGTGGCGCCCAGGTCAGAACAACTTTTGGTTTGCCTTCTTTCTTCCAGTTTTCAGTAATCGTAATGCAATCAGCAAAACTCTGCAGTGGATGGCGCGTTGCCGATTCCAAAGAAACAACCGGAACTTTGGCGTGCTGCTCAAACTGGCTTAAAATGCTTTCATTCACATCATCTTCCTTACTTTTCATCCCCGCAAAACAACGCACAGCAATAATATCGCAATACTGATTCAGCACTTCGATCGCGTCTTTGATGTGCTCCACGGTATCGCCGTTCATCACAGCACCGTCGGCAAATTCAAGGTTCCAGGCTTCCTGGGCGGCATTTAGAGTTAAGACATTTAACCCTAAATTCTGTGCGGCGATCTGGCTGCTCAAACGTGTTCTCAGACTTGAATTTAGAAATACCAGTCCGATGGTTTTCCCTTTTCCTTTTTCCGGTTCCGAGAGCGGGTCTTTTTTTATCTGTAATGCTTTTTTTATCATTTCCTGTAAGTTGTCAACGTCACTTACAGCAGTAAACTTTTTCATTGTAATTGATTTTTAAGAGCTTCCGGTTATTATCTTTTCTCCCACAAACTGCATGGATTCTCACGGACGACTGCATTTTATTTTTAAAACAGAAGTCACCTTTATGTGGTCTATAAATATGCGCAATATTTAAATTAAAATCTTACGTGACTCATGTGTTAAAACCTTTTGCAACTTTGTGGTTAAATTTCTAAGGCACCAAAATCTTCTCCTCTTTTACAGCTGCACCTTCAAGAACCGTTTTCAAAGCTTTGATAAACAGATCCGCTTCTTCCTTTCTGATATTCAGCGCAGGAAGGATCCTCAGCACGGTTTTATCATTGGAGTTTCCGGTGAAAATACGGTGATCGTACAATAGGCTGTTCCTGATTTCCGTACAATCCCGGTCAAGCTCAATCCCTATCATCAGTCCTTTACGCCTGATCGTGCTGATGTGTGGCAAATCTTTAATTTCTTCCTCAATATAATCTCCCATCATGCGG
>JBMDXW010000103.1:0-4157 GCA_048594965.1 Chryseobacterium sp.
CTGGATGAAGTGCTGAGGAAAGTATGACGATGGTTTGAAAGCCACAAACCGCCGCTAACTACCGAGAGCACTCCCGAACTATGTACTTCTTCAGCCGCGATATACATCAGGTAAGGCGCGACGATGGTAAGAATGGTGTCCATATTGGCATCCGTAGGAAGGATCTTTTGTCCTTTCATAAACAGCCAGCCAATAAGCAGGCCGATACCGATACCTCCGATCAGCATCCATGAAAAACTGAGGGCGGCCTCATGCCATACAAACTGACCGGTGGCTACGGCAATGAGCGCAAACCGGAAAATAATAAGCGAGGAAGCATCATTCAGGAGGCTTTCTCCCTCAAGAATAGAAGACATTCGTTTGGGAACTTTTACAAATTTCAGGATTGCTCCTGCGCTCACGGCATCCGGTGGAGAAACGATTCCGCCAAGTAAAAATCCGAGGGCAAGCGAAAATCCCGGAATAAAATGATTGGCTACGAAAGCAACCGTGGTGGCCGTAAGAAACACAATGGGAAAAGCAAAGCTTCCGATAATCCTACGCCATTTCCAGAGTTCCTTCCATGAGATAGACCAGGCTGCCTCGTATAATAAAGGGGGCAGGAAAATGATGAAGATCAGTTCGGGATCTATTTTTACGGTAGGAATATTTGGAATAAAACTGATTGCCACACCCGCAATAACGAGTAAAACAGGATACGCAACCCTGATTTTATTGGCCAGCATAATCAACAGCACAATTATAATGATCAGCGTTAAATAGAAAGGAAAATTTTCAATCATTCATTAGATATTTATAGATTAAATTTAAGCATTTTGAGTAAAATCCAATAAAAATTTTAAGCGTAAGTACCAATATACGTCGGTCATGAAGACTGCAATATATCACATGGAATAGATAATTGCTATTATCCAAGAAATCAATCCTACCACACAGGTACCATATTTTTATTTCCTTATTTTTCTGTTTAATTCCTGGTAACAGTAGTAAACATGCAGTCTATGAGTGTTTTAAACAAAAATTAAGCTAATAATTAACATCTGTTTAAATTGTATTCAAAACATAAGGCATAGTATTTGTAAATAGTTATACACGACACTTCACCTAATTTGGAATACAAACTCAAACACACAAAATATCATGAACGTTGCAGATTTAAAAATCAAAAATTTAGTAGAATACAAAAATCAGATTTATAATATCACTGAAATATTTCAGGATAATGAAAAAGATTATTTTGTGAAAATTGAAAACGATATCTACAGTCTATCTGTTCCGGCAGAATCTATTAAGCCGATTCAGATTACTGAAGAATGGCTGGAAAAATTCGGTTTTTCAAGAACATACAGCTCTGAGCAGCGTATCAGATATGAAAGACCGGAAGCATTTATAAAATATGATATTGATCTGAGCTCAAGAAAAATCGTAGACGGATTGAAGATCTACGGAAACTCGATCAGATGTAAGTATATTCACGAGTTCCAGAATATTTTCTCCTGCCTGTTCGGAAAAGAGCCGGCAACCATGAGCTACGGATTAGTAGGCACCGAATCTTAATTATAATATATTTTCCAATCAGAAAGATGCTGTTTCAACTCGATACAGCATCTTTTTTTTGATCTATTCTGCTTTGAGATAATCTTTAATAATCTTCAGCACCCCGAAATTGTCGTTGGAGCAGGCCTCAAAATTCGCCGCTTTTTTTACCGAGGGATGAGCATTTTTCATTGCGTACGAGTATTTTGAGTTTTTAAGCATTTCTATATCGTTCATATAATCTCCGAAAGCCATGGTCTGCTGCGGAGAAATATTCAATGCTGCCTGCAGTTTTTCCAGCGCATTTCCCTTATTGATATTTTTGTTCATAATGTCCAGCCAGTACTGTCCGGAAACCACGATCTCCAGGTTGTACTTTTCAAACTCTTTCAGGAAAGGATAAACGTTTAATTCCGAGCCTTCAGGATGATAGACGGCAATTTTAAAAATACTGTCCTGAATGTCGAGAGTAAGATCTTCCACCACTTCATTGTCCGTATAGAATTGTGAAATATAATTTATAAATTCCGGATTGTCGGTTTCCACATACGCTTTTTTCTTTCCGGACAGAACAGCTGTAGCTCCCGGGATTTTTCGTATGGCCGTGATTATTTCAGCAATGTACTGCTGCTCCATCTTATCTGCAAAAAGCTCCTTGTTTTTGTAAATTACATAGCCTCCGTTTTCAGCAATGAAAGCCATCTCATTTTCCTGCTCTCCAAAATATTTGGTAATACCGAGCATCTGCCTTCCACTGGCCGGAACAAATAAAATATTTCTTTTCCTGAGTTCTTCATAGACCTTCGGAAAGTCGGGACTTACTTCATGTTCTGAATTGAGAAAAGTTCCGTCCATATCCGTTACAATCATCCTTATATCATCCATAAAAATATTTTTCAGTGTTTAAAAATTCATTACAAATATATTATTAATAAATTTAACAGGATTAGCACACGAGTATTTGATTATTAATGGTTTATTTATCTTATTTTTGTGTTTATGATTGGTTTAAGGTGATTTATATGCGAAATATTAATTTTATTCTTAAATTTACGCAGAATTCTTAAATTTTAACCGGTGTCTTATTTAATGATGAGAAACGTTCGTCTGGCTTTTTTATTTGTTTTGTTCTTTTATTCTCTGAACTTTTCTCAGTCTAAAAATACCCGTGAGGAGTTTAAAATTAAGGTGAAAGCCAACTCCCGGCTGTTCAGTACGGATATCAACAAAGCTTATAAGGAACTTAACGGACTGATCAAAACCGCCGGAATTCTGAAAGATTCTCTGTCTGAGATGCAGCTGATGGAAAAAAAATGCAGGTATTTTTATAATAAGAATCTTGTCGACAGTCTCATGATCTCTTCCGAGCAGCTGCAAAAATTGGCAGGCCATTACAAAAACGTCTATTACGAAGCGATGGCCAATGTTTATATTGCTGAAACTTATTCAGTGAATAAACTGTACGATAAGGCGATTCTTCATCTTGATAACGCATATTCCATTCTGAAACGGGACCAGTCTGAAAATAAAAGAATATTTTATGCCAGGGCCAATGTGCTCAGCAGTTTCGCCAACGTGTATCTTGATAAAGGTGAGCCGGAAAATGCTGCAAAAAAAATCATGGAGGAGATAAAAAGTGGCCAGGAAATAAAAAATAAAGAAGAACTGGAAGAATTTCAATACCTGAATTATTCTAATCTTGCGAGTATTTATGCTGAATATAATCTTGACTCCGCATTTTATTTTGCCCAAAAATCAATCGAAATAAGGCCTGAGAATATTTCAGAAGAAAAATCCATGATCGACAATTTTACGGTGATCGGTAAATATTACCGGAAAAGAAAGGATTACACAGAATCCATAAAAAATTTCCATAAAGCCCTGGAAATAAGCAAGCGGACCGGTGTAGAACTGAATATCAACGATACTTACAAATCTCTTCAGGAAATCTATCAGGAAACGGGTCAAAAAGACAGTGCCGATTTTTATGAAAATAAAATTAAGCAAAATGATCTTCAGATGCTTCAGAGCAAATACAACTCCCTACAGGAAGTCATGAATAAAGATGAAGAGGAACAGCATGAAAAACTGACGCAGAATTTTTTGTTCTGGTTGGTTTCCATAATCATCGTTGTGGTGGTTTCAACATTCTTTTACCTGAAATTAAGAAAGAAAAAAATCTCAGAAAACACGCAGAATCTCCATGATCTCTACCATCATCTGATCACGCTGCTGCAAAATAACGATCCGGGATTTATGTTTGCTTTTGAAAATGCCTTTCCTGAATTTTCCCAAAAGCTCCTTAAGATTAATCCTGAACTGCAGCAGTCGGAAATTGAATTCTGTGCTCTTCTGAAATTAAAACTTTCTACCAAAGAGATCGCAAAATGTACCTTCATCGAAACACGGACGGTTCAGAATAAAAAATACAGGATCAGAAAAAAACTGGAAATTCCTCAGTCGGTCGATATTTACAACTGGATCGAGACGATTTAGCATCATCATATTTCTTTAACTTATCAGCAAGCGGACCGGGAATTTTATCTCCGGTCAGTTTATCATTGTATTTTATTGAAATTTAAATTAAGGAAATATTTGTTAATTCTTTAATGATATTGAAT
>JBMDXW010000104.1:0-43104 GCA_048594965.1 Chryseobacterium sp.
ACAATTTCAGCAGGAACCTGAAGATAATCATAAACCGCACCCGACTGGTAAAAAATTCTTAGAATCCCAGTCTCAGAAAAATAATGATATCGATCGATTACTGATGAAGGCATAGATACTCTGAAACAAAAAACATTCCTATTGAGATCTAAATAAGCCTTTCGGAAATTCTCCCGAAAGGCTTCTATATAATGAGATATTTTATTTAAAATTTATTTACCGAGATTATTCTTAAAATCATCGATCCGGAAGTCGGTTAGGGCATTTCCTTTTTCTACTTTTTCTTTTGAATACAGACGGAAATCGTTTTCCGTTTTTTCCAGGAGATAATCGTAAGGCCCGACGTGGGAAATCAGTTTTACCAGCACCGGTGAAATCTCAAGGCAGATGAAAAGCCCCATGATAAAGGTTGCCGCTAATCCTATGATCGCAGAATTTTTTCCCAGTTCGTCCAAAGCCTGCAGCCTTGCCGCAAACCCGTTGAATTTATCTTCAAATGTTTCCGTGGATTTTCTTTCTGATTCAAGATTGGTGTAGACTTTCGAGATTTCCTTATCCAGGTATTCCAGACGGGGAGCAGCCTGCTTGCGGTAGTTCTCCAGGTCCAGCCTTCTCTGTTCTTTCAGCTCCTGCTTACGTTTGGCATTCGGGCCGAAACCTTCTTTTCCGCTGGTTAGCCCGGATTGTTTTCCTAAGATCTCTTTTTCCAGCTCTACGGATGCGGAGTCATAGGATTTTTGGTAGTAGGCAATTTTATCGGAGATCTGCTTCTTTTCCATTTCAAAAGGCCCGCTCTGCTGAAGAATCCGGCCGCTCATTTCGCCCTGAAGCTGTTTTTTGTTTCTTTGAATGATGGTATTCAATTGTTTGTTTACCTCTTTCTCAAAAATTTTGAGCTCTAAAGGTTTGGAGATAATGATTCCCAGGAAAGTCGCAAGGATCAGTCTTGGAATGGCCATCAGAACCTGATTCCACCAGGTTCCCGTTTTTTTGATGGAAGAAACGATGTAACGGTCCAGGTTAAAGATCATTAGTCCCCACAAGACGCCGAAGCCAATGGCCGTCCAGATCTCATCGAAGACCGTGTACATGGCATAGCCTGCGGAAAGTGTGGCAAAAACTGCCGTAAACAGGACAATGCCGCCGATTCCGGCAAACTTGTTCCATTCGCTCGGTGTTTTTCTCAGGATGTGAATGTTTCCTCCGGAGCAGATCATCAGAAACTTCTGGAACCAATTGATGTTATGATTCGCTTGATTTATAGTTTGTTGGTTGTTTTTCATGACAGAAAATTTATACAAAGGTACTACTAAAATTCATACCAATGCAAAAGATAGTATTATGTTTTACCAAGTATGATCGTATAGGTGGCTATTTAATTGTTAATCAGTAAATTAAATTTATTCCGGAAAATATTCTTATCTTTAAGTAACAATCATTAAAAATTTAAATATGAAAAATGCAATCAGCCTTTCCCTGGTATGCCTAACATTGGCTTTAACTTCATGCAAAAAGGAAGATAAAATTGACGATGACCTTAAAGAAGTGGCGGCAAACATCAACAAGACCACACCTCAGATCCTTGCCGATGGGGTTCGCCTGGACAGTGTTTCGGTACAGCCCGGTAAAATTTTCAGGTATAATTACACTTTAACGGATGATACCAAAGATGCGGTAAGTCCGGATGAGATCGAAACCTTTAAAACTTCGGCAAAAGAATGGGCACTGCGTGTAGTGAAGACGTCGCCGGAAATCAAGGAATTCCGTGATCGGGATGTAACGATGGTTTATACGTATTACGACAAGGACGGCAAAAAAACGGCAGATTTTAAAATTACACCCGAAGAATACAAGGTAAAATAAAATTCGGTAAAGAATAATAAATCCCGCGAATATTGTATTCTGCGGGATCTTTTATTTTAAGCGGCCCGGATTCTGTTTCAGGAAACTTTCCCAGCCGGTATACGATTTTGTGTCCGCAATTGTTCCGGAATTGAAATGGTGGCAGACGGCAACGGCCAAGCCATCGGAGGCATCGAGGTATTTGGTCGGGAATTCTTTTAATTTTAGAAGGTTTTGCAACATTCCGGCGACTTGTTCCTTACTGGCATTTCCGTTTCCGGTAATGGCCATTTTTATTTTTTTCGGGGAATATTCCGTGATGGGGACATTGCGGTAAAGACTGGCAGCCATGGCTACGCCCTGCGCCCGTCCCAGCTTCAGCATACTCTGTACGTTCTTGCCATAGAAAGGCGCTTCCAATGCGACCTCATCCGGATGAAACTCATCGATCAGCGCTAAGGTTTTATCAAAAATATATTTAAGCTTGGTTTCGTGATTGGGATATTTATGAAGCAACAGTTCATGGATGGAGACCATTTCCATTTTGCCTTTTTTCACGGAAATAATTCCAAAACCCATCACCGTTGTTCCGGGGTCGATTCCTAAAATAATCTTCTCTGCAATCATTGGGACAAAGATATGATTTTCTAACCTTTTATGGAGAAATGAGGAATTAATGTTTCAATGCATCAACGATAAATTTAGGTTATATGATTTTAGAACGTGTTTCAATTATAAATATTTTAAAATTAATAAGTTAAGGTTTTATTTCTTAGTTTTTACTGTTTAATAAACTGAATTTGACTGTGTTAATTCTAAACGTTTCTTACTATTAAAATTAAGAATAAATTTCGTTTTATTTGAATGAAGTACATCAAGTAGAGTCTATGAAAAATGATCTTATACCATTTAAACAGGGTCTTACAATCAATGATTATTTTTAATTCTAAAAATAAAAAACAATAAAATTAAATTATTATACATAAGAAAATTATGCATAGATTTGTAAGGTATAAAAGATTCGATATTGAAAAAGAACAGTCTTTATAAAGGAACATTGCAGAACATCATTCTGAAGCTGCTTGCGAAGGAAGTGAAAATGTATGGCTACCAGATTACCCAGCGTGCGAAAGAACTTACCCAAGGCGAGCTGGAAATGACGGAAGGCGCGCTGTATCCTCTTCTCCATAAGTTGGAAGCGGAAGGAATGATTACTTCCGAAATTCAGAAGATCAACGGAAGAGACCGGAAATATTATCTTTTGACCGACAAAGGAAAAAAGCAGCAGGTCACACAGGAAGAGGAAATGAAAAGTTATTTGTTTAATCTAAACACGATTTTTAATATATGATAACCTATTTTCAGGAAAGACAAATTGAAAAGTATTTGCTGTCCAAAAAAATCACGGGAAAACTTTTAAACGAGATAAAAGATCATATGACTTCTCAGATTTCAGAAATTCAAAAGAATGAAAATATGGATTTTGAAAATGCTTTTGAAAAAATAAAAGTACTTTGGAGTGCAGATCTTCGTATGGTTAAGAAAAATCCGTTTTCAAGACAAAGAATTACAAAGGTTGCTTATGAAATTGATAAAGTGAATAATAAGAGCATATTACTAAAATCAATTCTAATTACATTTTTATTTATTTGTATCGAAATCACATTAGCGTTTGCTTTAAATGAGAAATCGTATTTAAATATTAATAAAATCATTAAAATTGTAGTTTTCTGTCTACTTCTTGAGACAATCGTGCTGTATATCCGTCAGAAAAGTATGCAAAATAAGCATTATGGAGATATTGTAATTCTAAATAATTTCATCCACCCTATTTTAGCTTTTATTATTACAATTGTTATAGATAATTTAATTGATCTTCCAAAGAACTCATACATATTGATTTATGATTATATAAATTTTGGTTCCCAACAAAAGATCACAACTTTGATTTTTGCCGAAAGCATTCTTGCAGGTATTATTCTTATGACGTTGTATTTATTTTCCTATTTCTCTTTAAAAGAAAATATTAGAAAACTTGAAACAGTAAAAAAATATTTCTCATGATAACACTAGAACAGCAGGACCAGATCGAATTATATTTAAAATCAAAAAAATTATCTCCTCCAATACTTGATGAGATTAAAGATCATTTCGTGATGCAGATCGGCAGCCTTATGGAAAATGAAGACCTGGGTTTTCAGGAAGCATTTCTGATGGCCCGGATCAGCTGGAAAAGAGAGCTTGAAATGGTACGGGCCGATCTCCTGTCTTTTAAAAAGATAGCCAGGATCGAGAAGCAGGTAGTGCAGATGAGGTTCCGCAAGATAACATTGGTTTCAATGGTATTTTCAGGAGCAGGTTTTTTATTATTACAGGTAGATTCCGATTTATTTATGAATCTGCAGATCTTGCTGTTTATCGTATGGATTGCCATGCTTTTATACAATGCTATCAGAAAAGGCTTCAGGGTTTCAAATTATGCAAGTATGAATTTTCATCCTTTGCTGGTCAGAACTATGTTGGCCGGGTTGGCTGTCTTTTATATTGGCCATGGCATGACGGCGGATTACTGGGAGATTTTAGACCTGCAGATAACCAAGCTTTTCTGTATGTATGCATTGGCGGTTCAGTTGCAGCTTTTATATTTCAGTTCAAAAAAGATTAACGTTTTGGTTTAAAAACAAGGATAAATGACAACCATAGAACAGGAACAGCAAGTTACTAACTATCTTATTTTTCACAGGCTTCCGCTGGATATTCTGCTGGAAGTAAAAGACCACATGATTTCCCAGGTGGCGGATATTCAGGCTGAAGAAAATATGAGTTTTGAGGAAGCTTTCCATAAGACGCAGAAATTGTGGGAAAGTGAATTTAAACTGACGGGGTATTCATTGTTTTACAGGGAGCAGATTCCTGTAATCTTAAAGAAGATCGTTAAGGAAAAGTATGCCGGCATATTCAGGAAAGCTTTGCTTTTCGGGCTCGCTTCTTTTACCGTTAATTTATTATTGGTGTATTTCTCGACGGATCAGGAAATGTACAATGATCTTTTCCGATTCTACAATTCACTTCTGGTCATAATACCTTTCTCATATTGGGTTTTCAGTAAAAAAATGAGAAGGTTTGTGAAAAGAGATTTTAAATATCGAGAGAATTCATTTTTCACAATGTATCAACAAAATTTTGGAATGTTTGCTATCTGTGGCAATATGATTTTCCAGTTGATTATTCATGATGATAAACATGTTTTCAGATTTTTCCGGACGGATGATCCTGTGACCGTACTTCCGCTTGTATTATCTCTAATATTGCCTTACCTCCTTCATACCATTATATTTTTCGTTCTAATCAATTTCTATGAACACAAAAAATCTCTTGATAAAATGAAGAATTTTCTACAGGCCTTACCAGGATAATTCACGTAGTTCTGGAGACAAGTCCAGCATTCTTTTTGAGCAGGAGCTGCAAAATTTTTCTCCTGTATCACTCTTCATTTGGGTCTAAAGGTTCCTTACAGGTTTTTTCAATTTATAAAATCAGATTCATAGCAACAGTTTAAAACCTTAACGGAAATTAGCATAGGATTATTTTGCCATCAGATCACAGAACCAGAAAACATAGTCTCCGTTTTCTTCATCACTGCCGGACTTGGGTTTAGGATAGGTTTTCTTTACGATTTCCCCTACTTCGAAAATAATCGGATTTTTAAAAACCGGACCGTCAAAAGTGAATGTGTGGAATTCGCCATTTTCTCCACAGGGATCTACATTTTCCGGTAAATCTTCAATAAAATTTTTGTCAATAATCCTTCCGGCGAAGCTTTTGTCCAGATAGGTTTCGTTCACGCAGGTAACAATGGTTTTAAATCCGATATTCAGAAACTCTTCAATGAGGTTTTTCGTATCGGTCTTCCACAAAGGAAAAACGCCGTGCATGCCTACTGCCGCCAATTGATCTTCCCTGTATTCCCGCAGATCTTCCAGGAAAATATCCCCGAAAACGGAATGCGTAACGCCCTGCTGTTTAAAATCATTCATGGTGCTTTCCATTAGGTCACGGTATTCCTCCATCGACGATTCTTTCGGGAGTTGTAGTTTTACAAGAGGGAAACCCAAACTTTCCACTTGTTTTTCCAGCAATGAAACGTGGACGCCGTGCATGGAAATCCTCTTAAACTCTTTATTAATGCTGGTGAGTAAAGTAGTAATTTCAAATTTTTCGTCCTGTAAAATTTTATATAGGGCGAGTGCGGAGTCTTTTCCGCTGCTCCAGTTGAAGATGGCTTTGGGTTTCATAATTTTAATATGGAAATATGAAAAATTAGGAAGATCTTTAAGGTTATCCGGTAAATATTAGAAATTTATTGCTCAGCTATCTCTAGGAAATCCAGCTGGAAATGGTAATAATTTTCCATCCTGTTTTTGTTCTTTCAATCTTATACGTCTCTCCAGCGTATGATGCGCTATATTTCATTAAATATACATTGGAGTCGTTGTCACACTTAAATAAAGGCGAATAATTTAATTTTTCCAATTCGGAATGATATTGCTTTTGGTATTCTTTGTATTCTTTCGGTGTCAGAATAATAATTCTGGAGTTTTTAGGGTTTATGCTTTGTAGGTTTTTGTCGTCAGTTACCAAAAGTTTTACTGTATTTAAATTTTCAATTTCGTCAGAAAAAGGATCTTCATCTATTTTATGATTACTGTTATTATTTGTTTGCACAGGATGTAATAGATTAATCATCATTATTTCTTCGGGATATTTGCCGTCAGACTTTACATTTTCCCCAAACATCAGACCTTCATAGAGTTTGACAAAATCATTGGACGAACTTGCAAATCTCGGATTGTTGTCGTCCAAGTCGGAAATTCCATCGCCATCAGTATCGTTTGAAAAAGGATTCAGAAAAAGATTTTTTTCCTCGATGTCCGTTAAACCGTCTCCATCAGAATCTTTTACGATTTCAGCGAGATTCAGGACAATAAGTGCATTGTCTTTTACCACTTCGTACTGTGGCGGTATCGGATGTGCTCTCGGTTCGGTCATTCTCATGATATCAGCTTCGATCTGAAGATGATTGTCATCCTGCCAGAGTGATGGTTTGGAATTTCTTTTAAAGTAATAATTTTTACCACCTGTTAATCCGGTATAATATTTTTTCCAGGTTTTCCCATCATCTTCGGATAGAGAAATCCAGTAACCGGCACCGAATGCAAGCATTTCATCATATTTATAATCCAAGTAGAGAATCGCCCACTTTTTTCCTTTTTTTTCGCTTTTAATTACCTGGGGCCTTGAAATATTCCCAATTCTCTTCCTGACTTCAATTTCATTTAAAGAATCCCGGATATTAAATTCCTTTTCAAAATCATCAGTCTTGATTTTCAGGGATGCCATTACTTGTTTAACTTTAATATCTAAAGAATCGACAAAATCTTTACTTTGAGAAGGTTGGTCCAGATCATGTATTTCGACATAGCTGAAAACCGGCTTTATAGCATCTGCTTTAGAAATCGGATTAAATGAATATGTTTTCCATTTATTTTTTAAACTGTCTTCATATTTAGCTTTTGCTGAACTTTTACATTCTTTTCTGTTTTGAGCGTTGCAAAAAAAAGAAAACAGGCAAAGCAAAAAAGCGCTTGATATTTTCATGTATTGAATTTTAGGGTAAAGATAAAAAACCTCAAAGAAAATTCTCTGAGGTTTACTTTATAATTTTTAAACAGTTAGTCTTAAAATTGCCTGTCCGGCTACGGACTACATATTTCTTCTGTACTTACCGCCTACTTCAAACAAGGCATTGGTAATCTGCCCAAGCGAGCAGTATTTTACGGCATCCATCATGACCTCAAATAAGTTTTGCTGATTGATGGCAGCGTGTTGCAGCGTTTTCAGGGCTTCTTCGGATTTATCTTTATTCGATTTCTGGAAATTATGAAGCATCTCGATCTGGAACTGCTTTTCTTCTTCGGTCGAACGGATCACTTCTCCCGGACGAACCGTCGGCGAACCGTCTTTTCCTAAAAACGTATTCACCCCGATGATCGGATATTCGCCGGTGTGTTTCAGCCATTCGTAATGCATCGATTCTTCCTGGATCTTGGAACGCTGATACATCGTTTCCATAGCACCCAGAACACCGCCTCTTTCCGTAATCCTGTCGAATTCTGCATACACAGCTTCCTCCACCAGATCCGTCAGTTCTTCGATAATGAATGAACCCTGAAGCGGATTTTCGTTCTTCGCAAGCCCCAATTCTTTATTGATGATCAATTGGATGGCCATCGCTCTTCTTACAGACTGCTCGGTCGGAGTCGTAATCGCTTCATCGTAAGCATTGGTGTGGAGCGAGTTACAGTTGTCGTAGATCGCATACAATGCCTGAAGCGTCGTTCTGATATCATTGAAATCAATTTCCTGGGCGTGAAGCGAACGTCCGGAAGTCTGGATGTGGTATTTCAGCATCTGGCTTCTTTCATCGGCGCCATACTTCAGCTTCATGGCTTTGGCCCAGATTCTTCTGGCAACCCGGCCGATCACCGAATATTCAGGATCGATCCCGTTGGAGAAGAAGAACGATAAGTTTGGTGCAAAATCATTTATATCCATGCCTCTTGACAGATAATATTCCACATACGTGAAACCATTTGCCAAGGTAAAGGCCAGCTGGGAAACAGGGTTTGCACCCGCTTCCGCAATGTGATAACCCGAAATAGAAACGGAGTAGAAGTTCCTTACTTTTTCCTTGATAAAATATTCCTGAACATCACCCATCAATCTCAAAGCAAATTCCGTAGAGAAAATACAGGTGTTCTGTGCCTGGTCTTCTTTTAAGATATCGGCCTGAACGGTTCCCCGGACGGTAGCGATGGTTTTCGCTTTGATTTCCGCATATACATCGGCAGGAATA
Organism: Chryseobacterium sp.; assembly: GCA_048594965.1. Classification (GTDB taxonomy): domain Bacteria; phylum Bacteroidota; class Bacteroidia; order Flavobacteriales; family Weeksellaceae; genus Chryseobacterium. Next base: position 8,759 of record JBMDXW010000104.1, read on the forward strand.
ATTTCATCACCGGTAATTCCCAGTAATTTCAACCCTAAACCATTGTTAGAAGGAGGCAATTCGCCGTTATATTTCGGTCTTGCCAACCCTTTATCGTCGAATTTAGCTTTTAAAACTTCCTCAACTTTAGATTCCAAGCCGTTTTCAACAATATATTTCTCTACGTTCTGATCGATCGCTGCGTTCATAAAGAAAGCCAGCAACATCGGCGCAGGTCCGTTAATCGTCATTGAAACGGAAGTTAATGCATTTACCAGATCGAATCCGGAATATAATTTTTTAGCATCATCCAGGGTCGCAATGGAAACTCCGGCATTTCCGATCTTACCGTAAATATCCGGCGGTAAAGCAGGATCCTGCCCGTACAGTGTTACCGAGTCGAAAGCGGTAGACAAACGTTTGGCCGGCATTTCCGCAGAAACGTAGTGAAATCTTCGGTTGGTTCTTTCCGGGCCGCCTTCTCCTGCAAACATCCTTGTCGGGTCTTCCCCTGTTCTTTTGAAAGGATAAATTCCTGCGGTGTAGGGGAAACTTCCCGGCAAATTTTCCTGGCCTTTCCATTTGATCAGGTCGCCCCAGTCGTTGTATTTCGGTAAAGCGATTTTCGGAATTCTTAGATGGGATAAAGATTCCGTTGAGGTCTCGACTTTAATTTCCTTTCCTCTTACGAAATAAGAATAAAACTCAGCTTGGAAAGCTTTTTTCGTATCGTCCCAGGTCTTCAGGAAATCGATGTTTTCCTGCTGCAGTTCTTTTTCCGCCTTCTGGTATTCAGCATCCAGGGCTTCATGGGAAAGGATTTTTTTAACGCCATCAATATGATACATCGTTCTTGCAAGCTCAGCTTGTTTTTCGATGTTGGCATCATAGATTCTATTGTTTTCAACGATTTCAGAAAGGTAACGCACTCTTTTTGGAGGAATGATCGTTACTTCGTCTGTAATTTCCTGCTCAACAAAACCCTGTAGATGTAAATCAGCAAATTTATCGTTTACCTTAGAAACCAACCTGTTATATAATTCAGTCGTTCCGTGGTCGTTGAACTGAGATGCTTTTGTTGCATACACTGGCATTTCATCCAATGGCTGTTCCCATAATAAATGGTTTCTCTGGAACTGTTTTCTTACCGCCTGAAGTGCGTCAAGAGCCCCTCGTTTGTCGGATTTATTTAAAGCGACCAGATCAGCGTAATCCAGCATATCGATTTTTTCCAACTGTGTAGAAGCTCCGTATTCCGGGGTCATCACGTACATTGACACGTCAGCAAAATCTGAAACTTCCGATCCGGATTGTCCGATTCCTGAAGTTTCCAGGATAATCACATCCGGATGTGCCAGCTTAAGTACATTTAAAGCCGACTGAATGAATGGCGAAACGGAAACGTTGTTTTCTCTTGTTGCCATCGAACGCATATAAACCCTCGGGTCATTGATCGCATTCATTCGGATCCTGTCGCCTAATAATGCGCCCCCCGTTTTCTTTTTGGAAGGGTCGATGGAAATGATGGCGATTTTTTTATCGGTGTTGGAACGTAAGAAACGTCTTACCAATTCGTCTGTTAATGAAGATTTTCCGGCTCCTCCGGTTCCTGTGATTCCGATAATCGGGATGTGTAAATCTTTTGATTTTTCGTCGATGGCAGCAACCAGTTCAGGCTTTTCTTCCGAGAAGTTTTCAACCGCTGAAATGATTTTGGCGATGCTGGTCGGGTTTTCAAAGCTGATGGCATCCAGATCCGCGGCCGTCACTTCTTTTCCGGTGGCAAAATCTGATTTCTTCACCAGGTCATCGATCATTCCCTGCAGGCCAAGTTCACGACCGTCGTCCGGAGAATAAATACGGTCGATTCCGTAATCCATTAATTCTTTGATCTCTTCCGGCAGGATCACCCCGCCGCCGCCGCCGAAAATCTTGATCTGCGGGGAGTTTTTTTCTCTTAAAAGATCGTAAATGTATTTGAAATATTCGTTGTGCCCGCCCTGATAAGACGTTAAGGCAATCGCATTGGCATCTTCCTGAATAGCGGTGTTCACCACTTCCTCAGCCGATTTGTCGTGGCCGAGGTGGATCACTTCACATCCTGTTCCCTGGATCACACGGCGCATGATGTTGATCGCCGCATCGTGGCCGTCGAACAACGACGCTGCCGTCACAATTCTTACTTTATTGTTTGGAGTATATTTTTGGGTTTCCATAAAAAATCTAGAAAATTTCTGAATTTCCAAATATAACAATAAAATAACAACCTTTGATTTTAATCTAAAACACTGATTTAAAGATTTTTAATCAAAATACCGGTACTCTGATTTTCACAACAGAATAAACATTAGTTTAGAATAAGGTGGAGATGATGACAAAGGCAGACAAGGCTTCTGCTATGCAGAAAACTTCATGGCAGAATTTACCATTTAAAAACTCAGATTAATTTCTATACTTTTGCAGTTATATTTAAAAGGATATGAAAAAGGCATTACTCTATTTTTTACTGGGAACTGTTTTAAGTTTTTTGATTAATTATTTCTTCTACAGTTCAGAGAATATAGGGCTTGATATTTATTATGCCATAGCCTTCGGATTGGCCTGGGGAACAGCTTATTTTCTGGATACCCCAAATTTCACACTGCCCCAGAAATTAGGGCTTTCTTTTTTGGCCATGGCAATATTGGTAGCAGTTGGTGCTTTACTGTTTAATATTGAACTGGCTATTCCGTCGATCCTTAAGTTTTCTACCGTATTCGTAGCGTACTATCTTATTGCAAGTTTCCGGGCTTCTAAGACCCTCCGTCACTAATGAAGCATGATAAAGCTTATATACATTAATAAAAGCAGCATGCATAAAATTCCGATAAAATTTATCAGAAGCAATGCAAAACCTTTCATCACACTGATGCCTCTCGAACTTTCATACACTCTGTGATGTGCCACAAAGAAATAGATGAACAGGTAAATTACACCCGCAGTGTAGGCTAATATCTTTAAGAGACTGATAACAATATTGTCCGGAATAAGATCGATAAGCCTGTTGAAAAATATCAGAATAAGAATTCCCAGCAATAAAAAAGAGAAATAATGCAGGGTAAAAATACCGTGATCGAAATACCACCATTTTTTCTTATTGTGAAAAATCCAGAGAAAAAAAGCAAAAACGGGGAGATAAACAAAAAGCGCTTTCGGTAGTGTATGAATAAAGGTTTCGGAGAACTTTTCGAAAATTTCTTCTTTATTTAATCCCTTACTCTGTAAGTAAAATACTTTTCTTGCGAAAGGCCTCATAAAATCATAGACCCGTCGGTTGTCTGCTTTTTTGGCATACAGGGAATCAAACTGCTTCATATTTGATGCGCCGAGAATGGTGAGTTTTCCATCAGCAGTTTCTTCTATGGCATCGGTTTCTATATCATTGCCGTTTATTTTTGTGATTCTGGCATCTTTGGTTATTGCTTCTTTCTGAGCATTGTTCATCTTCTGTGTAAGACTGTCCGTAAACCTTGCGACCTTCTCCTCCTGTTGTTTTTCCTCTATTTTCTGAACTGCTTTTTCTGTTTTAGTTTGCGATTCATCAGATTCTCCAGAGCCGGAAAATAAGGAAGGAAGCAGAAAGGTAATGAAACTTATAAAAATATAAAGCTTTACAGGAGCGACATAAGCCTGTCTTTTTCCTGCAAGATAAGCACTGGTAAGCCTCCCGGGATTGAGCAGAAGATATCTGATGGTTTTCCAGAACTGACCGTCATAATGGGTAAAATCTTCAATAAAATGGGTAAAGAGAAAATGAAAACGCTGCTTGGTTTCAACATTTTCCTGTCCGCAGTGTGGACAGAATCGTTCTTCAACAGTATGACCGCAATTGAGACAGTTCTTTTCTGCTCTGATTTTTCCGTGGCTCATGGCTTTAATAAGGTTTTGCGCAAATATACAGAATTACCACCGATCCTAATGATATCCGCATTTTTTTAGCATTAATTTTAAATTAAATAAACTTATCCTGACATCCAGCACCAAACAATACAATAGACACATTACACTATTACATCTTCAAATGCATCAAAACGTGTACTGAGAACGAATGGTTTAAGTAAACCAAATATTTATACTTATTTGAAGATTAAATATATAAAGCAAATATATTTTGCATTCCGAAAATAATTTGTACCTTTGCACACCCTTTTAGGGGAAAATTATGTTTAATCTTTAACTAAAACGTGTGAATACATTAAGTTACAAAACTGTTTCAGCGAACAAAGCTACTGCTAATAAAGAATGGGTTGTGGTAGACGCTGAAGGACAGCCGTTAGGAAGACTAGCTTCTACGGTTGCAAAGATTTTGAGAGGTAAGCACAAAACGAACTACACACCTCACGTAGATTGTGGTGATAACGTAATCGTTTTGAATGCTGGGAAAGTTACTCTTTCCGGAAACAAGTGGAACGACAAGACTTATATCTGGCATACAGGTTACCCTGGAGGTCAAAAGTCGATGACTGCGGCTGAACTTCAGAAAAAAGATTCTTTAAAAGTATTGGAAAAATCAGTAAAAGGGATGTTACCAAAAAACAGACTGGGCGCTGCGATCCTTAAGAATCTTTATTTATATGAAGGGACTGAGCACAAACATGAAGCTCAACAGCCTAAAACAATTAATGTTAACGAATTTAAATAATTAATTATGTCTATAGTTCACAAAATCGGAAGAAGAAAAACTTCTGTAGCCAGAGTTTACGTAAAGCCAGGAACTGGTAACATTACGGTAAACGGTAAAGATGCTGCAACTTATTTCTCTACAGACGTGATGGTTTACAAATTGAACCAACCGTTTATCCTTTCTGAAACTGTTGGTCAGTATGACGTTACCGTAAATGTTTTCGGTGGTGGAAATACAGGTCAGGCAGAGGCTATCAGATTAGGTATTTCAAGAGCTTTGTGCGAAATCAACGCTGAGTTCAGATTAGCATTGAAGCCTGCTGGTTTACTTACAAGAGACGCAAGAATGGTGGAAAGAAAGAAGCCAGGTCAGAAAAAAGCAAGAAAGAGATTCCAATTCTCAAAACGTTAAGAATTGCGGTAAGCTTAAAGCAATATGCAATAAGCTATTTGAACTTATTAAAATTTTTAATCCGCTTAAAGCCTACAGCTTAAAGCAAATTGCCCGTTACGTTTAGCATCCAAACGCTTCTCCCATCTAAAGAAGTTGTTGATTGTTTAAAAAACGGAAAGTAAACTAACAAAAACAGAAAACATGGCAAAAGCAAATGTAAAAGACCTTCTAGAGGCTGGCGTACACTTCGGTCACATGACCAGAAAGTGGAACCCAAATATGGCTCCATACATTTTTATGGAGAAAAACGGTATTCACATTGTAGACTTACATAAAACAGCAGTTAAATTGGATGAAGCGTGCAGCGCTTTGGAAAAATTAACTTCTGCAGGTAAAAAAGTTCTTTTCGTAGCCACTAAAAAGCAGGCGAAAGAAGTAGTGGCTAAGCACGCTGCTGAACTGAATATGCCTTATATTACAGAAAGATGGCCTGGAGGAATGTTAACGAACTTCGTTACTATCAGAAAGGCTGTTAAAAAAATGAACTCCATCGACAAGATGAAGAAAGACGGTACTTTCGAAACGTTATCTAAAAAAGAAAGATTACAGGTAGACAGACAAAGAGCTAACCTTGAGAAAAACTTAGGTTCTATCTCAGACATGGTTCGTCTTCCTTCTGCAATCTTCGTTGTAGATATCATGAGAGAGCACATCGCGGTTACAGAAGCTAAGAAATTAGGTATTCCTGTTTTCGGTATCGTTGATACCAACTCTGACCCAAGAAAAGTAGACTTCGTAATCCCAGGAAACGATGATGCTTCTAAATCTATCGATATGATCCTGAGCATCGTTTCAGAATCGATCAAAGAAGGTCAGTCTCAGAGAAAAGCTGATAAAGAAAAATCTAAAGAAGAAGGAGAAGTAGTATCTGCTGATAAAGATGCTGATTTCGATGCTGAATAATCATTAAGATTTTCTTACCATACAAAAAACCGTTGGATTCTATGAATTCAACGGTTTTTTTATTTTTATCAGTTTGAAAGCTTCACTTCATAAGAGTCTGAAACCAACCTGGTTTTCTGATAAACAGCATTACAGATCATCCCCGACAGATTATAATTCTGATTTTTCGGAACCATGACTGCTCCGATCTTCCCGGCTCCGATAGGTATTTTCTTAAAATAATTATTTCCGCTGATCGTAAGAACCATATTGCAGCGTGAGGTATTTTCTACGGTGATTGATGTCCTGGGATCATTGGAAGAATCATTCAGCAAATGCGTTAAAACCTCAGCGGTCTCAGATTTATAGGTCTTCATTAAGGCCTGGTATTCCCTTTCCACCTGTGCTGCTGAAGTGGTACTGCTTCCAGTATTTGCAGAAACAGGGCCGGGCTTCCGGACAGGATAATTTGTTTTAGAGACTTTATTGCCGCAGCTGCTCAGAAACAGGGCAAGCATTACTGAAAACAAAACATATTTCTTCATATCAATACATTTACACTTACAAAGGTAGTCTTTACCGCTGAAATAATGCCGGATAAAGGATTTTAACGAGCATAGCAAAACGTCGAGACCATTTACCCAAAACGTCGGGACCTTTTTACTAAAACGTCGAGACCTTTTTACTAAAACGACGGGACCTTTTTACCAAAACATTTCGACGTTTTTTTAACGACACAATAAACAGGCAAAAACAGGGCTGGAATCCGGCCGGAATTGTGAAGCCAGGGTTTTATTTAACCATAAAAAACAAATGCTACTTTTTGCCCGCAGGGTTAGTGGCTGCCGGTTTAGGATTGCTGATGGTTAAGAAAATGCTTTTGGTAAGATCTTTTTTAGACGAATACACCACATCACAGACATTACCGGTCAGGGTATAAGTCCCTTTTTTGATTACGATAAAATTTTCGCCTTTTGCGGGTACGGCCATATTGTAAAAGTCTTTTCCCTGAATCTTCAGCACCAGGTTACAGTCCGACTGATTTTTAAATAAAAGAATGACTTCCTTGCTGTTTATATCCTCATCAAACATGGCATTAAGGAGCTTTACGGTTTTATCTTTATGCTCCTGGGAGGTAGAGGTGATCAGTCTTTTAAATTCTTCAGCCTCTTCAGAATTGGGTTTGCTTAATGCACCACTTGGGATCTCGGAAATGACAGGCCTTGCTTCCATGGGTCTGGCATCCTTTTTACCTTTTGTCCACTCAGCGTTTTTCAATGCGATGAGCTTTGGTTTGAGAACGCTTCTTTTAGGATCATCCGGATGTGTGGTGGCGAGATAGTTTTCAATTTCCCTGATGTCGGTACTCTCTAAAATGTCATGGGAACGTCTTTCGACACCGGTACTTTTACATGCCATAAGACTGCATAATGCAATGGCCAGAATGTTTTTTTTCATAGCTGATGTTATGTGTTTTATATAAATAAAAATGCAGGAATATAAAATCTATATTCCTAATTGCAGTTTTTTTTTACGGTCGCAAGAATGCGATAAAAGGGTTTTGTCGTATTCGGGGTTGTATTTTTTTCATCATTCAGTTGTTTTTAATTAATGCGGAATTTAATATAAGTAATTGTTTTTCCTTTAGCAGAAAATAATTCTTCGTAATAGGTTTTGATGTCTCTTAAGTGCGGCGTATTCGGATCATATTCTGCGGCACCGTAAATATCATGGTGTGCTGTAATAATTTCGTAGCCGGCTCCCTGTAAGTAACCAAGCGTATAGCCATGAAGGAACTCCGAATCGGTCTTTAAGTGAATAATTCCGCCGGGTTTCAGGAACTTCTTGTATCGTTCTAGGAAATCGGGATGGGTAAGCCTGTGTTTGGTACGCTTGTATTTGATCTGCGGATCCGGGAACGTGATCCATATTTCATCTACTTCGCTTTCGCCGAAATAATATTCCACAAGCTCGATCTGGCTTCTGAGGAAGGCGACATTGTGCATATTGCTTTCATGGGCTTCTTTCGCTCCAAACCAGAACCTGGCCCCTTTAATATCAATCCCGATAAAGTTCTTTTCCGTGAACGTCTTTGCCATGCCCACGGTGTACTCTCCTTTTCCGCATCCGAGTTCCAGGACGATCGGATGATCATTCTTAAAAAAGTCTGTTCTCCATTTACCTTTAAGGCTGAAACCGTTAAGGGCCTCATCTCTCGTGGGCTGGATGACATTCGGTAATGTTTTGTTTTCTGCGAATCTTGCTAGTTTATTTTTCCCCATGAAACATTTCTAAAATCCTGCAAAAATAACAAAATTTATAGCCGTTTCCTTTAATTCAGAGATTAAAATGAGAATTTATTTCTTTGCCGGACTGCCAAGAGCCACCATGAGCGGTTTCTGTATGGTCTTTTGGGAAGCATACTGGGCACCGCACACGATGCTGGTAAAAAGGTAATCTCCCTTCTGCACCACGATGGAATTGTCACTGTGGGCCGGAATAGGCAATCGGTATTTGGTCACCCCTATTCCTTCCATCCTTACGATAATATTGCAGTCGGATTTGTTTTCGATCATCACGATGCATTCTTTGGCATTCGGATCGTTATCGAAGAGAGAGTTTAATATTTTAACGGTTTTATTTTTGTGCTCAACCGGATTCTCCGCCATCAGCATATTGAATTCGGAAGCTTCAGCATCGGCGATCGCTGCCGTTGTACCGGCTGACACCGCAGCGGGAGCAATATAAACGTTCTTCGGGTTACTCGGTGTGTAGACAACTGCCGACTGCCCCACCTGGAGTTCCTTCTGGTAGCGTGCGATCTGTTTTTTCCTGATATTGGCATTAAACTCTTCAAAGGATATTTTTGTAGAAGGCCTTCTTTTCAGCATAGCCAGCCAGTCCTGCATTTGCTTTACCTTGGTATCGCCGGCTTTTGCATGCTTAATGTATTCTTTCATCATTTCCATGACACGCGGCTTGAGGACGGATCTTCTGGGATCGTCGGGATGGGCATCGCGCAGAAAAGCATTGATCTCATATATATTTTTGCTTTTTAAAATATCACTGTAGTCTTTGCCTTTTTTCTGGGCCGAAACATGTACGAAAAAAATGGCACTAAAAATCAAAAGGATCTTTTTCATTCAATTACATTAAGATTTATCATTAAATACTTTAGTATAACGGAAATTTTACTCTTTTTATATAAACTGCACTTTACGGTGATAAAATTAGATATAATTCTAAAGAATAAAAAAAATGTATACGGCTGATGGGCGGTATACATTTTCTCTGCTATTTTAATTCAAATCATTACTTTACAACTTCCTGAAGATGCGAGTTTCTCAGCCGTCGCTGGTAGATCGGGAGATATTTTTCGATAGGGATTTTCACAGCCTCAAAGTTACCTGACATGATATAGGGTTCAATATTTTCAGAAGTATATACAAACTGAAGGAAATTATCAATAAGATTCTCAGGTATCTTGAATTTTGTGAAATAGTCTTTTCCAAGGTAATTCTTGATCTGCGTCACTGAATTATTCATCCTTTCGTACGCCATATACCGCTGCTTTTTCTTCCTCTCTCCTGAAAGAATATCGTAAATACTTTCCAGGCTGAAGGTCAGTCCGCCATCTCTCAGTCCGGCTACCGGCAATTGTGGAGGCGTTCCGTCACCTTTAGGCTCAGGTAAGCCGATCACCTTTTTTATGGCTAATGCTTTGTCTTCCTTTCTCAGGGCATTGACATCATATCTTAAATTCCCGGTCGGCTTAAACCTGTTGATGACTACTTCCTGGATATCGTGATAAGCAATTCTCAACTCAATCAGATTTTTTTGTCCCAGCATATCGGGGATCAGTTTGACATCCTTTCTTTCGGTGACGATTGATGTGAAACGTATAATATCTCCGGGGCCGGCCGAAATATTGAAATCACCATTATAATCACTGAGAACGGTCTTCTGAGTAGTAAGGTTGGTAACGTATACCTGATTGAGATATAAAACGGAGTTGTCTCTTAAAAAAACTTCACCGGAATACGACTGGGCGTTAATTTTTATCAGAAAAACCAACAGCAATAGGATAAATAGTTTCTTCATATAATTAGAGCAAAATTAAGCAGAAAAGCATGAATTTATACCTATTTTAGTAGTGAAAAGTGGTTAAAGTTATATTAAACTTTAAGCAAAACTGTTAATGAATGTTATAAATGATGATGGTGTTCTATAAAAGAAAATTATCCTATTGAGATTAATAATTCTTCACCAGCAGCCAGCTGGTATATTTTACGGTGGTGGTCCCTCCGAATTCAGTCCAGCTGATAAAATACCAGTAGGTAGCCGTGTTGACCGGTCTCCCGTTAATTCTTCCGTCCCAGATAAACCGGTTGGAGGAGGTTCCGCGGAAGATTTCAGCCCCATACCTGTCGAATATCCTGAAAACGATATTGTCATTATTCATTAAAGAAGAATAGTCGATTGCGTCGTTGTAGCCATCCGTATTAGGGGTAATGGTATTAATAAGGTTGATCATCACAAAAGGCCTGGTCACTTCTTCACACTGGTTGGAATCCCTTACATGAACCGTATGGTTTCCACTGGGAACGTTTAAAAAAACATTGGAATTCTGCCAGTTATTTCCATCCAGAGAATATTCGTACGGAGGTGTGCCGCCACTCACTCCGATGGTGACGGTGGTTCCATTTATTTCGATGCTGGTGATGGCCGGAAGGACAGATTCCGTTACGGTAACAGTCTGCCTGTATGTACAGCCGTTGTAGGTAAGATCTACCCAGTAGCTTCCAGGACCTACATTGCTGATTGACGGAGTGGTAGCTCCCGTACTCCATAAATAACTGTCGAAGCCCGGGCCCGCATCCAGCACAGTTTTCGTTTTGGGACATATTACTTTGCTGATCAGGATATCGGAATACTTTGGCGCTTTCACATTGATCACAATGGAAGCGATATTCGGGCATGATCCCGGCTTTTCAAAACGGATATAAACCGTTTGCAACCCTGTAATGCTGGCAGGGCTGGCGATGATCCCCGTATTGTTCTGAGCATCCAGCTGCGTGGCATGAAAAGTTGCCGTTACTGCAGTATCGGTGGTAAATTCGTTAATGTAGGACAACAGATTAATCGTCTTGGTTCCGTCCAGATCATCATCACATACCGTAACCGAATGCGTAGTTTTAATGAGAGGCAGTCTGGATCCGATAGTAAATACAAGAGGCTTAATGACAGGTGCACAGCCATCGGGAGACTCTACCCTGATATAGATGGTGGTGGTGGCTGTATACGACCAGTTATTCGGAAGCGTGTTGTTGCTACCCGAATTGGCATTATCAATATTCCCGTAATATCTTACTGAAGTAAAGTAGGTCGGGTTATTCAGCACAACCGGCGTTATATCAGACAAAACTACATTTACCGTACCATCCAGATTATCATCACAGAAAGCGCCTGTATAGTTATTGACAATCACCGGATAAGGATACAGGCTGAGGGTAATCGGTGCAATGCTTTTGCAGCCGATATTGTTTTTTACGACAGCATATACGATGGTCCCGTTAGCTGCGGTATAAGAGGTAGGATTTGATATATTAGTTCCGGCAGTTTCATTCTGAGCAGTAAGCAAAGACGGATAATAAGTAATCGTTACGGGTGTATTATTGGTAACAACGGCTGTTGTTAAATTAAAAACACCTTGTCCTGATCCGTTATCACATGCGTTGATGGTCGCGTTATTTACAGTTAAAGCCTGAATGTTAACCGTAACGGTGACCGTCTCACAGTCTGGAAGATCGGGATCATTGCCACAGAAGGTATAAGTGAAGGTATCGGTTCCCGTCGTTCCGGGATTGGTGACGGTATACGTAATAACACCGGTGGCAGCATTTACCGTAGCTGTACCCAAAGCGGGCGCCGTAGCGATCGAAACCGTTGAAGGGACAGGTGTTTGTGTGGAGGCAGTAAACGCAGGCGTAATGGTTTTTGTACTGCACACATCGTAGCTTGCCGATGAGAGCTTTGTACAGTTTAATACTTTGAACTGCTCGGTTACCAACGGAGCACAGCTTCCCATCGTTACCGAACAGGTATAAAAACCGGATCCGGAAGGCGTAAAGGAAGGGCCCGTAGCCCCCGGAATGATATTTCCGTTATTGTACCACTGATAGGTATCGTAAATAACCGGGTCTACCGTCAGTACAACTCCCGGAGCACAACCTCCGCCGGATGTTAAAATAACAGGCTGTGTGGGAAAGCCGGCAAAGAAACCTCCGTATCCTACCGCATCACTTCCGGCATTAATTCCTGCCATTATCGCCTTGGAAGAGACAATGGTAATGGTTCCTGTGGTATTCGGGATACCGTATGTCACCCAGTTGGTGCTACCGCTCACACTGAAAGGACCGGTTGTCCCTGGCGGTACGGCTCCATTCACGGTAACGACGGCTCCTCTTTCCGTAATAAGGTTTAATTTGGTGGGAATATTCAGAATCCCAGTCGGGTTTCCGGTTGAATAGACAAAATTTTCATCAATAAATCCAAGCTCATTAATTTGCTTTGGAAGATAGCAGTTAAGTGCCGGTATAAAGTTAAATCCCCCGGTAGCCGTTTCAAAACCAACGGTATTTGCACCTGAAAGGAGCTGGTATACATAGGCATTTTTGGAAGTTCTGATATATAAATTGTAGTGCCCGTTCCCCTGCAGCTGGTACTTGGTATCAGGGATCATAAAGTACTCGCCGATATTTAAAGTGGCCACAGGAATCAGCTCATTATTAACACGGACTTCGGTATTGTTTTCAGTCGCTATCACCAGTGCACCTTCCATATGGGAACCGATATTTCCGTTTCCTTTTACGACCGCGAATTCATTTCCCAGCCTTTCAACAGGAACAGACTGGTCCATCAGGATATCCGAACTAAGCGGGAAGTTCCCTGCATACTGGCCGTTGAAATTTCCGTTGGTGACATTGATCGGTTTGTCGGAAACGATTTTTGCCCCGATAAATCCGTCTGCGTTACCGGCAAGATCGCCTATGCCATCTACGATATACGATTGCCCTTTATTTAAAGTAAAAGTTATTGTCGGATTTGTAGCCCCTGTCGTTCCGTTGGAAAACTGCACCGTAGGTTTATATCCGGAGATGGTAACCGTGGTATTATCTTCTGTCGCCAACACACTGGCCATGAAATTGAGGATGTCATTGTTAACCGTAATGGGTGCACTAGCAGCATAAAACAGTTTCCCTGTAGATGATATTCCTTTTGATGTGATGATCTCGGCATGGTTAAACACTGAAAATCTAAAATTCGCATAGAAGGGGAATTCTGCTTTTACATAAAGCCCTTTTGTAGTGGGCGTAAACAAATCGGTCTGCTGGGTTGTAATAATATATTCTCTTGGAATATCAATTTTCTGAGGGTTATTCTTACTGATATTTACCGTAGCAATCAACACGTTGTTATTGTAAATGCTTACCGGAAAAGGCGTGGTACGGTTAGTGGAAAGATATAATTTCTGAAAAGCATTCAAATTTCCGGTCCGGTCTATCATCGGGGCAAACCAATGCTCCCTGTCCAATTGTGAGAAAGCAGAAGTGAAAAAATAAAATATAAATAAAAGAGATAAAATTTTCTTCATTCAGTTATTACTTTTATCACAAATTTAACAATAAAATGTAATGTTTTACTGAAAATATAAAAAAACAATTACGTTATTATTTCAATTTTAAATTCTCATGGCTATATCTTGTATTCATCGTCTACTGCTAATATTTAGACAATGGCTTATCATAAAAAGAGAAGATGCCTTTTCAGACATCTTCTCTCATTTATATTTAAAAAAAATTTACAAAGAATAATTCGGAGCCTCCTGAGTAATGATAACATCATGAGGGTGAGACTCTTTCAAACCGCTTCCTGTGATCATTACCATTTTTGTTTCTGTCTGTAAAGCTTCAACATCTTTAGCCCCACAATATCCCATTCCCGCTCTCAGACCTCCTGTTAATTGGAAAATAACATCTTCCAGTTTGCCTTTGCTTGGAACTCTTCCTTCGATTCCTTCAGGGACGAACTTTTTAGCTTCACTCTGGAAGTATCTTTCTTTACCACCTCTTTTCATGGCCGAGAGACTTCCCATTCCCTGATAGGTTTTGAACTTTCTGCCCTGGAAAATGATTTCTTCCCCCGGTGCCTCATCAGTTCCTGCCAGAAGGGACCCTAACATTACGGCTCCTGCTCCGCTTGCAATCGCTTTTACGATATCTCCTGAAAGCTTGATCCCTCCGTCTGCAATAACGGCTACATTTTTAGTCTTGGCATACTCGTAAACATTATAGATCGCCGATAACTGGGGAACTCCAACTCCGGCAACCACTCTTGTGGTACAGATAGAACCTGGACCGACCCCTACTTTAAGAACGTTTGCTCCGGCTTTGATCAGATCTTCAGCAGCTTCAGCCGTTACGATATTTCCACCTACGATATCCAGATCCGGATATGCTTTTCTGATCTCTGCAATTTTGTCCAGTACCCCTTTGGAATGTCCGTGTGCAGAATCGATTCCTATAATATCCACCCCGGCTTTTACCAGCGCTTCAATTCTCTCCAGCGTGTCTTCCCCTACTCCAACGCCTGCTCCAACGATTAACCTGCCGTTCTGATCTTTATTGGCATTCGGATATTCAAGCTGATTGTCAATATCTTTAATCGTAATCAATCCTACGAGTTTGTTTTCTGCATCAACGATCGGGAGTTTTTCCACTCTGTTTTTCAGAAGAATTTCCTTCGCTTTTTCCAGATTGGTATTTTTATCGGAAGTGATGAGATTATCTTTGGTCATGATCTCTTCTACTTTCATATCAAGGTTTTCCTGATATTTGACGTCTCTGTTGGTGATGATTCCGATCAGGGTATTTTCCGCATCTACAACCGGCAGACCTGAAATTTTATATTTGGCCATCGTATCTTTGGCCTGAGCCAGTGTATGGTCTTTTGAAAGCGTTACGGGGTCTGAGATCATTCCGTTTTCAGAACGTTTCACTCTGTTTACCTGAGCGGCCTGTTCCGCAATCGTCATATTTTTGTGGATGAAGCCCAAACCGCCCACTCTTGCCAGTGCAATCGCCAGTTCGGCCTCCGTAACCGTATCCATAGCCGCGGAAACGATAGGAACATTAAGCGTAATTTTGTCGGTAAGTCTTGATTTTAATGAAACCTGATTAGGTAAAACTTCTGAATAAGAAGGAACTAGAAGCACGTCATCGAAAGTGATGGCTGTCTCTACAATTTTGTTATGAATAGACATCTTTACTTTCTTGCAAAATTAAGATTTTTTGATGAAATACGAAAATCGATTTTAATAGTTTAAATAAAACTTAACAATCAATAACTTAAATTAAAAAACCATTCCTTTTTTAAGAAATGGTTTTTACAAAATAAAATTTAGTATATGACTGAATATGAATATTTCTACTTATCTTTTGCCGAAGCGATCATTCTCGAAATATCGTCGGCCGTAAAACTTCCCTTGATGTCGACAAAAACAAGTTCCTTATCTGAATTTACGGTAATCATCATGTTTTTAATGGCATCTCCTTTTTGCTTCACCCGAATGTTTACATTATCCCCGTCATGCTTTATGGTTGCCCATTCTTCATAATTATTGCTGTTCAGGTAGCTGGCGAAATCTCTCAGCATTTCACGATCCCCGTTCTCCACGGTCATGACTTTTATTTTTGAAACTTTCTTTATTAAGTTGATAAGCTCTTCATCTTCCCCGTCTTCCTTTAAAGCTTTTTTAACGTACGGTTTTGCAAGAAATAACGGAACATTGATACTTACAAATTTGGCGTCTCCAAAGTCACGGCCCGATTTCGAAAAGTACGCTATATTGGGTCTTTCGGAAACAATGCAGGATTGCATCATACACATTACAGACAGGATCACGATGATATTTTTTAAAATTTTCATGGCTTTTGGATTTTAGTTGATTTGTTTCAGACTCCCTCCGGAAGTTTTGCTGATATTTGAATTGATAACAGGATTTCCTTTATATTTGATGGCACCACCGGAAGAAGCGGTTGCCTTTAATCTTTCTACTGCATGTCCGGATAAAACGCCTCCCGAAGTAGCTTCTGCCTCAAGCTCGTTAAACCGAAATTTTTCTCCGTTACAAACCGCTCCGCTGCTCACATCAATAGATCCTGCGTTGGCATTTCCGGTAAGGTTTGCTACAGCACCGCTTGATGCTTTGATCGTCGCCATCCTGGAATTGATGGTAGAATTGATAACCGCTCCCGAACTCAGTTCGACCTTGGCGTTGTTGGAAATATTGAAGTTTCCGTTTACGACAGATCCTGATGAAAGATCTACTGACAGGGCATTTTCATTGATATTGTTAACCGCATTGAAGATAGCGCCTGATGAAGTTTTAATGTTATCAATAGTTGGCGCAGAAACATTGACACTTATATTTTTAAACTTTAAATTTCTCTGTCCTTTATTGTCGATGTATACTTTGAGAACTCCGTTATCCACCTTTGTGATGATGTACTGAAGTTTATCTGCATCTGCAATAACCTTGACCGAAGTCGGACTTTCCTGTTTAAAGTTTACAATAACGCCGGTACTCACCTGAACCCCCGCAAAGTCTCCCACACTTCTGGATTCTCCACTCAGGTAGGCGGGAGTATTTTGGGTTGTAAAATTAACCCTTGTACTGGTTGAGGTATTGGTTTTGGTCTCTGTGGAATTGATAAGCTTGTTAATATCATCCATAGAAAGCCTGCCATCGAGCTTTATGAGGATACTTTCTTCTCCGCCGCTGTCTATGCTCAGCAACAAATCGTCAAGGATTCCGTCCTTCTCTTCTGCTGAAAGAAATTTTATTTTCGCTCCGTTGCTGTTCATGGTCATGATCTCACTGTAATTAAGATTGCTTAAATAAGATCGTATATCTCTGTTGATCTGCGAAAGCTTTTGCCCTTTCATAGAGTTTGCATCCTCGGGCTTTTCGGCGATGAAGACCTTTAATCCTTTTATTTTTGACAATAAAGGCTTGATCTGGTCAAGTTCTGCATCTCCCAGATCCAGATTGCTCAGCATACCGAACATGGGTTTTGCAATTTTGATCGAAGTCACCCCTTCTACTTCCTGATATTTATCAAAAAGCTGGTCTAGTTTATCCTGGCCCTGCACATTAAAAAAATGTGAAAAGGCAAATGCGAATATGATGAATACTTTTTTCATGAGTCAATTTTATTTTTGATTATTAGTGCCTGATCAGGTGCATAATCTTTTTTTAAGGTTAATTAATAATCGTCGTCTACGACTGTTGGTTTTGCTAATTTTTCACTAACGTTATTTGCAAATATCTGGAATGAATACTTAGTCACATTAATAGCTTCCTCCACATTATCAATTCTTTTTCCGTTTACAATCACGTAAGAATCTTTGTATCCTGTGGAATCCTTTGAAGGTTTCTGATAAGAGGAATTGTAAACAAATCGTGGCTTTCTTTCTTTTTTAAGCCTTCCTCTTTTAGGTAAAATTTCATCTAAATAATCTTTTTCAGCCACCGAATTTTCCTGAAAAACAGAATCTTTCCTGGCTTCTGATACGGAATCAGATACAGAATTTACCGCGACCTGAGCCTGATGCTCACTATTTTCCTCAATGAAAAGGTCTTTCTGCTGTTTGATCTGATTTTCTACAAGCTGTGCCTGATCTTCAACATTTTTTTGATTGTAATTAAATATAAAACCTATACTTAATAAGATCACCACACTTGCTGCCATCCAGAACCACTTTGGCATCGACGGCCTGGCTTTGCTGCCAATCGGAATGACGGGAGCTTCGTCATCGTTCACGACCTCATCATTACCTTCTGTTTTTTTCAGGAAATCCTCGAAATCCCAATCCATTTTTTCTTCCTTTAGATCCTGGAAGACCTCGTTATATTTATCTTGAAATTTGTCTTTGCTCATAGCTCATCAATTGTGAGATTTGTTCTTTTACTTTTTGTCTAGCCCGCATCAGATTTACTCGTACTGCGTTTTCTTCCATTTCCAGCATTTCTGCTATTTCCGATACTTCATATTCTTCTACATCTTTCAAATGGATAACCATCTTTTGTTTTTCGGGAAGCCGGTTGATAAAACCAATGATATGCTCCTTCAGATTATTCACTTCCATACTGTAAAGCTCCGACCGGCGAAGCTGCATATCGGCAAATCCCGTTTTTACGTCGTGGTGCTTCAGCCTGTTCAGACATTCGTTCCGTACGGCCTTCAACGCGTAGGATTTAAGATTTCCGAATTGCTCCAGCTCATCCTTTTTCTGCCAGAACCTGATCATCAGATCCTGCACCACATCTTCCGCTTCATCACTACTCATGACAAACCTTTTCGCAAAGCGATACATCTCGTTTTTGAGAATAAACACCGTACTCTTGAAAGTATCCTGGGTCATAAGTTTTGTTTCTATAAGTAAGACAACCGGATTTTACATAATATTACATTAAAAATAAAAAAACTTCAAAAAAATTTGAAGCTTCCTTTATTGATCGGTTCAATACGTATCAAAAATATGTTTTAAAATGGCCTTATCTTCGTCTTTAAGGACCACTTTTCTTCTTGCCATTGCTCTTTCTGCCACTTCGTACGCTTTATCTAATTTAAATCGTTCATCATCCTTAAATCCGCCCCACGAAAAATTCTCCACAAGATTTGGCGGAAAAC
The DNA here is from genome assembly GCA_048594965.1 of Chryseobacterium sp. Taxonomy (GTDB): domain Bacteria; phylum Bacteroidota; class Bacteroidia; order Flavobacteriales; family Weeksellaceae; genus Chryseobacterium. The sequence goes on from JBMDXW010000104.1 coordinate 27,491, forward strand.
CTTCCTTGAAAATATTGGACGCCACCCCAACGACGGTGCCTGTATTAAGCTGTGTGTTGATGGCTGTCTTGGAGTGATCTCCCATAATCAGCCCGGCAAACTGCAGTCCCGTGTCTTCGAAATCTTTTCTTCTGTAGTTCCACAATCTCACGTTTCCGTAATTATTCTTCATGTTGGAAGAATTGGAATCTGCTCCGAAATTACACCACTCCCCGATCACCGAATTTCCGATAAAACCGTCATGTCCCTTATTGGAGTACCCGAAAATAATAATATTGTTCACTTCTCCACCCACTTTAGAATGCGGACCAATAGTGGTTGCTCCGTAAATCTTTGCACCCAAATTAAATTTAGACTCCTCACAAAGCGCGATCGGCCCACGCAGATGGCATCCTTCCATGACCTCAGCGTTTTTACCGATATAAATTTTCCCGGTCTTTGTATTCAGGGTAGAAAATTCGATCTGCGCACCTTCCTCGATGAACAAATCTTTTTTATCTCCTAAGAATCCATTTGTGGAAGACAATTCCTGAGAAGCTCTGCCTTTTGTGAGCAGATCAAAATCAAAATCGATCGCTTTCTGATTATACGTAAAGAGATCTGCAGGCCTTTTAAAAAAAACAAGCTCTTCTTTAATATCCGTCATTTTCTCGATCTGGTTTAGAGAAAAGCCATCCATATTGATTTTAGCAGCAATTAATTCATCTTCATAAACCAATGCTTCACCTTGTTTAAGTTCTTTGATCTGCTGAATCACCTTTTCACTTGGCAAAAAATTCGTTACCAGGAAAAGACTTTCTTTTTTTGCGGGCTCCGGAAACTTATTCTGTAAATAAGATTCTGTAAAAAAGGAGACCTCCGTGCTGCCCAGAAGCTTCTGCCACCTTTCAGAGAACGTAAGGATTCCGCAACGCATTTCGGCTAAAGGACGTGTAAAAGTAAGCGGAAGAAAATCTTCCCAATATTGTGCATCTGAAAATACCAATTGCATCGTTCAGTTTTTAGGTTTAATGTTAAAAAAATTCAAAGTTGAACAAAATTACAATAAAAAAAGTCTTCCGAAAACGAAAGACTTTTAATATTTTAAAAACAAAAAAATTACTTAGCGAATTTTTTGTATTTGTTCATGAACTTGTCAACTCTACCTGCCGTGTCAACCAATTTCACTTTACCAGTGTAGAAAGGGTGAGAAGTTGAAGAGATTTCCATTTTGATCAAAGGATACTCTTGTCCTTCATACTCGATCGTGTCTTTTGTTTCTGCTGTAGACTTGCAAAGAAATACTTCGTCGTTACTCATATCTTTGAAAACAACAAGTCTATAATTTTCTGGGTGGATTCCGTTTTTCATGTGTAAATTTCTTTTTTTGTTAATGTCACATGTAACCTTGCGGTTTCATAATACAATGTTAAAAATTAAAGTTTGCTTTCGAAATAGTAATGGATATTTCTCTGCTAATTTTAGGTTGCAAAAGTACAATATTTTTTTGAATTTGCAAATATGCGGTCAATATTTTTTTCTTCATAAGAAATTCAAAGTATTTTCGTTACATTTGAAATTTATTAAACTTTAATTTCGATGAAATTCAAATTATTACTGGCTTTTTCTTTCTGGATGCTTGTTATGACGGTATCGTGCAATAAGGATGACATCAGTTTTGATGCCCCTTCTCAAAAATTAAGTTTCTCCCGGGATACGGTTTTTTGCGACACGGTTTATCATCAGGTTCGTTCTGAAACTTATCTGGTGAAAGTTTATAACAACGAAGATAAGGATATCCTCATCCCGAGAGTTCATCTGGAAAAAGGAGCTTCTTCATTATACAAAATAAACGTAGACGGAAAACCCGGATATGATTTCAAAGAGGTGCCTCTCAGAAAAAATGACAGTCTTTATATTTTCGTGGAAATTGCCCCTGAAGCAACAGGTCCCGAAGCTATTGCTGAAGACAAAATCCTTTTCGACAGCCCTGCCGGGCAGCAAAATGTAGTGTTGTTCTCCGTTGTACAGGATGCGGAATTTTTTATTAAAAGTTCATCCAATCCCAATATCATCACTTCAGATGCAACCTGGAACAACAATAAAGCTAAAATTATCTATGGAGATCTCACGGTCGACGAAAACGTAATCCTGAATATTCAGCCGGGAACAAAAGTCTATTTCCATAAGAACAGCGGTATGAAAGTACGGTCCGGTGCTACCCTGAATATCAACGGAACTTTAGCCAATAGCGTTATCCTGCGCGGCGACAGAAATGACCCGGCGTACGATACCATTCCCAAAAACTGGAACTCCATCAGAATGGAAGCCGGTTCTACTTTAAATATGAACTATGCAAGACTCTTCGGAGGGACAAAAGGCCTTGAAATGAAACAGACCAATGCCACCATCAACAATTCATTTATTCATACTTTCCAGGAGTACGGTATTTATGCAGTCGCTTCTACCGTAAATGCCAAAAATCTTGTAATGAACAACTGCGGAGAATCTGCCATCGGAATCTTTAAAGGCGGAACTCACAATTACACCCACTCTACCATTGTCAATTATTCCAACCTTCTTCAATCTCTGAACAGGAACGGCATCTTTGCCACCAACGAGTGGAAAAACGACTCTAACCAGACGGAACAGGGCGCCCTGATCCTGAATGTAAGGAACAGCATTGTTTACTCCGACCGCGACAATTCAGTATTCTTTGAACAGACTCCGGGACAGCTTTTTAACTTTACGATTCAAAATTGCCTTCTAAAATATTCCAGTCAGTCGGAAGCAGGCTTCCTCGATACGGCTCCAGGTGTGACGCAGCTGGTTAAAAATCAGGATCCGCTTTTTGTCAATTATTTTGTTGCCCAGATGAATTTAAGGGTAAAACAGAATTCTCCGGCCATCGGGAAAGGAAATACCGCTGTGGCGGCCACCGTTCCTACGGACATCGCAGGATTTTCAAGAACCTCAAACCCTACGGTAGGAGCTTATCAATATCAGTAATTTTAACCCAAACAGTACAGTCGCCGGACATAGTCTTACCGGAATGAGAACAGATCAACATACAAAAGGAATGGAAATCACGAATCTTCAGCAGCAAGTCGATGAATGGATAAAAACCATTGGCGTCCGTTATTTCAGTGAACTCACCAATATGGCCATGCTGACCGAGGAAGTCGGTGAAGTCGCCCGGATTATGGCAAGAAGATATGGGGAACAGAGTGAAAAAGAAAGTGACAAAAGCAAAGATCTCGGCGAAGAGCTTGCGGATGTATTGTTTGTCACCTTATGTTTAGCCAACCAAACGGGAGTCAATCTGCAGGAAGCATTTGATAAAAAAATGAAGATCAAGACAGATCGCGACAAAGATCGTCATCAGAATAATGAGAAATTAAAATAATGCAGGAAGATGGATGATGGAAGACGGAAGTTTTTAATACAGCTAGTGAACTTTCCGCTTCCGGTCTCCAACTTCCTTACCTGAAAATAATGAAGCTAGAAAAATCACAATTAAAAGAAAACCAGACCCTACAGATCAGCGGTTCGAAAAGTATTTCGAATCGTTTGTTGATTTTAGAAAGTCTGTTCGACAGCATAAAAATCGGTAATCTTTCCAACTCTCAGGATACCGGCCTTCTGAAAAAGGCTTTGTCTGAAAATACAGAGGTGGTGGATATTCATCATGCCGGAACCGCCATGCGTTTCCTTACTTCCTACTATGCTATTCAGGAGGGGAAAACCACGATTCTTACCGGCTCGAAAAGGATGAAAGAAAGACCGATTAAAAACCTGGTCACGGCTTTGCAAAACCTTGGCGCAGAGATCGAATATATGGAAAATGAAGGTTTTCCTCCCCTGAAAATCCAAGGGACAAAAATCGTTCAGGAAAAAGTGGATGTCCCGGCCGATATATCAAGCCAGTTCATCACGTCCCTTCTTCTGATTGCGGGCAAACTGGAAAAAGGATTGGAAATCAATCTCGTGGGAAAAGTTACCTCCAGATCATATATCGAAATGACACTGAATATTTTAACGAAATTCGGAATTAAAAATAACTTTACCGGAAATACGATTAAAGTAGAACCTTTCGGCGATCATCAATCGTCAGTCATCAATTACGAAGTGGAAAGCGACTGGAGCTCGGCTTCCTATTTCTACTCTTTTGCAGCTTTGGGAAGAAAGACCATTCACCTGAAAAGTTTTTACAAAACCTCTACCCAGGGAGATTCCGCCATTGCAAAAATTTATGAAGATTTTTTCGGAATTAAAACAATTTTTACTGAAGATGAGCATAAAATCACCTTACAGCCTGACCCTGATTTTGTATTTCCTGAAAAGATTTTTTTGGATATGAATAACTGTCCCGACATCGCTCAAACGCTTTGTGTAACAGCTGCAGCCTTGAAAATTCCTTTTGAAATTTCCGGCCTGGGAACATTAAGAGTAAAAGAAACCGACAGACTTTTAGCCTTACACCAAGAATTAAAAAAGCTGGGAGCAGAAACAGAGTTTACTGATCTTACCATTAAATCAATCAGCTTTAGTAAGCCTGAAGATAATATTTCCATTAAGACTTATCAGGATCACCGAATGGCAATGGCCTTTGCCCCGTTCTGCCTCGTTCAGGAACTGCATATTGAAGATGAAGATGTCGTAGAAAAATCTTATCCGATGTTTTGGGAAGATTTAAAATTGATTTTAACTGAGAATTCATGAATACAAAAACAATAATCATCACCGGAACCTCATCAGGAATTGGTTTCGTTTTAGCAGAATATTTCGGAAAGCAAGGCCATAAAGTCTATGGACTGAGCCGGAAACATACAGAAAGCGCGCATTTCAAATCTATTCCTACCGATGTAACGGATCATGAAGCGGTTCAAAATGCCATCGCCGAGGTATTAAAAACAGAAACCAGAATTGATGTCCTTATAAACAATGCCGGAATGGGAATGGTAGGTGCCGTGGAAGATTCTTCCAAAGAAGACATTTTAAAACTGTTCAACCTGAATCTGGTGGGCGCCGTGCAGATGATGAGTGCCGTACTGCCGAAAATGCGCGAAAACAAATTCGGGCAGATCATCAATATTTCCAGCATCGGAAGTGAGATGGGGCTTCCTTTCAGAGGATTTTACTCCGCTTCAAAATCGGCTTTGGATAAGGTGACGGAAGCGATGAGATACGAAGTGTATCCCTGGAACATCCATGTCTGCTCTCTTCATTTGGGCGATATTAAAACCAATATTGCAGAAAACCGGGTACGGACGAAAGTCTCGGAACCGTATAAAAATGTTTTCGATAAAGTCTATGCCCTGATGAACAGCCATGTGGGCGACGGCACCGAACCTCTGGAAGTAGCGGAATATACAGACCGGCTTTTGCATAAAAACAAATGGAAAGCCCATTATTATTTCGGTAAATTCGGGCAGAAAATCGGGGTTCCCCTGAAATGGATTCTTCCGCAGGGTACTTACGAAAATCTGATGAAGAAATACAATAAACTGGATTAAATTGAGTTAACTATTAAACTTTAAAATCCTCTTTCTCAAAATAAAGAAGCATATTGCCATTCCGGTGGAATGACAGATCAGGTTCCTAAAATTTTGTAGCCATTGAAATTAATTTTAAAAATATTCTTTGTTTTATTCTGCGTTTTCGTTCAGGCGCAGAAGAAACCGTATTATCTTATCGACTCGGAAACGAAGGTGAAAAAAAAGGTAAAAGATTCTGCCTCTGCGGTGAAGTTCCTCGATTCTTTAGCCCAGAACAATTATTTTTTCACGCAGTTGAAAGAAGTCAGGAAAAAAGGGGATACCACGGAAATTGTTTTTCATAAAGGGAAAAATTTCAATGAAACCTATGTCAGACTTTCCGATTCCATTTCCCGCAAAGTAAAAACGGAAAAGGAATTTTTTACCAAAAATTTAGATTCTACCAAAAAGAATATCAATAAAAAATATATTGACGACGGTTTTGCCTTCAGCAGGATAAAATCCAAATATAAAGGACAGAAAAACGGCTATCCCATTGTAGAGCTCGACATTAATAAGAATGATAAAAGGACCATTGACGGATTTGTGGTCAAAGGATACACCAGTGTTCCGAAAAGATTTATCAAAAATCTGGAAAAGGAATTCAAGGGTAAAACGTATGACGACAAAAACCTGATCGCCATCAACAAATCTTTTCAGAGCCACCAGTTTATTTCTTTGGAACGGCCGCCGCAGACGCTCTTCACCAAGGATTCTACCAGCATCTATCTTTTTATGGAGAAGAAGAAAACCAACAGCTTTGATGGGGTGATCGGTTTCGGTAACGATAAAACCGATAAATTCACCCTGAACGGAACCCTGAATGTGAATTTCAGGAATATCTTCAACAGCTTTGAAACCATCAATCTATACTGGCAGCGAAATCCGGATAAAGGACAGACATTCGACTTACAGACCGATGTTCCTTATCTCTTTAAGTCTAATGTGGGGTTGAATATGAAAGTCAATATCTTCCGGCAGGATTCTACCTTTGCCAATGTAAAAGCGCTTCCCGCCTTTTATTATCATCTCAATTCCAGGAACAAGATCGGTCTGAGAGGTACTTTTGAAAGCTCAAGTATCATCGATACCCTCTATGTACAGGGCAAAGACTACAACAAAAAAGGAATCGGGATCTGGTTTGAGATGGTGGAACCTACCGATATCGATCTCTTCCTTTATAAAACAAGGATCAATGCGGGATACGATTATCTTGCCACCCGGTATACCAAAGACAACATCAGCGCTCCGCAAAACCAGTTTTATTTTTTCGGCGAACACAATTACCATATCAACGGAAACCATTTCCTGAACCTCAAAGCTGAAGGCGCAATGATGGATTCTAAGATCGACTTTTCGGCCAATGAGCTTTACCGATTCGGTGGCTGGAACTCGATGCGCGGATTCAATGAAAATTCCCTGGCCGCTGATTTCTATTACTACGCAGGGCTGGAATACCGGTATCTCATCGGCAGCCAGGCCTTCTTTGATGTCTTCGGGCAGTACGGTCAGCTCAACAATAAATCTCTCAATGTAAAACCCAAACTCTACAGCGTCGGGCTGGGGTTCAATTTCTTTATCCCGATCGGGCTCATGAGCTTCCAGCTGTCCAACGGTAACGAGTTTGGAAATCCGTTTAAATTTAATGATATTAAAATCCATTGGGGGATCCTGAGTAGATTTTAATACATCTTTTAGATGCTCCCGTTGACTGATCGGGCTGAGCCTATTTTTTGTTTAAATTAAAGCCCTAATCTCCCTGACCTGCTGGAGAATTGTTTTTCAGTCGAATTTAAAATGATCCAAAAAAATTTACTTCACCCGGCATTTGATCTTCCTTATTAAAACTTTAGGTCTTCCTGACCATGCTTTAGGTGATTTTAAGTTCCTTTTAGGTCTTCTTGCTAAAATTTTAGGTGTATTTGTCAAAACTTTAGGTCGGTTGATCAAAATTTTAGGTCCGCTTACCAAAATTTTAGGTGTATTTGCTAAAACTTTCGATCCGGTTTACCCAAAAAGGGCTTTTTTCACCGAAAAGCAAACAAATTCGTCTTCGGGCAACCAGACTACCGTGCTGAGATAACCATCAAAAATCCGTTTCCGGTTAAAAAATTTCTTCTTTATATTTCGAATGTAAAAAAAATGGCAACCTCCAGGCTAAAAACCGATACTATATAATTAAGTAAAAAAAATAAAAATCTCAGGAATAAGGCAACGTTCAGGACTTTATTTTTATATTAAATTTTATCATTGTCCCACATTGAAATTATATTTTTTTCTTAATATCGACGTAAAACTGTGGTAACAATCTCCCTCTAAATTTGCCTTCAAAAAAAATGAAGAAGACTTTAGCCAGCTTTGCAGTTTTTCTGCTTCCCCTTTATCTTACGGCTCAGGAAATCAATATTTCCGGAAACGTAAAATCTGAAAACGGCAGCAATGTTTCCGGCGTCAATATCACTGATAAGAATACCGGGAAAACAGCAGTCACCGATGAGAATGGTAATTTCACCATCTCCGCCAATCCAAAAGACATTCTTGAATTCTATTCTCCGGAATTTTCTGCCTATACGATTGAAGTTTCAACAAGAAGAAATTATTCTGTGGTTCTGAAAAAAGTGAATGAAAAGCAGATCGAAGGCGTGGTTATTACCGCATTAGGGATCGCCAAAAAGAAAGAAAAAATAGGATATTCCACACAGGAAGTGGGAACGAAGCAGTTTGAAACCATCACCACCCCAAGCATCGGGAATTTATTTTCCGGACAGGTTGCCGGATTGAATGTTTCAAACCCTACCGGAATGCAGCAGGCCCCGCAATTTACCCTGAGAGGAAATACCAACCTTGTTTTCGTGGTCGATGGGGTGATCGTAGAGAAAGAAGTATTCCAGAATCTTGACCCGAATAATATCGACAATATCAACGTACTGAAAGGAGCTACCGCCTCTGCGCTTTATGGTTCCAGAGGAAGATTCGGGGCCGTTCTTATCACGACGAAAAGTGCAAAGAAAAAAGGATTTACCGTTGAGTTTTCCCAAAATACGATGATCTCCGCAGGGTTCACCAATCTTCCCAAAACACAGACCGAATACGGAAACGGATCCCATGGCAAATACGAGTTCTGGGACGGTGCCGACGGTGGGGTGAATGACGGCGATATGATCTGGGGTCCCAAATTTGTTCCCGGACTGAAAATAGCACAGTGGAACAGCCCCATCAGGGACAAACAAACCGGGAAGATCGTTCCATGGTACGGTGCCGTGACCGGAACCCAATACGACGATAAATCCCGGTACGAAAGAGTACCCATCGACTGGAAATATCACGATAACCTGGATATTTTCCTGAAACCGGCGGTCATCAACAACAACAACTTCGCCATCAGCTACAAAAACAATAAAGACGTATACCGGCTTTCGGGGAACTTTATGAACTACGATGACCGCGTTCCCGAATCTTATCTCCAGCGCTACGGGATCAATTTCTCCTCTGAAAACCATCTGGGAGAAAAATTGATCTTCGATACGAAATTTAATTTTAACCAGACTTTTACTCCCAATATTCCGAACTACGACTATAATCCGAGCGGCCACATGTATACCATCCTGATCTGGATGGGAGGAGACGTAGACGGAAGAGACCTTAAAAACCACCTGTGGATTCCCGGAAAAGAAGGCAGGGCACAGGCCAACTGGAATTACGCCTGGTACAACAACCCATGGTTCGGCGCAGAATATTATAAAAATAAAAACAGGACCGACATCATCAATGCACAAACCGGACTGGAATATAAAGCCACAAAGGATTTTTCAGTAAAAGGTAAAATTTCAATCGTGGAAAACCACAACAAACAGGAAATCCTGAGCCCGTATTCTTACTTCAATTACAGTGCACCAAGAAGCGGAGGCTACATTCTAAACGATACCAAAACATGGAATCTCAATTACGATGTATTAGCCACCTACAAAAAGAAAATCTCTGAAAACTTCGACTTTACCATCAATGCCGGAGGTTCTGCTTTTTACTATAAAAATGATATCGACAATGCGTCGACCGACGGACTTAAAATTCCCGAACTCTACACTCTAGACAATTCCATCGGCGCCGTCAAATATTATGATTATTTAAAAGAAAAACTCATCTACAGTGCCTACACGACCATTGACATCGGATTGTACAATGCTTTCTTCCTGAATGTTTCCGGACGTAACGACTGGTCTTCTACTTTACCGAAAGCCAACCGTTCGTATTTCTATCCTTCCGCTTCATTAAGTGCAGTGATTTCTAATTTAGTTAAAATGCCGGAATCGATCAGCCTGTTAAAATTATCAGCTTCCTGGGCCAAAGTGGCGTATGACTTCCAGCCGTATTCCATCAGAAATTACTATGTGAACAACAGCGGAATCACCTTCAACGGAAATCCTACATTCTACTATCCGACGACATTAAACGTTGAAAATACCTTAAAACCGGAACAGACCAAATCTTATGAACTCGGTTTAAGTGCAGGATTATTCGATAACAGAATTACCCTTGATGCCACCTATTTCAGAACGCTGGATTACAATAACATTCTTCAGTTCCCGAGTGCGCAGTCTTCAGGCTTTACGTCACAGTACGTCAATGGCAATGAATATACGACAAAGGGCTTTGAAGTATCCTTAGGACTAACGCCCGTAAAAACGGCTACTTTCACCTGGAAATCTTTGATCAACTGGAGCACCTATGAACAGAAGCTGACTTCCATCTACGCCGATATGCCGAATTACAACAACATTAAACTGGGCGAAAGAATGGACAGCTATTACGACTATACCTGGCAAAAATCTCCGGACGGAAAAGTAATCCTGAACGCCAATACGGGAATGCCGACCCGGGCCAACACGCCAACCAATCTCGGGCACTTCAATCCGGACTGGACTTTCGGGTTTAACAATACTTTTAAATACAAAAAATTCAGCCTGAACATCGGCATCGATGGCAGCATAGGCGGTGTCATGAGATCGCAGGTCGTAGAAAAAATGTGGTGGGGCGGAAAACATCCCAACTCTACCGCATACCGGGATCTTGAGTATGCCAACCCCGGAACGTATTATTTCGTACCGGACGGGGTCAATTATAACCCGGCTACAGGAACATATACTCCGCACACCAAAGCCATCAGTTTTCAGGACTGGGCCCAAAACTATCCTTACCAGGCCAGGGTAACAGAAGATGAAAGTGAATTGTTTGCCAATGTTTTCGACAGAACTTTTGTAAAGCTGAGATCCGTAATTCTTGAATACGATTTCTCTTACCTGCTAAATCCGAGAGGAATGGTAAAAGGCTTTACGGCAAATATTTCCGGCTACAATCTCGCCATGTGGAAGAAATCCAAAAATCTTTACTCGGATCCGGACTATAAGATCGGAACAGGAAATGATATCCAGGATCCTTCCAGCAGATGGATCGGAGTTGGATTTAATCTTAAATTTTAATTAAAACGTACTTCAGAAATGAAAAATATTATAAAATCAGTCTTTATTGCAGGACTTCTGTCAATGACTTCCTGCGAATCTAATCTCGATACCATCAACGAAAACCCGAATGACCAGGCCAGCGTAGATCCCAAATATTTATTAACCTACGTATCTTCCAATGCTTTCCAGGTAAACGGAGACAATATGTACGCCTCCAGAATGATGATCGGAACCGACGGAGAAAATGTATACCAATACCTGAAATGGAATGACGCTTCCTTTGATACCTATTCAAAAGGACTTCTCAACACCGTAAAGATGATGCAGGAGGCCGAGAAGATTAACAATAAAAATTATCAGGCCATCGGTAAGTTTTACAGAGCCTATTATTTCTTTAATTTAAGTTTAAAATTCGGAAGCATTCCGTACTCAGAAGCTGTAAAAGGAGAAACCGGGATCACCCAGCCAAAATACGATTCCCAGGAAACGGTAATGGCAGGCATTCTGACAGAGCTGAAAGAAGCAAATGACTTAATAAATTCAAACGACAAGATCGAAGGCGATATCATTTACAACGGAGATGCTGCAAAATGGAAAAAGCTGATCAATTCTTTCCGGCTGAAAATCTTAATCACCATGTCTAAAAAGACAAGTGTAGGAAATTATAACGTTGCTACGGAATTTGCCACGATTGCAGCCAGCCAGCCTTTAATGACATCCATCGCCGACAACGGAGAACTGAAATTTGCGGATGCCGCAGACAGCCGCTATACGATGTTCAACAACAGCGGATATGGTTCCAGCCTCTATATGGCGAATTATTTCATTGATTTATTTAAAGCCAGACAGGATCCGAGATTATTTACTTTTGCGGCACAGACAACAGGGGCAAAAGAAGCAGGAAAGCCTGTTACCGACTTTTCAGGATACAACGGTGGAAACCCTACTTCTCCCTACTCAGACAACGCAGCACTCATCACGGCAAAGAATATTTCCAAAGTAAATGACCGCTTCTATAAAGATGCCACCAATGAACCGTCGTCTGTACTGAGCTATTCGGAACTCGAATTTATCTTAGCGGAAGCAGCAGCCAGAGGATGGATTTCGGGATCTGCAAAAAACCATTATGATAATGCAATTAAAGCAAGCTTCACATTTTACCAGACTTATGTTAAAAATCCGGGGCAGTATTTTTCGGGCTTTAATGTGAATACGTATCTGGCGACGCCATTGGTTATCTATGATAATTCAGCATCTTTGCCCGCACAGCTTGAGAAGATCATGACCCAGAAATACATGACCATGTTTCACCAGTCACAGTGGACCTCCTATTATGATTACCTGAGAACAGGATACCCGAACTTTCCTTTACAGACAGGAGTTTCTGCTCCTTTCCGGTTCAGATATCCCCAATCGGAATACAATTATAACAATACCAATCTTCAGGCTGCTTTGACCGCACAATACGGAGGTAACGACAACATCAGTTCGAAGCCTTGGTGGCTGCAGTAATTATTTTTAACATTAAAATAAAAGAAATCGCAGGAAAACCTATTAACTTGCGGTTTCTTTCCATTAGATAGAACATGAACAGAAGAGAATTTTTAGAAAAATCAAGCCTTTTGCTGGCCGGACTGGGAACTTCAAGCGTACTGCATCCTGCCATTCTGAAAGCTTTGGAAATTGAGCCCGCTGCTCAGTCTACCTTTTATGATGCGGAGCATGTGGTTATTCTTATGCAGGAAAACCGTTCTTTTGATCACGCATTCGGTGCATTAAAAGGCGTCCGGGGATTTTCCGACCGCCGCGCCTTTATCAAACAGGACGGACATTCTGTTTTCTTTCAGAAGAATAATGCCGGGAAATATGCCGCTCCTGCCCGTCTGGATTTAAGAAATACTAAATCCACCTGGATGAGCTCACTGCCCCACTCCTGGGACAACCAGCAGCACGCCCTGAATAAAGGAAAATATGATCAGTGGCTTCAGGCAAAAGCTTCAGGAAATAAAGACTACCGGAACATCCCTCTCACCTTAGGATATTACGATCGCGAAGATCTTCCTTTTTACTACCAGCTGGCCGATGCCTTTACCATCTTTGACCAGTATTTTTGTTCTTCCTTAACGGGCACTACCCCAAACAGACTTTTTCACTGGTCAGGAACTTTACGGGAAGAAAAAAACGGTAAAGTAAAGGCTAATGTCTACAATGAAAATATAGACTATGATAAAAACCACCAGGCCAGATGGAAAAGCTTCCCCGAAATCCTGGAGGAACAGGATATCTCCTGGAGAATTTATCAGAACGAAATCAGCTTGCCGAAAGGAATGTCGGGCGAACAGGAGGCCTGGCTCAGTAATTTCACCGATAACCCGATTGAATGGTTTTCAAAGTTTAACGTCAAATTCTCGAAAGGCTACCATCAGAACATCCCGAATATCATTGCCTATCTTCAAAATGAAATCGAAAAACATCCTGATCGTAAAGAACGCCTCGAAAAAATGATTTCCGAACTTGAGGAGGATAAGATCAAATACCATCCTGATAATTACGCCAAACTTTCACAGACGGAAAAAAATCTTCATGAAAAAGCATTTACCACCAATTCAAATGATCCGGATTACTGGAATCTCGAAATAGGCCAGGATGAAAACGGCGAAAGACTGGTCGTTCCTAAGGGTGATGTTCTCCACCAATTCAGAAAGGATGTCGAAAGCAAAGATCTTCCCCTGGTCTCGTGGCTTATTGCCCCGGAGCATTTCTCCGATCATCCCGGATCACCATGGTACGGGGCCTGGTATATTTCAGAAGTACTGAATATCCTGACCAAGGATCCTGAGACCTGGAAGAAAACCATTTTTATTATTAATTATGATGAAAACGATGGCTATTTTGATCACGTTGTACCTTTTTTACCACCTGTAAACCCGAGTCAGCCGGTAGATATGAACGGGCCGGATGGGGTAGAATATGTAAACAGAAACCAGGAGTATATGTCCTCTTCCACTTTGAAAGATCACGAAAAAGCGGAAGGAACAGTAGGCTTGGGATACCGGGTCCCGATGATTATCGCATCACCCTGGACGAAAGGTGGCTTTGTAAATTCTGAAGTTTCCGATCACACGTCTGTTTTGATGTTCCTCGAAAAATTTATTCAGAAGAAATTCAACAAAAAAGTTACGGTCGATAATATCAGTGACTGGAGACGGGCGATTTGTGGAAATCTGACTTCGGCATTCAATGCTTCAAACGTGAAAATTCCGAAAATGAATTACCTGGACCAAAAAGCGTATGCAAAAACGATCAACGCAGCCAAAAACAAGCCGGTACCTGATCTGAAATGGTACAATGAAAATGAATTAAATAATGATCTTTTGAAAATCCAGGAAAAAGGATCAAGACCCTCCAATGCGCTTCCCTATCATTATCACGTCAATCTGCAAGGTGGTAAAATTGTTATGAACAACTTAAAGGACCGGGCAGTTCCCCTTATCGTCTATGACCGCACCAGATTTGAAGCAGAAGATTTCTACTTTTCCTATGCGCTATACTCCAATCAGGAATTATCGCATCCTGTAGACTCTGACATATATGACCATGAAGTTTTTGGCCCAAATGGCTTCTACAGACATTTTAAAGGTGAAAATCCTCCTCTAATAGACATTTCGTTGATGGGTAATCCATCAAAAAATACCGTTGAAATATTCGTCAGGAAGAGTGTAAAAGAAAGCACGAGCAGAAAAATGAGTATTGAAAATCTCTACGAAAACAAAAAAAATGAATTCCTATTAACGATAGTAGACGAAAAATTTATTATTGATCTTCATAAAACAAAAGGTTGGTATGATCTGATCATTAAGTCTGAAAATAACATCTGGCATTTCGCAGGTCGCCTTGAAACCGGTAAACCATCTATCTCGGACCCGCACTGGAGCTGAAAACAAAAATATGGATATCTTAAAAAAGCCCAGCACTCGTGCAGGGTTTTGTTTTTGTCCTGATGAAGCATTGAATTAACACAACTACTGAACATCCAAAAAACATTCAAGAGATTTTCAGGAGCTGCTTCCCGCTATCCACTCTTACTCCTCGCGCCAAGCTTTTCCGGAGCTTAAATCCATTTCTTTCCCGGGCTTGCTGTGGGGTAACCGTTTCTATCAGGGCTAGGGTGGCAGACAAGTGTACAGGCGGTAGGCAGTAGGCAGTAGGCAGTAGGCAGTAGGCAGTAGGCAGTAGGCAGTAGGCAAAATTATAGAACCTGGAAGTAATGATGCCGGTCTTGCTTAAATAAATCCGGAATTTTAAACCTTTAATTCCACAGCGCTTTTCTCTCCCTTCTTTTTTAAAACTGTTCTTTACACTTTGACATGGCTCCTAGTTTACTTTTTCCTTGTTTATCCTCACCTTGTTTTTCCCTGACTCTTTATACATTTCACTTGCCTCTTTCCCTTGGTTCTTTATACTTTTTCCCTGGCTCTTTTCCCTTGTCTCTTTTTCCCTGGAGTAGGGGCATAAAAAAACCTCATACATGGCTGTATGAGGTTTGTAAAAAAAAACTGGCGGCGACCTACTCTCCCGCGTTAGCAGTACCATCGGCGCTGGTGGGCTTAACTTCTGTGTTCGGAATGGGAACAGGTGA
>JBMDXW010000105.1:0-20235 GCA_048594965.1 Chryseobacterium sp.
CCCTGGATCTTCAGCATAATGATGGCAAATAGAAACGCCAGCGGAATAACGGAGGCGACGATAAAGGTTGTTCTCCAGTTGTAAAGGAAGATAAATACGATGATGGAAACCAGAATAATTCCTTCCACCAGGTTTTTGGTAACCGTGTTTACGGTTGTGTTCACCAGTTCGGTACGGTCGATGATCGGCAGGATTTTTACATCTCCCGGAAGTTCGCCGCCGTTGAGCTCGGCGATTCTGTCTTTCAGCCGGGCAATGACATCACTCGGATTTTCGCCGCGGAGCATAATGACGATCCCTTCCACGACATCATCATCTTTGTTGTAACCCACCTGTCCCAGCCTCGGCTTTGCAGAGACTTTAACTTCGGCAATATGCTTTACCAGGATAGGAGTGGAGCCTTTTACTTCAATCTGTATATTTTCAATGTCCGCCTTGCTTTCCAGAAGACCGATACCTCTTACGACGTAAGCCTGGTCGCCTTTGGAAACCACATCTCCGCCTACATTGATATTGCTTCGGGAGACCGCTTCATAGACGTCCAGGGGCGAGAGGTCGTAATTCTGAAGTTCGGTAGGGTTGATTTTGATTTCATATATTTTTTCTTCACCTCCAAAGCTTACAATATCGGCAACGCCCGGCACCGCGAGTAGTTCGCGCTCAATGACCCAGTCCTGGATCGAAGTAACTTCTTTTATCGGAAGCTTACTTTTGATGATGTACCGGTAAATCTCACCTGTGGCTCCCGAGGGCGGTTCGATGCTGAAGTCGGCTCCATCCGGCAGATCCACGTTTCCTAAACGGTTGGAGGCGTACTGCTGAGCATAGAAATCATCAACGTGATCATCAAAAATAACAGTAACCACCGACAGCCCGAAAAGTGAGATGGAGCGTACCGATGTTTTACTCGGGATGGTGTTCATCTCCTTGGATATCGGAAGGGTAACGAATTTTTCAATTTCCTCGGCACTTCTTCCCGGCCACTGGGTGATCACCCTGACCCGGGTATTGGTGACGTCGGGAAAGGCTTCAATGGGGGTATGGATGTAAGAATAAATTCCTCCGGCCAACAGTAAAAAAGTCCCCAGGATTACAATCAGGGAGTTTTTTAGAGAGAACGAAACAATATTCTGAACAAGTTTTCGCATTATGGGGTAGAATTAAGAGTTTGGTTTTTCAGGTTTTCGTAGATGATGAGACCATTGGTCGCTATTACTTTTTCACCTGCTTTCAGAGAGCCTTCAACATAGGTCACATCGTTGTTTGTAGCAATTTCGGCGACGTGTCTTACTTCGAGTTCACAATCTTTTTTGTACACAATAACATAACTCTGGTTATTATCGAAAATAAGAGCCTTTGTCGGAACGGCAAGCGCATTTACTCCCTGCGATTTTATAGGCAGTATGATGTCTGCCGACATTCCCGGACGGAGCTTCATGCCGTTGTTGTTCATGATGATTTTTGCTTTTAACACCCTTTCATTTTCATCGAAAACCTGTGATACAGCGTCGATTTTTCCTGAGAATTGATCGTCGGGAAAGGCAAGGGTCTTTATGATAGCGGGCTGATCGACATAAATATGCCTCATATTGGTAGCATACACATTGGCCATTACCCAAACCTTATCTAAATTGGAAATGGTAAAAAGCTTGTCTCCTCCGGCGGAAACAGGCATGCCATTGGCAATATTTTTCTCAACGACATACCCGTCTGAAGGGGCTTTTATCTGAAAATCGCTTTTTGACGCTGAGTACAGTTGCATGTTTTTTCGGGTCTTTGAGATATTGGATTTCAGGATCTGCACTTCGGATCTGGCTTCTTCCAGGTCTTTCTGTGAGGCAATATCATCTTTGTACATGGATTCTACGGAGGCAAGTTTTCTTTTTGCCACGGCGAGCTGTGCTTCCAGGGTCTGCGTATCATCCTGCAGTTCATTCAGTGAGGTACTTTTCACGCTCGCCAGTACCTGGCCTTTTTTGACATAATCACCCAGGGAAAAATAGGTCTGGGTAACCACGCCGTCCACAAGACTTACAAAAGGTACGGTTTTATCAGAATTGCTCTCTACTTCTCCTGTCAGCGTGATGCTTTCTTCTATGGGCCGCATTTCCACTTTGGCGAGCTGAAGGGTGGGTTTTAATTCAGGACTTATGCAATAGCCTACAGGGGCTTTTTCTGCCTCCGGGGCTTTTTTTTCACAGCTGCTCAATAATAATGCACAAGATAGGGCAGCTACAGCAAAGTTGTTTATTATTCTCATTTTTTACAGGTCTTTTCCTACAGCGTACTGCAGATTTTCAAAATATTCGTTCAGTTCTTTTTTCGTGTCCAGGATGATCATTTTGTTGTCAATAAAAGTTTCAAGGAAATCCATATACTCAAGCATGCTTATATTTCTCAGCCTGAAATTTTTTTCGTGGCTGATGAGCAGGGAGTCGAGGGTGTCTTCATAATCATCTTCAAGCTCGGCAGCAATTTTCCGGGTTCTCATGTAGTTTTGGAATACGGATGAAATTTCATTCTGCGATTTGATCAGGCTTTTTCTGGTTTCAAAAGTGCTTTTATCCACTTCAATCCTGGCGTCCTGAATATTCCCTTTATTACGGTCGAAGATGGGAAGGTCTAAGGAAATTCCTACACCTACGAAATCTTTCATAATATTTCCGCCACGGTCATAGCCGATTGAGACGGTTAGGTCCGGGACTTTCATGGCATTCTGAATTTCCAGGTTTTTAGCGGCCCGCTTTTCATTATTCAAGGCCAGAAGCAGGTCGGGCCTGTTTTCCTTCGCTTCGCTGATCCATTGTGAAAGATTAAGTTCCGAGTATTGTTTCGACGGATGTATGAGAGCATCACTGATGATGATATGCGATTCTGCGGGCAGCATCAGCAGGGATTTAAGTTCGGTCTGAAGTTCTTCCGTTTCCTGCTGAAGGGAAACCAGCTTTTTCCTGAATTCCACCTCCTGGGCACGGAGGCGGATGTATTCCGCTTTACTGATGTTCCCGGAATCAAGTTGGTTTTTATAGGAGGCGGTCAGTCGGGTAATGGAAGTGATCTGACTTCGGTACAGGTTCTGAACTTCCTGCTGATAACCAATTTCGGTAAGCGTGTTGCGAAGCAGTTTTTTCAGCTCGCGAAAGACTTCCTGCAGTTCATATTTCTTTCCATCCACTTCAATTTTCTGAAGCTCAATATTTTTTCTTCTTTTCCCTGCGGTCTGAATTACCTGCTCGATATCTGCGGAAATCTGTGAGCTGCGTCCCCAGTTTCCGACAAGGGCCGGTTGCTGTTCAATATCATAGGTGCGCCAGAGATTCACTTCGCTGATGGTAAGGGTAGGATTCGGCCAGTAGCGGGACTGCAGAACCTGTGCCTCTGCCTGCGAAATTTCCAGCTTTTGGGTAATGAGGTCTAAATTTCGTTCCAGAAACATGGCTTCTGCTTCCGGTCTGCTTATTTTAAGCGTATCGGTCAGCTGTGCAGAAACCCGCGGAAGGACTGACAGCATTACTAATGTGAAAATAATCTTCTTCAAAGCCTAACAATTTTAGGCTGCAAAGTTATTTCTGGGCTATTAAAGCCAATGTTTAAATAGATTAGGATTTAATTAATGCAAAATTAGAGTTTGATTAGAGTTTGGCGGCTACAGGAAAAATAGGGAGACTACCGTACCTTTTCCGACCTGTGAATGGATGAAAAGTTCGATATCATGGTGCCGAAGGATGGCGGATGACAGGGAGAGCCCGATTCCGCTTCCTTTTACAGTGCCGACATTCCTGCCACGGTAAAAGGTTTCGGTAATCCGGGCAAGGTCTTCCTGAGAAATTCCGCAGCCGGAATCTTCTACATCGATAGCCAGTTTATGGGCTCTTTCGTAGATCCTTATCAATACGGGATGGTCTCCTGAATATTTCAGGGCATTTTCCACAATATTGTAGATCGCCATATACAGCAGTGTTTCATTACCTTTTCTTTCTAAAAGGGCAAAATCGGTCACCTCCAGACTGACCTGCAGTCGTGGCGCTTTGTCTGAGGTCTGGTGGTTCTGAAGTTTCTCCTGGATCTTCCACATGACCTCATCGATGCGGACGGTCTGATCGGGACTTTCAATTTTCTTTAAGCCTGCCATCAGGAGAAGGTTATTGAGGATGTTTTCTATTTCATAGACATTTTCCAGAACTTCCGCAGAAACCTGCCTGTACTCTTCCGGGGAGCGTTCCTTCTGGGCGAAAACCTCGAGATTTCCGGAGATGGCGGCCAAAGGAGTTTTAAATTCGTGCGATACGTAGTTGATGAAATTCTGCTGGAGGAGCATGTTTTCGGAGATTCTTCCAATCAGCCTGTTGTAGGATTTGATCAGTTCGTCAATTTCATCCCGGGTATTGGTGGTGGTAATCGCCTGGGAAATATCAGAATCATTCACGCTGTTGATGCGTTCAATGACATTGGAAATCGGTTTATAGACGATCTTTGAGAGGTAGCGGCTCAGCAGGTAAATGATGATAAGACCGATAATCAGTACACAAAGCATGATGATGAGCAGGCGGAAGATTTGCGATGAAAACGAACGGTCCGACGACTTGACGAAAACCACGAAATTTCCCTGGTTGTCGGGATAATAAATGCCGTAATAAAAATGGCTGTCTGCCGTAAACTGCACATTACCGCTGCGTCTGGCTTTATTCAGATGCTGGATTTTGATGTTTCTATCATCCATGTTCATTCCGAAGGTCACAGCGTTGTTCGGGCCGTAGACCGCTACCTGGCTGTTTTCCGTAAGGTAGTTGTATTCCCTGGTAATCTGGGCATGTCTCGTTCTCGGAAGCTCGTCTTTCTCAAGATAGTATATCGCCGAAATCAATGCCGTATTCCGAAGCCTTTCGAAATAGGTGAGCTTGGTGCTGTCATAATAGCCGACAAATATGATCAGTGAGGTCACGATCGAAACGAGACCGAACGAAAGGCTTGATATAATGGTAAACCGGTTCCTTAGCGTCATTTTTAATCCCTTATAATATAACCGATCCCTTTAATAGTATGAATCATTTTAAATTCCGACTCGTCAATTTTGTTTCTGATGTAGGATATGTACACATCTACAACGTTGGTGGTACTGTCAAAATCAATTCCCCACACATTATGAAGGATTTGCGTCCTCGTCAGAACCTTATTTTTATTCTCGAAAAGGTATTTAAGCAGTTTGAACTCTGTCGGAGAAAAGTCTAATTCCTTTTGATTTTGCGTCACCGTATACAGTTGCGTATTCATCACCATATTACCACATTCCAGGATCGCTGATCCGTTTTTATACGACAGGTTATTTCTTCGTGTCAGTGCCTTCATCCGCGATAGCAGTTCGTCAAAATGAAAGGGCTTGGTCAAATAATCATCTGCCCCGATGTCGAGCATCCTTATTTTGTCTTCCGGGCTGTTCAGTGCACTGATGGCAATAATGGGCGTGTAGTTTTCTTTAAACCTGATCATCTGGGTGAGCTGAATGCCATCAATTCCGGGTAGCATGACGTCCATGAGGATTAAATCAAAATTATGCGTATTCACGAGTTCGCGGGCATCTTCGCCTGATTCGGCAAGTGTAATCTGGTAGCCAGTTTCCGTTAAACCTTTAACAAGAAATTTACTGATCCGTTTGTCATCCTCTACAAGCAGCACTGTCATTTTAGATATTTAAAGCTAAATATAAGCAATAATTATTATTTCTGAAAATATAAAGATTGATGTCCGGTAAACGATTTCACCATCAGTTATAACCCTATTAATTAAAATTGGAAGGAACTTTTGTTATTCTTTCTCTAATTGTTAAAATGGAATATTTTTAACTGAGAAAATTTTCGCCTTGATTATCATAAAGTTATTGTTAATACTATTCCTAAATAATAATAAAGCTTAGAAGTGAAATCAGCGGATATTTTTTCTGATCCTGCTCAGTGAAGACTGTGTAACACCCAGGTAGGAAGCCAGATGAGAAAGGGGAATCCGGTTGGCAAGTTTCGGGTATTTCTCTATGAACGCCAGGTAGCGTGTAGTGGCATCTTCCGAAACCAGGGGGCTTCTTCTCTCTATTTTCTGTATTAATGATTTTTTTGCGATTTTGTTTACAATACCCCCCCAACCGACAATGGTATGGGTGATTTCTTCCCAGTTTTGTTTGGGAAAAACAATCAGTGTGCAGTCTGTCACCGCCTGCACGTATCCTGAAGAAGGAATTTTGTTGTCAAAACTGTCCAGGTCTACTACAAAATGGTTTTCATCGATAAAATAGGTGGTAATTTCTTCGCCTTTGTTGTTGTAATAGCAAACCCGCAGAATGCCTTCCAGAATGAATCCTACCTGCTTTGCAATTTTGCCTGCTTCAGAAAAATAGTCTTCTTTTCGAAGGACCAATTCCGTTGACTGGCTTGTAATAAAGTCAATTTGCTGCTTATTTAAGTTTCCGAATTGCAATAAATAATTGATCAGTGCTTCCATTTTTACTTTATTTGGTTCATTATCATTTTATCAAACATTTTATCAGACATTATTTTTCTCAAAAATAACATCATTTTTGCTCCCGCAGCACCAACATATCTTGTTTTCGGATGGGTTGCTTCGATGCTTTGCCTGATTAATTTGGCAATAACAATAGGATCGGCTGCATTTTTTTCTACTGCTGCGTACATATTGATGACCCCTTTTGCTAAAGCGCCGTATGCGGTATTGCCCGAAACTCTCGACATATATTCAGTTCCCAGTCCTGTCATTTCAGATTTTGTACCGCCCGGCTCTATAAGGATTACGTCAATTCCAAACGGCTTTACTTCTTTGCGAAGGGCATCACTCAATCCTTCTATCGCAAATTTGCTTGCATGGTACCAGACACCCATGGGCAAAGTTACTTTACCGCCAACTGATGACAGGTTTACAATTTTACCGTAATTGTTTTTTCGCATAGCAGGCAGTACCAGCTGGATCAAACGTGCTGCACCGAAAACGTTGACTTCCATCTGATATTTTGCATCAGACATGGGCATATCTTCCAGTGCACCGTAATATCCGGAACCCGCATTGTTTATTAAGACGTCAATGCTTCCCGTCTCTTTCATAATCTGTTCGACACAGCCGACAAGGCTTTTTTCTTCGGTGATGTCCAAAGATATCGGTTTTATGCCGTATGTTTCTAAGTTTTGCATTTTCTCTGTTCTGCGTGCGCCGCCGTACACGTTGTAGCCGTTTTTTGCCAGATAAATTGCTGTCGCCTTTCCAATTCCTGCCGAAGCTCCCGTTACTAAGACTGTTTTTGCCATTATTTTATTTTTTAATGATTAATGATGCAAAGTTGGATCAATAAAAAATGGAATTATTTGTCATTTGGTAAAAAGTGAATTCTGATTGAAGGTGCGATGGCTAAAGTAAGACTATTTGGCTAACCAATGAAAATAAGAATCATTGTAAATTGGCCGATTTCATTAGATATTTATAATTTAAAAACAATAAAACATTATTACACAGATGATCTTCCAAAGTCAGATTCTCTCTGTGATTTTAGTTATTCGAGGTCAATGCCGCTTACAACAACTCTTGGTACTGTGAGAGATTGTCGTTCAGGAACATGAACCGCGATTTGTCCCATGTTTACCATTTTCTTTCCATTGTTTAATCTTTCTGCTGACTGTAGTTTTGTCAGAATAAAATAGAGCAATAATGAGTTTTATCAATGACAAAGATTTCCCGATCGTGTTTATTAATATTGAACATGATGCAGAAAAAGAACACCGCCATGATGAAGATCTCCTCGAATTTGAGAAAGTACTCAGCCGACAGGAACGATTTATCCTCATCAATGAAGGTAAGGCTCCGGATACCGATTATAAGCACAGCAGGGAAAACGTAAAAAAAGTGAATAATTTCCTGAAGACCAACAGGACCAAGCTTAAACAATTCGCCTTGGCAATGATCCAGGTGGAGCCTTCTTCCTTGAAACGGCTCGCATTTAAACCGTTCCAGACTATTTTTGAGAAATACTGGGGCATGAAACTGCTGATCGTGGACACACGTCAGGAAGCACTTCGGATGGCAGACCATCTTCTGAAGGAGGAAAATGATTTTAAAAGTGATATCTGAGAGCAAATTTCGGACCTGGAAACCACATTAGGATATTCATTGATCAGAATGGGAAGTACAGTGGGTGATCGTAATGAACTTTTTAACAGCACGAAAAAAGCGAAACCAGTAGGAAACAACAAAAGAAGCCAAATTATCTTTCATTCCTGAAAGCAAAAGCGGAAGTCACGGCTCCCACCAGTGCACAAACACCAAACATCCGGAAGCTTCCGTTGATCCCCAGATTAATGATAAGACTGAAAATCAGGCTTCCCAGTCCGTATCCCATAAACATTACAAAGGCGAAAAGCCCGATGGCCACGCCCTTTCGCTCAGACAGGGTCGTCGTGATGGCGGCAAAAAGAGGATGGGTCATATCGAAAGCAAGGGAAAGGGTAGCGATAAAAAAGCAGGAAGCAGGCAGTGGATACTGCATCGCCAGTAACAGGACGGATGCTGCTCCCACCGCGATCCCGATAGGAATAATCCTGTTGCGGCCAAACCTGTCGGCCATCTTTCCTAAGAATGGTCCTAAGAACAGGCCGGGTATTCCATATCCCAGCAAAGCCAGTCCAACACCTTTCTCATTGAGATGGTAATTGATAAAAAAGAAATAGCCGGTCCACGCAAAAATACCGCTGTGGAACATCGAGTTCAGCAGAACAGCGATATAGGTGCGGCGCGCCCTTTTCAACTGGAGCAGTTGAAGATATTCAAAGATCATCGTTCTGATCCTGAATGTATTTTCATTGTGTTTCTGTGAGAAATTGCTTCGGTATGCCATAAGGACTCCGAGAATAAAGATTGCTAAAACCGCAACGCTCCAGAACAGCATCCTCCAGCCGACGAATGAAGTCAGAAGTGCTCCGGCGCTGGAACCGAATGCTGTTCCCGCAGCCATAAAACCGAAGAATATACCTAATGCATGACCTCTTTTCTCATACGGAAAACTGTCGCCGATCCAGCCAATGGTGGTCGGCGCAACTCCTCCGGCCAGAAGACCGGTCAGCAGCCTCAGGAAAATAAGCTGATCGATATTTTGTGCAAAACCGGTACAGGCGGTAACGAGGATGAATCCGCAAAGGGAAAAAGTGACCACGGGAAAACGTCCGTACCTTTCGGATGCAGGTGCATAAACCAGGGTGGAGATGCCGTAGCTCAGGAGATAGGCGGGTTCAATAAAACTTACATGCTGAACGGAGACTTTGAAAAGCTCTGAAAGCTGCGGAAGTATAGGAGCGACCATAAAACCCTGGAAAAAGACAATGAATGTTCCAAGAGAAAGCATGGCAACCCACACGAGTGAAGGGCTATGTACTGATAGTGAAGGCGTATTTTTAGAGGTATTCATTTAATTTTGATTAAAAAAATAGAAAAAAAAAGTAAGTAAAAATCTAAGATTGAAGTGTTGTCAGATACTGTATTACATTTTATCATTTTTATAGATTTAGATAAACCTCATTGTATTTTTAAAAGGTAAAGAATGAGGCATTTCTTAAAGATTTTCAAAGTTAAAAACATTATATTTGCGGTACAGGCACAGTTTTAATCAAAACAATCGGTACAGATGAAAAGCTACAAGTTTGAGGTGTTCACGAATGAGATAGAAAAAAATATCAGGGACGGAATCTACAGGCCCGGCCATAAGCTTCCGTCTGTAAGGCAGATCAAAGAAAAATATCAGCTCAGCAACAGTACGGTGCAAATGGGCTATGAGCATCTGATACTGATCGGACTGGTTGAAAGTATCCCGAAATCAGGTTATTATGTAAGCAATAACAGGGTTGCAGATGTGCAGACTGAAGTCAGTAAGCAAAAACCTGTGGTGAGAGATGCGATCTTCAGCAATCATCTGGCACTGACGACCTCCTTAAGGATGGGCAGGAAAATTTCAGAATTCAATGTGGCTGCTCCCGGGGATCTGGTCATCCCGCAAAAGCTGCTGCTACGAACCATGCAGCAGGTCATCAGAGAGTACGGTGCCGGGCTGCTGAGGTATTATCCTGCCAGCGGACTTCCTTCCCTGAAGGAAAATATTGTCAAACACGCGGCATCTTTTCAGACCAGGATCAGTACGCATGAACTGCTGATCACCGATGGTGCTTTACAGGCGTTGTATATTGCCCTTTCAGCCACCTGTGATCCTGGGGATGTGATCGCACTGGAAAGTCCGTGCGTCTTTTCCGTCCTCGAAGTGATCAGGGTATTGAAACTGAAAGTCATTGAAATTCCCGTCGATCCGGTGTTCGGATTTGACGTGGATTTCTTTAGCAAAGCCTGCGGGAATACCAAGATCAAAGCCGTAGTCGTTACTCCGAATTTCCATAATCCGACGGGAACGGTATGGAGCGATGAGCAGAAAAAGAAGGTGCTCAGTATCGCTCAACTCCACCATCTGGCCGTAATAGAAAATGATATTTATGGAGATCTGTATTTCAAAGGCCAAAGACCTTCTACGATAAAGAGTTTCGATGAAAGCGGTCTTGTGCTCACTTATTCTTCGTATGCCAAAACACTGGCTCCGGGCATCAGGCTGGGATGGCTGAGTTCGGGAAAGTTTATGGAACGTGCCGAACAGATCAGATTTTCACTAGGCAGCAGCGTTTCCCCTCTATACCAGGAAACCGTAAACCGGCTGATCGGAGGAAGCAGCTATGACCGTCATGTCCGGTCTTTTCGATTGCAGCTGGCAAAAAATGCCCATTTTGCCACTCATTTACTTTCAACCTATTTTCCGGAAAATATCTCTTTGGCGCCGCCATCCGGAGGCTACAATCTCTGGGTAAAAATGCCGGAAACCACCGATATGAAATTCTTCTATGAGCAGTGTGAGAAAATAGGGATCCGGTTTACCCCGGGCTTCACCTTTTCTTTTTCATCGGCTTATGACCAATATTTCAGGCTTGTTTTTGCCGATACCTTTTCTCCTGGAAAAACAGAAGCCATCATACAGCTGGGGAAACGTCTGAAGTCATGAGGAAGAGTTCCTGGGAATATCGCTGGGTTAGTACTTCTTTATCATAAAAGATTATTAAAGAGTGACCTCTGCAGGCCTTTTTATAACCTGTTTTGCTCGGCCGTCTTCTGTCCTGCTTTTGCATCTTTTACCTTTTGGTTTCCGAAGTTGTATTTAAGATTAACCATAAAATAACGGGTGTCCCGGTAATCCTTGAAATATTGGTTCTGATCTGCATACCTCGTGGAGATCGTATTTTTATTCGTCCTGAAAATATCGTTGAAAACCAGGCCTGCTTCCAGTTTTTTCTCAAACATTTTCTTGTTAATGATGACATTCGTATTCTGGGAAGAGCTGATGTCAAAAGAACCCTGAATGGTCTTTGAATTGTAAACATACGAAACGTTGAGATCCCAGGTTTTTGCTTTGTCCAGGGTGATTTGAGTCGATATGTTCGCGTTGTAAAAGAAGACCTTATTTTTATAAAGCGTGTTGTCGGTGCCCATAAAATAGTTTTCCTGAAATTCTCCCATGGCAAAAAGATTCAGTTTCCAAAAAGTTTTTACAGACAGGCTTTTGGAGAAATTGGCTCCTAGATTTTGCCCGTGGTCGATGTTTGTATAATGGTAAACGGTTTCAAAAGTCTGAGGATTCTGAACCGAAATTTCCATCGACGGATCTTTGATGTAGCTGTAATAGGCCTCGAAATTCCAGTCTTTAACAGTGTAAGTGAGGCTCAGGTTGTGAATAATCGTCGATTTCAGGCTGGCATCACCCTGGAAGTATGAATACAGATTGTAATACGATTTGGAAGGATTCAGGAAATCATAATTCGGACGGTCGATTCTCTTTCCGTAAGAAAATCCGATCTGCTGATCATCTTTGAGAGTATACATCAGGTAAAGAGTGGGGAAGAGCCCCGTTCGCAACGTTCTGTTTTCTACTTCCGGATTATTCGAATTGGTTTTGATTAATGTGGTTTCCGAACGCAAACCTGCTTTTATTTCCCATTTTTCCCATTTGTATTCGGAAGAAAGGTAAGCAGCGAAAATATTCTCTTTATAACCGAATACATTGCTTTTCATGAAATCCTGAATCAGGCTTCCGGTGGTTCCGTCAAAAAACCCTAGTTCACTTTTATTCTTCACAAAACTGTATTTCAGTCCGCTTTCGATGGTTAATTTTTCTTTGGAAAACCGGTAATCCAACTGTGTAGCCAGAAGTGAAATATCCTGAATGCTGTTATTGGCAAACCTGTTCCTGCTTTCAGGCTTTCCATCGAAATTAAGCAAGGTCTCCACTTCCTGATTTTCCCTGAACCGCTTTGTGCTGGAATTATTCGTCCAGGTCAGATGATGGTTTCCGGATTTTTTATCATAAACCAGATAAGAATTAAAACTGTTGTCATATTGCCGCCTCCTGTTGGAAGTCAGATAATAGGATTGCAACTGATTATTGTCAGTATTATAAATATTCGTTGGAACCTGGTAATGACCGGTGTTATTCGGGGCATTATACCCGTCAAAGCCAAACTGAACGCTTGACAGGCTATCGATGGCATATTGCCCGGAAAAATTATAAACGTGTTGCTCACGTGCATTCGTTTTCCTTACCATATCGCTTTCCCAACGTGTTTTATCCTTGTCAAAAGTAACGACATCAAAATTGTACCGTACGTAATCACCGGTTACGAAATTGTAGTTCCCGGTCAGTTGCCATTTTTCCGTATTGTAGGACTGTGAAGTTCCGACCAGGCCTCTGGCATACGTAGCCTGCGTGTATCTTGTGGAGATTCTTCCTTTGTATCCGGACAATACATTTTGCTTCATTTTGATGTTGATGATCGCACTTCCGTGGGCTTCATATTTAGCAGGCGGATTGGTGATCACTTCCACGGAGGAAACATTATTCCCGTCGGTGTTTTCGAGAAGCTGTTTCAGTTGTTCCTGGGTCATGAGCGTCTTTTTATCATTGATGGTTACGATAATCTGAGCATTCCCTCGAACGCTCAGTTCATCATTTTTTACCAGGATATTGGGCGTGCTTTTCAGGATATCCCAGGCATTCAGATTCTGAAGCGGTGTTTTATCGATATTGAACTCCAGGCGGTCGACTTTTCTTTTCAACAAGGGTTTATTCGCTTTTACCGTTACCGCTTCGATGGATTTTACAGTATCTTTCTTAAGGACAATATTTAGGGGTTGAGGATCTTCCAGGATGATTTCATAGTCCTGGTAATCCTGTTTTTTGATAATGACGGATACGGGGAATTTCAAAATGCCCTCCAGGATAAAGTTCCCTTTTTCGTCAGAGTAAAAGAACGATTGATGATCTCTGATTTCAATAATGGAATGGGAGAGCGGCTCCTGCATTTCATTCTCAATATGGCCTTTGATCTTCTGGCTCCGGATCAAACCTGGCAGCAACAATATCATGATCAGATAAGTTTTCATAGCTCACAATTTATTTCATTAATTTTGAACAAAATTGAGGCGCAACAAAGGAAAGTTTTGTTAATGAACGGTTAACGGAAGGTTAATGTATTTTCTGAAACAAATTTGATCGTATTTTTGAAAGATGAATCGAAAGAAAAATATCACCATTATTTTATTTACGATCAGCCTTGTTATTTTGGTTGCTTTGCAGGGCTATTACCTCTATAATTCCTACCGTCTTGAGGAAAACGAACTCAACAGACAGGCGCGGGTTATGGCAGACAGAACCCTGGAAATGATGGAAAAATACGAAACCGAAACCAACGAGGAAAAGCTGGTAGGAGATTTTGACAGACTGAAAAAACGGATTACTATTCAAAAAGAGAAGATCGCCCATCCGGAAAGAATTTACGGTATGGAAAAGCTTTACAGCCGGAAGTTGGAGAAAACACTCAAAGCTCAGATCGGAAATTCGGGTTTTAAGATTGCCATGAAAAGCGAGATCTATTCCATTTTTGATGAGGTTCATAAAAACGAACTTCTGCCGCCAGGACGTTCGCTTGTCTTATACCAGACCGTACAGAAGATGACAAAACCGCTGACGATTAACGAAGGCAAATGGTCCAGCCGCCAGTCAAAAGAAGATACCGAGCTGAAGGTAGACGAAAGGAATTATTATGTGGTAAAATCAAAATTCAGTTTTCAGTTGCTGAACCTTGGATTTCTGGTTTTTAAGAAAATCATTCCCCTCATGATCATCAGTCTGCTGATCGTTATTCTGATTATTTACCTGTTCAGGAACAGTATTAAAAATCTGAATCGTCAGGAAAATAAAATCCTACAGCTTCATACAACGATAGACTCCATCGCTCACGAGCTGAATACGCCCATCACAACGCTGAAATTTTCAGTCGCTCAATATTCCGGTTCTGAAACGAAAACTTTGCTTGAACGTCAGATCAAACGTCTTGAGAATATTGTTTCATCGATTCATGCTTCTGATTCTGAGGATGTTCTTATGAATAACAGTGATGTGGAAAATTACTTTTCTGAAATAAGAAAATCTTTTGACCCGATCGATTTCAATATTAAGATGGACTTTACAGAGAATAAATCCTTACTTCAAAATGATTTCAGGCAGATTATGGATAATTTAATCACCAACGCTTCAAAATACGGTGCAGATGAAATTGAAATTTCCGTTAAAGCAAGAAAGCAGATCGAATTGGAGGTTTCCGATAACGGGATAGGAATTCCTGATGAAGAAAAACGGAAGATTTTTGATAAATATTATCGAATAGCAAGACATGAAAATCTGCATGTCAACGGTCTTGGAGTCGGGCTATTTCTGGTAAAGAAAGTCGTGGATAAATATAAAGGAAATATTGATGTGAAATCAAAAAAGAGAGGTGTTTCATTTAAAATAATGATTCCGAATGAAGCCTAAGATTTTATTAGTTGAAGACGATCCTGATCTGGGAATGGTCTTGAAGCAGTATCTGGAATTTTCTGATTTTGAAGTCAGATGGATTTCGAATCCCCAACAAATTCTGAACGGCGAAATACCAGTCAACCATCATCAGCTAGCAATTCTTGATGTGATGCTGCCGGTTATTGACGGCTTTGAACTGTCTAAACAGATCCGAAGAACTTCTGATATTCCATTTTTATTTTTAACGGCGAAAGGGCAGAGCATCGACCGGATTTTAGGATTAAAGCTTGGCGCAGACGATTATATTACAAAACCCTGTGAGCCGGAAGAATTGATTTTAAGAATAAAAAATATTCTCAGAAGAAATCTGAACACTGCCAATGAAGTCATTAAAATAGGGAATTATGATTTTGTTCCGTCACAGCTTCAGCTGCTTTTTCAGAATGAGACGATCCAGCTGACCGAAAAAGAAGCCCGATTATTACTTCTGATTTCAAAAAACAATCAGAAAATTATCAATAGAAAAGAAATCCTTGAAACACTTTGGGGGGAAGACGATTATTTTTTAGGACGGAGCCTGGATGTTTTTATGACCAGACTGCGCAGGTATTTTCAGAAAGACGACCGGATCCGGTTCGATTCCGTTCGCGGTGTAGGCTTCAGGATCGAATTTCCCGGCTGAGAGGAAATACTTTCTGCATGGTGAAGTCATCTACATCGGCAAAATAAACGAGAATGTCGTTCCTTTGTCCTTTAAGCTCTCGACCTGTATTGTGCCGTCATGCAGCTCAATAATTTCTTTGCAGAGGTAAAGCCCGATCCCAAAACCGGATATAGTAGGATTACTGATGTCCTTCACCCGGTAATATCGCTCGAATATGCGCTGCTGATCATCTTCTGATATTCCGATGCCTTGGTCTTCTACGCTGATTTTCAATCGGTTGTTGTCTGTTGTTTTATATTCTAAGATAACAGAGGTGCCGGCCGGAGAATATTTCACTGCATTCCCGATAAGATTATGAAGGACCTGCAATATTTTATCGCGGTCTGCATGTATCCGCACCGGACCGGAACGCCTGAAAATAAAGTGCCGGGAATGATGCGTCAGTAGAAGTTCCTGCTCAATTTCTGAAAACAGGGAATCTACATCAAAATCTTTCTTTGCGATATGCATCTGCCCCGAATCCAGCCTTGATACATTTAGAAATCCATTGATCAGCGTATTCATATAATCCACCTGCATGACCGACCGATCCAGCATATGGCCTTGTCTGGAGTCATCCGTACGGGTGTTCATCCGCTGGAGCAGCTGCAGATAACCTTTTAGTGACGTAAGCGGCGTCTTAAGTTCATGGCTTACCATACCCATGAAATCATCTTTTCGTTTCTCCTCCTTTTTCTGTTCCGTAATATCCCTTAATATTCCGTTAAGACTTGCCGGATTGCCTTTTTCATCATAAAAGACCCTTCCGTTTGCCTGCAGCAGCCTTACTTTTTGTTCTTTATTGTTCTTAATGCGGTATTCAATAAAGTAATTGCCGTCAGAACCTTCTGAAAGAACACTTATAATGGCATTTCGGACGCGGTCACGATCTTCGGGGAGAATCACATCCAGGGCAACGGACAGGTCGATATATTCCTCGGCAGATAATCCGAACCATGTTTTCAGCAAAGTATTCCCTGAAAAAAGGTTATTTGCTGGCTGGTAATAGAAGGTGGCGAGCTGTCCTGCATCGATGGCTAGGGCCAGCATCTGCTGGTCGTTCTCAGTTTTACGCCGCTCCAGGACCTGCTGCGTGATTTCTTCAAGAATAATCAATACCCCGGAAACGTCACCATCTTCATTAAAAATCGGTTGGTAGATTGAATTGACGATCGCTTCTCTTAATCCCCCGTTATCCCATAATCGTACTGTAAATTCATTATTGATTTTCGGTTTCCCGCTATTATAAACCTGGGTAAGCCATTTGTTGACCGGCTGTCCTTTCAATTCGGGCCGGGCTTTTTCATGAGGATGACCGACCACATCTGATTCTGCTCGTCCCCATATTTTGAGAATGGCAGGGTTGGCGATCTCAATAACCTGGTCGGGACCTTTAAGCATCGCAATTCCCACGGGCGCCTGTTCGATAATGGTACGGATGTACTTCCTGCTTTGTGCGAGCTCTCTCATGGAGGTGTTCAGTTCTTCATTCGTGGAGGTAAGCTCCTCAAGTGTTGCTGCCATTTCCTCATTGAGTGCATGCTCCCGTTCTTCCTTCTCCCGGATCTGAGCAATAAATTCCCGTCTAGCGGTAACATTGAGCGCGGTATTGAGGATACACCAGGTCTTATTTTCGCTGTCGGTGAGGGCTTTGTATTCATAATCGAAATAATCCAGTACTTCTTTTCCGTCCTTGATCAGTTTTGCAGGAGCTTCAGACACGGAATAAGTCTGTCCCGTAACCCAAACCTGTTGCAGGAGTGCCAGAAAAGGCTGACCTTCAAGCTCCGGAATTGCTTCCATCAGGGGTTTACCGATTACAGATGAGTCCTTGCCCCACAGTTCAAGCATTCCCTGGTTGGCAAAACGGATAAACATCTGTTCACCGGAATAGATGGCAGTAGGTGCCGGCGATGAAGCGAGTGCCTGCAGGATCAGATCGGTACCGAAATGTTTATCCGGAAAATTTTCTTGGGTATTCATAAGTTGTACAAATATATGTAAAAGTACGTAGCTATTTCCGGGCTGGGGTAGGCAAATCTCGCAAGATCTCGTAAAGTTTGGAGTACCGGTAAAACCGATAAGGGACTATTTTGGGAAGGACACACGTTAAAGACTTTACGGCTTGCATCAATTGAACACCATTTATATTAGATTGATAAATTAGATTTCGTGAAGTTGTGGTTTTCAGATCCTGTTATTTCGGTAGTTTATTATTTTAAGAGGATCATTAACTCAACAAAAACTTTTTCTAATATTATTTACCAGTTTACCAGCAAAAATTCATCTTTCCATGGAAGCTTTACCAGTCCGATTCCCCAGGAAAGTTTATCCAGTAAAATATCCTGAGTTTTTCGCTCTACAGTGAGCGTGCAATCATAGTCGGTAACCGTTAGCTTACCGGAACGTTGGAAAAACTCATTTTGCAGCAACTCGTCGGAAGAGTTTTTCATTGGATTCCAGTTCTGTTTTACACTGTCTATGAGTTTTTTAGCTTCCATCTTATGTTTGCGTGAAAGTTTGATATGTCTGTTTATCGTCTGATCTGACGGAATATGGCATAAAAACTTTTCAAAAGACATGTCGTATTCGGGAGCGTTGGTTTTTCCGGTGGCTATGTAATGCAGAAGATGAGCACACAATTCTGGATCCGTAAGTTCCTGGTTTGTAGGATCCAGAAGATCGCAGTGTTTGAAAAAAGTTTTAATGAAAGGGTGGATCAGAACGAGTCCTGCATTTTGAAGGTATTGTCCGACTTCGGGCAATGCTTCATTATAAGCAGTGACGCCTTTCTGGCCTGCTATCTTCTCGGAAATCTCCTCTACATGGTGACTTTCACGGTCTTTTTGAATATGCTCATAATTTTCAGCACGTGCAGGGTTTTCTATGATTTTTGTGATTTCATGTTTCTCAACAAAAGGAAAGATCTCTGCTAATATTTTTAAATCTTTATGCGGGATGCTTATCTTTTTTGCTTCTGTATTTTTTATTTCGGAAAATTGCTTTAAAAAAAATTCCCGGATTTTAACATCTGAAGAATGTACAACTTCTGATAATACACGCAGAATCAATCGCCATATAAAAGTTCTGGATTGGCTGCTCAGGGTCGGTATCTGCCGGATTACCTCATTTTCTAGGTTGATTTTCAGTTCCTTACCTTTTAAAATAATCCTGCATAATTTTACAATCTGTTTTTCCGACAGCTGATGAATGATCCTTTCCTGAACGATTCTTTTCGGTAAAACCGAAATGATGCTTTTCCTGAAAGTTGGCGCTGATATAAGATCTTCAAATACAGGTTCCTGCATAAAATCAACCGTGTGTTTTTCAGAAATCCACCAGGGCATGCACCCGTTTTCCAGAAAATAAATAAAGGTGTTTACGGTCTTCTCCTGGTCGCTCACCCAAGAAGGCTTCTCCTGATCGCTCTGATTCTGTTCGGTTATTTCCAACGGTCGGCTAATCTCCGAAAGTTCTTCCCGGAAGAGCCCGGCAATTTTATCTTTTAATTCAGCATTCAGGGAGCTGCTTTTTACATTCAGGTCGAGTTCCAAACGGGGGATCTGCATTGTACATGCTCCTGTCCGATTATCCAGCTCCCTGATGCAGCGCTCGATCTCCGGAAATACATCCAAAGATAAGAAGCTGCCGATATCATCTTTTATACGATACGCCTTCTCTTTGTTGTTAACGGTTATTTCAACAAAAACTTTCTGAATGATATGATTCTGCATGACTTCCAATTGATTTAATGATGCACTGTGAGCCTTCCGGTTGATTATTTTTTGTCGAATTCTCCACCCCAGAAACCGGCCGGGCAAAGACTTAACTTAGATTTCTGCTTGGCGCTCAGTCTGCATCCGCACCCTCTGATAAAGCCGTCTTTTGGAGAATCTACAACTTCCAGCGTTTCAGGATTCATCCATTTCATCGCATTGCAGTTGTTGCCGTTTTTTAAAGGGCAGGCATTGCAGATTTCTTCCCTTAATGAGAAAACAGCTTCTTCATTATGACCGGCAATCCCCATTTTGGATCGCAGTTCATTGAAATGGCCGCCAATGATTTCATTGCGCTTGCCAAAAAGTTTCTTGATATTCATAGGATTTAAGTTTTTAAGATTATTGGGGTCAAAATTAGAGTAAGAAAATCCATTTTGCTAATGATACGCGGGTTGCATTCTGTCTTTGCAGTAAAAGGCAAAACTGTCTTCTGAAGTTTATGGCTTATTGCAGTTTCGGATGTCAGTTAAAAGAATAAAACCGACTGACACGATTTCAAAGGTTGATAGGAAGTGAATTATTTTGATCAGGAAATATAGTTTTTGTCACCATGTCAGATTTCACCACGATTGGAATAAGGAAGATGTGGTTTAAATTGTTCTTTTAATTTGTTATTTTTAAGTATTTGATTTTCATTACTTTGAATAATTATTTATTTTAAATCAACCTGAAAAATAAGAATGTGATTTACTGCAAAGACAGGTTTGACCCCTCAAAATATTTGTCTTTTCGATGGAAGGGATTGTATGTTTGCAGCATAATAACAAAGAGCAAAATTATGATTAAAGAAGTATTGACAATTTTAAAAAATAAGCTGAATGATTCGGTGA
>JBMDXW010000106.1:0-16933 GCA_048594965.1 Chryseobacterium sp.
TTCGTACATCACTTTTCCGGAATAGCCTTCCGCCCCCACAAGATTCAGCATGCCGCTGTAAATGATGGCATCCGTATCGGCCAAAGGTAAATTTTTAACCACGCGGTACATCTGCTCAAACTGTGAATTGGCATTTCCTTCCTGGCTCTGGTGCCCTGAATTGTGAAGTCTCGGTGCTGTTTCATTAACCCAGACCTTTCCTTCTTTATCCAAAAATAATTCAATGGCAAAAAGGCCGGGTGACTGAATCGCATTTAAAAATTTCTCCGTGATGGAATCAATCTGTTCTTCAATATCTTCAGACAATACAACCGGACAGATATTGAAATCCAGCAAGTTCAGTTTAGGATCGGCTACCATTTCGGTAACGGGAAACGTTCTGGTTTCACCGTTTTCATTTCTCGCAACGATTACAGAAAGTTCTTTGTCGATCTCGACCAGCTTTTCGATCACGGAATCTGCAATCCAGAGATTTTTCATGTCTTCCGGCGTGCGGATGACCTGAACACCTTTTCCGTCATAGCCTCCGGTATTCATTTTCTGTACGAAAGGTAAAGGCATTTTGATTTCGTCAGAACTTCCATCCATAATTTCAAACTCAGGACTTGGAATATCATGGGCTTTATAAAATTTTTTCTGAAGGATTTTCTGCTGAATGGTTTTGATAATATTGGAATTCGGCACCACTTTTACTCCCTGCTTTTCAAGTTCGGCCAGTGCGTCTGCGTTTACATGCTCGATCTCGATCGTCACCACATCTTTATCCTTACCGAAGTTGATCACGGTTTCATAATCATTAAAACTTCCTTGTGTAAAATATGAAATATTGTGGCAGGGCGCGTCAGCAGCGGGATCCAGCGTATAAAATTCATCGTCGTATTTCAACGCCTCCTGGATGAGCATTCTTCCGAGCTGTCCGCCTCCTAAAATTCCTATTTTCATTACCTTTTTTATTTTCTGTTGATTATTTTTAAATTGAATATTTTTAATATAAAGAAGATTAAAAATCTCCGGATACTTTACTTTCTTACTGAATTTTATCGATCTTCAGATAGCCGAGGCTGGTAAAATTCTCCTGATTTTCTGCCTCCGATTTTACGAGGGATATTGCATACCTTTTTTTCATGTCTGAAGGCAAGATTTCTTTTACCGGAAAAATATCGTCAATATCGACTCCTAATTTTTCATCGATATGGCTGGTGGCTCCTTTGAACCCCATTGTTTTATAAAATTCCGTTGTTTTCGCTTTTTTCACAGCCTCTCCCATAGAACCGGCAACAACGAGATGCTGCTCATGAAATTCTTCAAAAAAGCCTCTTTTGTAACCTCCCAGATTGATAAAATACAGCTGTTGTTCCGAAGTTTCACCGCCTCTTTCAACGATTCTTACTTCATATCCATCCACGAATTTTACCTCCTGGTAGCAGTCGATATGAATTTTTCCTTTTGCTTCTTTCCAGAAGGCTTTCATATCTTCCACGAGGTCTTTGAGACTTTCTGCAATTCCGAAAAAAACATCGTGCTGCTCAATATTTCTGCCGGGCGGTGTCGCTCCGAGAATGACATAGAATAATTTCATACTCAATTTATTTGTGCAAAAATACGTCAAATTTATCTTTTTTAAACGTTTGGCAGACTAGCACAATAGTTTTATATTTGTAGCATGTCAGAAATCATTATTCTCTTCCTTGGAGCAATTTCGGCAGGTCTTCTGGGTTCACTGACCGGATTGGGAGGAGGAGTCATCATTATCCCTTTATTGACGCTGGGTTTCGGCGTTCCTATGCATTATGCTATTGGCGCCTCTCTTATTTCAGTGATCGGAACTTCCTCCGGTGCAGCAGTTGCTTTTGTAAAAGAAGGCTTTACCAACATGAGAATCGGTATGTTTCTGGAAATTGCCACGACCGCAGGTGCTATCGTCGGCGCCCTGGTTTCCGGAATGCTGAACCCGAATACCATCGGAATTATTTTTGCCAGCATCCTTCTTTTAACCGTTATTTTAAATCTAAAAGGAAAACCGGACCATCAGGAACCGGTCATCAAAGGAAGCCTTGAGGAAAAGCTGAAGCTCTTCGGAACCTTTCCTGACAAAGGCGTTCTGAAAAGCTATTCGGCAAGAAATACGGTTCCCGGATTTCTGATGATGATGTTTGCCGGCGCCATGTCCGGACTTTTGGGGATAGGATCCGGCGCATTGAAAGTTCTGGCAATGGACAATATGATGAAACTGCCTTTTAAAGTTTCAACGACCACCAGTAACTTCATGATCGGTGTTACCGCCGTGGCAAGTGCACTGATTTATTTTCAGAGGGGTGAAATCGTTCCTGTGATCGTAGCTCCGGTGCTGATCGGCGTGGTGGTAGGAAGTTTTATCGGCTCAAAAACATTAATGGTTTCAAAAACAAAGAAATTAAAAGTATTCTTTGCGATCGTCATCACGATTCTTTCGGTGTATATGATGTATAACGGTATCAACAAAAGCTTCAGATAATGAGAAAGAATTTCACGGATGTAGATCTGAACCGTTCGGTCGGTAATTTGCTGAGACTTGGGGTTATCCTTTCCGTCATTACTTCGCTTGTCGGCTTTGTAAAACTTTTCACGGAAGGCTTTAAAATGCCTGAAAGATATACGGCTCTCGATATGGGAAGCTCGTCGGAAAAAGTATGGGGACACTTCTGGAATTCTCTTTGTAAAGGTGAAGGCATGGCGATTATCCAACTGGGAATCCTGCTGCTGATTTTTACGCCTTTAATGAGGATCATCTTTGCGCTGATCGGGTATCTTAAAGAAAAAGACTACGTTTACGTAGTCATTTCTTCCATTGTTTTAGCGATTATGGCCATCAGCTTTTTTACCGGTTATGCCCATTAGGACTATTCGGAAGCTTTTTTCTCAAGATAGTCTTTTTCAAGGGCGTCCAATTCTTCAAAATAATCCTTTTTGTCCATAAAAGCTCCCGGATTGTACGGATCTTCAGGCTTATGTTTTTCATGAAGGCCAAACTGGCTGGCATGTGAAGCCACCCAGATATCAAAATCGAGTTTTTTCATGGCATTCAGCGTATACTCATAATCTTTAGCGATTGCGGGATAAGTACCGACCTCGGAAAACTTCTTATCAATGATGATGGACGGCATATTGGCGATCAGAATCTTATATTTTCTTTGCTGGTCACCCGTTTCAAACAGATAGCTGCAAGAACCTTTGGTATGTCCGGGATGGTGAAGCATCATCAGTTTCGTACTTCCAAGGGTCACGATATCCCTGTCTTTTAAGATCACATCGGGACTGACAGGTTTGAAGGTCACCCCATATTTGCCCATTTCATAGTCTGATTTCCCACCGGTTTTCAAGGCATCGGCGTCAGCTTCGTCCACAAAAAGTGTAGCGCCTGTTTCTTTTTTGATTTCTGCCATGGCTCCCAAATGATCATAATGGGCCTGGGTAAGCAGCAATATTTTGATATCCTGGTATTTGAAACCAAGTTTTTTGATGTTGTTTTTAATAATCGGCAACGAATCGGCAAGTCCTGTATTAATAAGGATATTCCCTTTATCGGTTACAATCAGGTAGCAGGCGAGATCATACGTTCCCACATAATACAGATTTCCGGCAATTCTGAAAGGTTCGTAAGATTGGGACCACTCTTTCGGATGATTTTTCGGCTCATTAACCTTCTGAGCATTTATTTGCCCTATCATAGCCAGAGCACACAGGATGACAAGTTTTTTCATTTTAGCTTAAATTTATTTGCAATTCGTTAGACTTCATAAAATTCCAGTGGCAATTGATCAGGATCCTGGGTAAAGAAGAACTCTTTGCCGGTAAATTCATCTATTCTGATCTCTTCACAATTTAATCCTTTGTGGATGAATTCTTCCCGCTTTTCATTAACATTTTCAACAGCAAAAGCCAGATGTCTTAAACCACAAGCTTCTGGTCTTGAAGGTCTTTCCGGAGGATCAGGAAACGAAAATAATTCGATAACATAGTGATCTCCGATGGCAAGGTCCAGCTTGAAAGACTGTCTTTCTTCCCGATACACTTCGCGGATGATATTTAAACCTAAAACTTCAGTATAGAAATTCTTTGAAACTTCGTAATCTGAACAAATGATGGCAATGTGATGGATTTTCATATTAAAAACTTTTAAAACTGCTCATTACGGCACTTTGATAAATTTCCCTAAGGCTGGCCGCAACTTTATCGTCGTCCAGACGTTTGTCAATTTCTAATTCATGAAGTTTAATGGCAATAAACTTTTTAGCATTAATTTTATTATAAGCCGGGCCTATTGAAAAGCTTATATTTTTAACGGTTCGCTCGCCTATTTTAAGTTCCTTAATTTTATAATCTGAACTGTAATAAATCCTTTCCTCAATACGTTTTCTTAATTCTGCATTATCTACTTTAAAAATATCACCTCCTTTTGTAATAGCACCCTGATCAAATTTACCCATAGCTGAAATCTCATATCGTAAAGAATGCAGAATCTGAAGGGTATCTTTTACTACTTTAATATGTTGCTCTTCAAGCTTCATCAGGAGATCACTTTCCGTTTTTTTCATTTCAAAATTAAAATCCCGAAAAGTCAGTTTACCGGTTTCAGGAGAATAGGTATAACCATTAGACTGTGAAGTTGACATCAGAACAAAAACGGTAGGAAATAAAACGACAGCAGTATGGATTTTCTTTATAACGAAGTTTTCAAAAATATGATCGTTTTTAATCAAAAAATAAGGAATCGGTAACAGCAATAAGACTATTAAATCTGAATAATCAATCACTCGGTGAATGTCAATCGGCGAAATTGCATTGTACATTCTGATAAAACTTTCTGAAAAAGGAGATTTCCAGAAAATAAAGAACAGTCCGGAAGCAAAAACAGAATTTTCTTTCAGTTTCGGAAATGCAAATGTCACGAGCATCGGCAAAAGTATGATCCCGACAGCATCAGACAATTTCCCTGTAAACCAGCTGGTATATTGAAATTTAAAAAAATGATCATTTATAAACAAAACAATCACACAGCTTAAAAAGACATAGTTCAGTATCAGATTCTTATTTCTCATTATTTTATTTCTTTGCAGTTATATTAATGTTTTTAAACGAGCCTTTTACCTGGAAATCGAGCCTTTCGGGTTCAACGCTGAGCCTTTTTGCCTCGTCGTCCATCCTTTTTGCCTGGTTTTTCAGCCTTTGAGGTTCATCAACGAGCCTTTTTGCCTGGAAATTGAGCCTTTTAGGTTCAACGTTGAGTCTTTTTTCCACCTCGTCCACCCTTCTGGTGTCAATCACGTACTGAATTTCCACGCTCCGTTTTGTTTTACCAGCTTGATGGCAACAAATCAATTCAGCAAAGGAAGCTCGGTATCCCTGACTCTGTCCCAAGCAAAAACTTTCGAAAAGAAAAACGAACGGAAAAAATTTATTCATCAAAAACAGGTGTATTTGGAACGGTTTTAATTGTTATTAATATTAAGCTTTAAAGATAATTTGATTTGAGCAATAATAAAAAATAATTTAAATTTATAGAATTATTTTAACATATGTGGACAGCCTATCTGATTCTGACGGTATTGTTGTTGATTCTAACCATACTGCCAAAAATTCAACATTCTCACTGGATATTCCGTGTTCCGGAATTCGGTAAAATACAGATTACTGTTTTCATCCTTTTAACCTTACTTCTTGGTTTCATCACTCCGGATAAGTCGCCGTATTTCTGGTATTTTCAGGCGTTGTTGTTTATGATGCTTATTCATCACAGCGTAATTCTGGTAAAATATACGCCACTGTATCCTGTTAAAAAATATACTCAAAAGTACCGGTCTTCCGAAAAGCTCCACTTTATTTCAGCCAATGTTTATCAGTTTAACGAGGAATATGACCGTTTTATCCAGCTGATCGAAAGATACCGTCCCGAAATGTTTCTCACCATGGAAAGCAACGGTGACTGGGAAAATGCATTACGAAAATTAGAAAAAGACTATCCCTATCAGCATAAAGTCACGCTGGAAAATACCTACGGAATGCATTTTTACTCGAAAATAAAAATAGAAAGTTCCCAGACCCATTATTTTGTGGCAGATGATATTCCAAGCATTGAAGCTCATTTAAAGACAGAAGACGGATTTTCATTTGTCTTTTTCGGAGTTCATCCGCCGCCGCCAAGTCCTACCGAGGAGGAGACTTCAAAGGAAAGAGACGGCGACCTTCTGAGTACTGCAAAAAGGGTAATTGAAATAAAAAAACCCGTCATTGTTGTTGGGGATTTCAACAATGTAGCCTGGTCGAAGTCTTCCATCCTGTTCAGGAAGACAAGCCATCTTATTGATCCGAGGATCGGGCGTTCTTTTGTGTCTACCTTTCATGCGAAGTACCGTTTATTGAGATTCCCGATCGATCTGATGTTTCACAGTGAAGAAATTTTCATTGAAGATCTGAAGACCCTGGAAAACTTCGGTTCAGACCATCTCCCGGTATACTGCGAATTCTTCATCGACCACGAACAGGAGGAAAAGCAGGAAGAACGGATTGATTACGCAACACCGGAAGAAAAACATGAAGCCGAAGAAATGATCGAAGAAGGAAAAAAAGAAGACGGCGAGCGGGATGCGGTGGTAACGGAAGGATGAAGGTATTCTGTATATTTTATCTGTTCTTTGCCTTTAATACATCTCAATTAGCCTGACTTTGGAAAAGTTATAGCTGGATCGGCTAAATTGATTGTTAATAGCAGGTTAGTGCATATTTTCTAAGTGTTGAGTATTTCATTCCGATTTCTATGACAAACTCAGCGCATAAATAAAGCATGCATCAATACTTCATTCAATTTCTGACCTTCATGCACCAGGAAAAAGTAAAACCCAGTCATTGAAATCTATAAACCTGCGCAGGTTTTACCGCAAACCCAAGCAGGAGTTACTCCAAACCTGCGCACCTTTCACCCGAAAGCTGCGCAGGTTTTTTATGAAACATCGTCAGGTATTTTAAATACATCAATTAAAGATCTTTATCACATCCTTCACGACCCCATTATTCTGGGTATGCTGTAATAATTGGGTTTCGATAAACGATCTGATCTTTTCTTCAGATCCGTCGTTAGGAAATAAAACGTGAACATTGGCGCCGGCATCAAGGGTGAAGAATAATGATAAACCGGTTTCTCTCCTGAAATCCCAGATCTTATTGATTATTTCCAGGGTTCCTGTTTTCATTAAGATAAAAGCAGGATCACTCATCATCATCATCGCATGAAGCGTTAATGCTTCATGTTCAACCAATTTAATGAAGCGTTGCATATCACCGGTGGCTAAAATCTCTTTCATCGGACCAAAATTTTCCCTGGCCTCCTGAAATCTGCGGTCTGCATACGGATTGGTATTCATCAGACCGTGACCCACTGTGGAAGAA
Source organism: Chryseobacterium sp. (assembly GCA_048594965.1). Classification (GTDB taxonomy): domain Bacteria; phylum Bacteroidota; class Bacteroidia; order Flavobacteriales; family Weeksellaceae; genus Chryseobacterium. Next base: position 7,423 of record JBMDXW010000106.1, read on the forward strand.
ACAGATTTCTGACCTTCATGCACCAGTAAAACCCAGTCATTGAAATCTTTAAACATGTCATGAATCTCATCGTCCGGATAAGGAACTGCAAAAAGATCGGAACTTCCTCTTACCTGCGACTCTCCCCAGACCACCAAACCATTATATAAGCTTCTGCATGCACTTCCGCTACCGAGCCTGGCCAAAAAAGAAGCTTTTCTCAACGATTCTTCTTCAGAAGTTTTCCCGGAAAAGGTTTCATCCAGGTTCATCAGACACTTGGCAATAGCACCGAAGCCGGAAGCGGAACTTGCAATTCCGGAACTGTGAGGAAAGGTATTCTCTGTTTTAATCACATAACTGCCTTTCAGAATCCATGGAAGGTAAGGTTCGATATTCCTGAAATATTTTTCAATTTTTTCGGCAAATTTCACTTCTTCGTTTCCTGCTAGGAAAGTCTGTACCGAAAATGGTTCGTCAGCCCGGAATTCCATTGTGGTATTGGTTTTACAATGATTTAACGTAAAACTCATGCTCGGATTTGCCGGAATCTGATTGTCGTATTTCCCCCAATATTTGATCAGGGCAATATTCGACGGGCAGCTTTCCGAAACTGTTTGATTCTGTATTGTAAACTCTTCTTTTCCTAAAAATTCCTGTGCTGTCATAATTTTTTAACTATCTGTTACCTCAATCCTTATTTCAAAACCTTCACCTTACTTAATACATTGCATCAATCAGGTCGGCGTATTTTTTAAGAACAACATTCCTTTTCACCTTTAATGTAGGCGTAATTTCACCGGTATTGATCTCAAATTCCGCAGGCATGAGGGTAAATTTTTTCACTTTTTCAAACTCTGACAAATGTTCCTGCAATTCTTTGATTTTCTGCTGATAAAATCCGTGTACCTTTTCATTTTTCACCACTTCTTCCCAATTGGTAAACGGAATATTATTCTTTTTAAGATACTCGTGCAGGAATTCAAAGTTCGGAACGATAAGGGCCGAAGCAAACTGCCTGCCTTCGGCTATCAGAACAATCTGCTGAATAAAGTTGTTGTTGGTCAGAAGATTTTCGATCTGCTGTGGGGCAATATACTTTCCGTTGGAGGTTTTCATGAGATCCTTCAGGCGGTCGGTGATGGTAAGATTTCCGTATTGGTCGATCTTTCCGGCATCACCGGTTTTAAACCAGCCGTCTTCGGTAAACACGTTGCGGCTTTCTTCCGGGTTGTTGTAGTAGCCTTTCATAATTCCGTTTCCTTTAGCCTGAATTTCATTTTCGTCGCCAATACGGATTTCCACACCCGGGAGAGGTTTTCCGCTGGTTCCGTGTTCAAAATGAGTGAACGGAAAAAGGGTAAGCGTTGCCGTCGTTTCCGTAAGACCGTATCCTACGGTAACATGAATTCCCACCGACTCAAAGAATCGGGTGACTTCAGGAGACAGGGAAGCTCCGCCACAAGGCAGAAACCAGAGCCTTCCGCCCATTCTTTCTTTAATCTTACTGAAAACCAGAGTCTCTGCAATCGTTTCTTTTATTTTCAGTCCGAAAGGAACCGGTTTTTCATTTCTTTTCAATTCTGCGGTTTCCCAGCCTGTCTTTACGGCCCAATCGAATATTTTTTTCTTTAAAGAGGAACCTTCCTCCGCCTTTTCCAGAACACCGGCGTAGATTTTCTGAAAAAATCTTGGCACGGCACACATCATGGTAGGCTTTACCTCTTCCAGCGCTTTTGCAATATTCTTAGGATCTTCCAGAAAATACACCCTGGCACCTCCGTATAAGCAGAGCAGGCTCCAGCTTCGTTCAAAGACATGACTTAAAGGTAAAAATGCCAGAGAAAGCTCTTCCTCGAAATTTTTAAATTTGAAAAACTCAAAATGGGCATCGAAAGCTTTGATAAAATTCCCGTGGGTGAGCATAACGCCTTTCGGGGTTCCTGTTGTTCCGGAAGTATAAATCAGTGTAGCTACATCATCAGATTCTTTTTTGGAGAATTCGGCTTCCGGGGAAGATTTAGCAATAAAATCTTCCAGATAAAAGCTGTTCATTTCTTTTTTGATCCAAACCGCTTTTTTCGAGACGATGATTGTTTCCAGGTTGTTTTCCTGCTGATGTAATATGTCAAGACACGCATCATACTGGGGCTGATCCCCGACAAGGATTATTTTCGCTCCGGAATCACGGATGATGTACTCGGCCTGCTCTGCATTGTTGGTGGAATAGATCGGAACCGTAACGGCACCCAGCGACAGGGCCGCCAGATCGAAGATCATCCATTCTGATGAGTTATCCGAATAGATGGCTACCTTATCATTTTCGCGGATTCCGGTTTCCTTTAAAGCATTTGCTGTTTTCAGAACGATTTCACCGAATCTTTTCCAGCTCAGTTCTTTCCATCCTTCGTTTTTCTTTTTAAAACCGATGGCCGGTTTCAGAGGATGCTTATCTATATTTTTTTGAATGATTGCCTCCGCAAGATTCATTTCTTCAGCTTTTTATCGTTAATGTAATTTTTAAGATGGAAGTCGATGGTTTCTTCCAAAGGAATAAAAGTGTAATTCAATCTTTCTTTCACTTTTCTGTTGGAGATGATCTTCATCCCGGAAATGGCTTCCACGTTGGATCTGGTTACCATTCTCAGTTTGGGGATCAGCCATCCGAGGAGACTATTGGCCAGAATTCCCATGTTGAGCTGAAATCGGGAAAGGACTTTGGGTTCCTTTAATCCAAGTTCCTGCCGGACCTGTTTTGCCAGGTCGGCATATCTTTTATTTTCGGAGATGATGACAAAACGTTCCCCAAAGATATTCTGCTCCATCAGCTCTACGGAGATCCTAGCGACGTCTCTTACATCGGCATAGCTGGTGCCCCCCGAAAAAGTATAGCTGTTATTTTCCAGGGTGGGAAACAGATCTCCGCTGCTGCTACCCCAGTTTCCGCTTCCGACGATCATCCCCGGATTGATGATGATGCTATCCAAGCCTTCAGCAGAAGCTCTCCACACTTCCATTTCGGCAAGATGTTTTGATATCGCGTAGGCAGAATGCTCTTCTTTCGGGTTAAAATCTGAACTTTCATCAAGTTCACCGTTTTCATTATAGAGATCAAGAACGGCGATGGAACTTACATGCAGAAATTTTGCAACTCCGGAACCTTCACAGGCGTACAGGAGATTTTCGGTACCTTTTACATTGGTACGGTACATTTCCTTATCGTCAGCGGGATTAAATCCTACTTTTGCGGCACAGTGGTAGACCTCATCACAACCGGAAAGGGCATCCTGAATTGACTGAACATCATCAAAATCTACATCCACCCATTCGATTTTATCAAAAAAACCTTCAGGATTTTCCGTATAAAATGAATAGGAATGTTTTACGTCGTCTAAGTTACTTGCCGGCCTCTTTGCAGCACGTACTTTTTTCCCTTTATTCAGGAGTTCCAAAACAATTACCCGGCCTAGAATTCCGGTAGCACCCGTTACAAAAACCATCCGTTATTTTTACTTGGTTGACTCATTTATGATCATTTGATCCGTATCTGCAAATTTGCGATTTTTAAAGGAGATTTCAGTTTTAATTCATCATAAATTATAAAAGTATCCGGACATTTTCTCCGGGATGATCAAAAAATAGTTTTGAGGTATCCGTTAAATTAAAATCAAAATGCGAACAGGATCATTTAAACAAATAACCTTCTATACTACGCTGAAACTCTTCGTAAGTAAAGCGGGAACCTTCTGAAGTACACCCATACTCTTCGTAAGTAGACCGGGAACCTTGTGAAGTAAGCCATTACTCTTTGTAAGTAGACCGGGGACCTTATGTTCAACTGATTTAATTTCCGACCTGAAGTTTTTAAGATCAATGATCAAAAAATTTATCCAACCCCGGGATGAAATAAAGCCACAGGGTTGGACAAAGAATAGGGATTGGAATGATCCGGAAAAACCGGCCGATGACCATTATTTATTTTCGGAAGACCGGGAATAAACTGATTATTCCGGCTTTCTTTTCTGAATATTTATACATTTTGCACCAATACTTCATTGCTCCTTCGGATTGCTTTATCGCACAGGACATCAGCAATACTTTTTGAAATCCGGTTTCCTTCAGTCAGGTTATCGAGCCAGAAAAATTCTCCGGCGGCATTGATTTCTATAAAATAATATTCATCTTCAGGAGAAACGATCATATCGATCGCGCCATAGTCTACGTGATAAACATCGAGAAGCTCAAGAAGTTTTGCTTCGATATCGGAAGGAAGCTCTGTAGGAATCCACTTATCGATCAGATTAACCCCATCCTTTCTCCAGTCGATTTTTGCGGCATCCGACTGCTGGGAATCAATTTCAAAAGCAAAAACGTCACGGCCTACCACGGTAATCCTGAGCTCTTTTTTCTTTTCGATTTTTTTCTGAAACTGCATCGGGCAATAGAGAAGCGATTCGAGTTCTTCCAGTTTGTCTTCATTTACCATATTGGTAAAAACCACGCTTTCCACTCCGTCTTCGTATATGGCAAAGCCGGTCTGCATTTTGGCTACGACGTCCTGGTGTTTCAGGACAAACTGTTTTGCTTCTTCGGGATTGTTGGTAATGCAGGTCTCAGGAATCTTCAGTCCTATTTTGTCGGCAATCTTCAGCTGCTCTTCCTTGCTGTCGAGTCGTCGGTAGACACTTGGTTTCCCGAGTGAATAAACATCTATGGATTCCAGGAAGCCGAAAAGGGTATTGCGGATCTCGCCCATGGCAGCGCCAAGGAATTTCTCATCCAACTCTTCCCTCAGGCCCTGCCCGATGTTGTATGCTCTTCTGTACCACACTGCCGAAATTTCGTCCAGGCGGTACTTTTTATCGGAAGTTTCGAGGATGGTCGCCCACTTTCCGTCCTGAAACGTGGTGGATAATTTGTTTGTGAGGGGATATTCGTCAACATTAAACCGAATGACTTCGCATCCGTTTTTATCAATGTATTCCGTAACTTTTTCGATGGAAAAATTATCTCCTGTATGCGTAATGATTAAAATTTTGTTCATGGGTTCTTCATTCTTTTTATAAGATTATCGGCAATTCGCCGGGCAATCGGAAAATGGAGGTCTTTCTGGAGCATTCCCCACTCTCCCTGCGGATTGACTTCAAGAAAATGATAGTTTCCGTCTTTCCCCCTGATCATGTCTATGGCTCCCATATAAAGGCCCATTTCCTGCATCATGGCAGTCAGATTTTCTTTAACGGGTTCGGGAAGCTGATAGGCTGACCAGAAGTAATTTCCCTGTGCGATGCGCCAATCGGCATTTTCACTGTTATTGATTTTTCCGGTAAAAAATTCTCCGGCCAGATAAACGATTCTCAATTCATATTCCTTTTCAATATAAGGCTGAAAAATCATTGGGCAATAGGCAATATCTGCGATGTCTTCAAGAGAGCCTTCCTCAATAATATTCGTGGAAAGAAGATTTTCCCCACCCATTGATTTTGAGAGCGTACCATGCAGCTTGGCTACCATTTTTCCGTTGCAGCAAGCATGGAAGAAAGCCGTAATTTTATCAGCATCGTTTGAAAAGAGCGTTTTAGGTACGGTAAGTCCGTTTTGTTTGGCCATTTTCAGCTGAAGCATCTTGTTACCGTCTATTTTATTTTCATTTTCAAACGGATTGATCCAGGGAAGATGTTCCAGTGCGGTAAAGAGGTTGTAGCGCAGGGCAGAATATTCTTTAAGAAATATTTTGCTGTAGGCCTCATCGAGCTCTTCCGGAATACCGATCTGCCAGGACTTTCTGTGCCAGACAGCCCTGATTTCTTCCGATTTCAGGGTATTTCCGGACTCGTCTGTCAGCTCAAACCCATTTTCACTGATGCTGATCTGCTGAAGATGGTTCAGCCGATCGGAATTCAACCTGAAATAAGGTATGTTTTTACTTTCAAGATATTCAAAAAAGAGATCGATATTGTAAAAATCGCGGGAATGGGTAATGCAGAGGATCATTGGCCGATTGTTATTAAAAAAGGAAACTTAGAATGTAAGTTTCCTTTCGATATGATTTTGTTAATGTATTCTTATCAACATTTCATTATACACTAGGAGAATCATCATCTCCGTCCGACGGATACTTCATCGTCTGAGCCATATCATACTGAGGCTTTGTGATGGTATCTGCAGTTTTAGACGTTGTGATCGGTCCGTCCTGTGTAGCAATCGTAACATCAGTTCCTCCTTTGATTTTTTCAGGATCCTGAAGCTGTTTCTCAAGGAAAGACGCGAAGAAAGGCTTCTTCTTTGAATCTTTGTTTTTCATAATAATTTAATTTAGAGTTTATGAGTTGTTGGTATTAGATTTTAAACGGCTGTTGCATCCTCATCACCGTCTGAAGGGTACTTCATGGTTACGTTGTCACCTCCCGGCTTTGTCACATTGTCACGAAGAGAATTTGTAACGTTATCAACCACTACAGAGGTAATGCTTCCTCCTTTTACGGTTTCGGGATCCTGTACTTGCTTCTCAAGGAATGAAGCAAAAAATGGCTTTTTTGATTTTTTACCTTTCATAATATTAATATTTTTAATTTAGAAAGTTCTAAAGTATTAAAAAATAATCACCAAGAGAAGATAAAATCTGTTTTTAAGAAAATTTTAACAAATCAGGACAAATACAGGATTTTTATTCATTAATATTTAAAAATTGTTTAATTACATTAGCAAAATCAACAGGGTTTTCCGCCTGCACCCAGTGTCCGGCGTTCTTTACCGTTACAAATTCTGCTTTTGGAAACTGCTGTCTTATGGCAAAATGATCCTGCGGAAGGATGTAATTTGATTTTTCCCCGGCAATAAATAAAGTTTTGCCTTCAAAAACACCGAACTTTATCGCGTTGGATACAAATTCATTATATTTCTCCGACAACGTTTTAAGATTGAATCTCCAGTTCAGCTTTTTATTATCGTCCCAGTACAGGTTTTTCGTCAGGAACTGAATGGTCGATTTTTCCGGAATGTACTGATTAAGCACGGCTTCCACTTCACTTCTGGAATTTACCGTATTGAAGTCTACAGATTCCAGGGCCTTAATGATCCCCTGATGATGCGGAGGGTATGCTTTGGGAGAAATATCGACTACGACCAGACTTTCTACTTTTTGCTGATATTTTATGGCAAACTGCATCACTGCTTTGCCACCAAGCGAATGACCGAGGATATGTGCTTTTGAAATACCGTAATGATCCATATACCGGAGAATATCGTCTGCCAGATCATCATGGGACATACCTTCGGAATGAAAGCTTCGACCATGATTCCTGAGGTCAATAAGGTGTACCGGAAGATATTCCCCCAGATCCTTACCGAAAGTCCCCCAGTTGTCGAGCATACCGAATAACCCGTGAAATACCAAAAGCGGTGTCGACGAAAGATTTTCGCCAAATATTTTTGAATTTAAAATTTCCATATTTTTTTGTTTTTTAGGATGGGAAGATGAGAATAGAATACGAAGGTTTAAGGACTAGCCTGGATTACCTTGTCACTTTTGATTCCGACCGGGACCTACCATTTTGCCAGTCTTTTCAGATAAGCCTGTACGGTATTTTCCAGTCCCATGTACAAAGCTTCTGAAATCAGGGCGTGCCCGATGGAAACCTCCAGAAGATTTGGGATGTGATCGGCAAAATATTTAAGGTTGTCGAGGCTTAAATCATGGCCGGCATTCAGTCCGAGCCCAAATTCAGCAGCTGCAACAGCGGTGTCGTAATAAGGCTTTATCGCAGATTCTTTATTGACCGTATAATTTTTTGCATAGGCTTCCGTATAGAGTTCGATCCGGTCTGCTCCTGATTTTGCGGCGTATTCCACGAGTTCAGGCTCAGGATCCAGAAAAACCGATGTCCGGATTCCGGCATTTTTAAACTCGGTGATGATTTCCGTAAGAAACCCGAGATGCTTTCTGGTGTCCCAGCCTGCATTGGAAGTAATGGCATCATCGGCATCCGGAACGAGGGTTACCTGCCCGGGCCTTACATCCAGCACCATATCAATAAACTCGCGGTGCGGATTTCCTTCAATGTTGAATTCCGTGGTTACGATCGGTTTAAGATCATAAACATCTTTCCGGGTAATATGCCTTTCATCGGGTCTTGGGTGAATGGTAATTCCCTGTCCGCCAAATTCCTGAATTTTAACAGCAGCTTCCGTCACGCTGGGCATATCGCCGCCTCTTGCGTTTCTTAAAGTTGCAATTTTATTGATGTTTACACTAAGTTTTGTCATTTTGCTGATCTATTTTTTGAAATAATCCGAACCCTGATTTTATGCTTATGAAGATCATAAAACAGATCCGGAATCATTCGGTCTTATACAGCTGCAAAGCTATTGATAATATCCAAAATTCAGAAATGAAACCGTGACTTTTTGCTTTTTACAGAGTGAATGCAGTCCCTGAAAAATTAAACTTTTACCTGCATTATTTCGAGATCAAACTCTTTTGACGCGACCAGCAAATGATCAAAGATATCCGACTGGATTTCCTCGAACCGCACCCATTCGGTATCGGTAGTAAAAGAATAAATCTCCAGCGGAAGACCTTGCGGAGTGATATTAAGCTGCCGTACCATTACCGGTCCCTCTTTGTCAAGCTCAGGGATCTTTTCAATATATTTTTGGGCATAATACCTGAAAACCCCGATATTGGTAAGCTGTCTGCCATTGATGATCTCTTCCTTGTGCATCATATTTTCTTTCTCTTTTCTCAGTTCCGCAGAACGTTTGTTGAGGTAGTCTGAAATGAGATTGATGTTTTTCAGCCGCTCAATATCTTCATCGGTAAGAAACTTAAACGAATTGATATTAAAATAGATTGACTTTTTGATTCTTCGCCCGTTGGTTTCCGAAATGACCTGCAGGTTCTTGATTTCCGTCGTCAGAAGGTCATAGGTTGGAATGGTGGAAAAGGTTCTGTCAAAATTATTGATCTTCGTCGTGAGAAGGTTTATTTCCGCGATATTTCCCTCGAGATTATATTTCGGAATGCTTACCCAGTCGCCCACTTTGAGGTTTTTCGAAGTAGCTACGTGAAGCCCGGTAACAAATCCCAGGATCGTATCCCTGAAAACGAGCACGAGAACGGCGGTTATCGCTCCTAAGCTACCGACAATCGTGGTTCCTTTGATCCCGAAAATCACACAGATCCCGACCACCGAAAAAATGAAGATCCCCAAGATCTTTACGGTTTCAGAAATAGCATTCAGTGCCATGATCCTGTAAAAATCCTGCTTAATGACAAAATAATTCCTGAAAGCCGTTAATCCCCTGTACAGCATTCCGGCAAAGATCATTACCAACCCTAAATTCACACACCTGATGATAAATATCGTCGTATTTTTTAAAGCTCCATAAAAAATAGATTCGTGAATACCACCGATAATCAGAAGTGCAACAAGATGAGCCATCGAGTTGGTGATTTTCGATTCATACACTGAATTGATAACAGGATACCTTTCTTTATTATGAAAAATTCTGAAAATACTGTTTATGATAA
>JBMDXW010000107.1:0-7857 GCA_048594965.1 Chryseobacterium sp.
GTAATTTGCATACGACAACCATGGTTTTGCATACATCCGGTTCTGAATTTATGCTGAATTTTGTATCAATAAAAATCAACAATATGAAATTGAAACAGGTAAAATTAGGAAGCCGGGGATTAACCGTTCCGAATATTGGTTTGGGATGTATGGGAATGACGGGATTCGGCGATGCAGACATGTACGGCAAAACCGATGAACAGGAAGCCATCGCCACCATCCACCGCTCTTTGGAACTGGGTGGTAATTTTCTTGACACTGCCGATCTGTACGGCCCCTTTAAAAATGAACAGCTGATTGCCAAAGCGATTGAAGGCAACCGCGACCGGTATATCATCGCCACTAAATTCGGCTGGGAGATCGATGACAACGACCAGGTAACCTGGAAGATCAACGGCACCAGAGATTACATAAAAAAATCAGTAGAGCGTTCTCTGAAAAACTTAAAAACAGACTATATCGACCTGTATTATATGCACCGTCTTGACAAAAACACACCTGTCGAAGAAACCGTCGGAGCCATGAGCGAGTTGGTAAAAGAAGGCAAAATCGGGTATATCGGTTTGTCGGAAGTGTCTTCCGAAACGGTAAAAAAAGCCCATGCCGTCCACCCTATTTCCGCCGTACAGAGCGAATATTCTTTATTTGAAAGAACGGTAGAGGATAAAGGAGTTCTCAGCACCCTGAATGAAATGGGAATCGGTTTTGTGGCGTACTCGCCTCTGGGCAGAGGGTTCTTATCAGGACAGATCCGAACCATTGACGATTTGCCGGAAAACGATTTCCGAAGAGGCATCCCGCGTTTTCAGGAACAGCATTTTTATAAAAACATCGAGCTGGTGGATGCGATTGAACGTATGGCTAAGGAAAAGAGTATCACTGCATCTCAACTGGCCCTGGCATGGATCATCAGCAAAGGGATTCTTCCTATTCCGGGAACGAAACGCAGAAAATATCTCGAGCAGAATATAGAAGCCGCCACTATCCAGCTGACTGAATCCGAAATCCGGCAACTGGAAAGTATTGTTCCACTCGGAACGGATACCGGAGCGACCTATGACGAATTCGGAATGGGATTGCTGGATTATTGATTTTTGAGTTCCCGCAGATTAACTGATTTTGCTGATTTTATTTTATCCATTATTTAATCGCAAAGTGAGACAAAGTTTTATTTATTTACTAACGTTTTTAAGACATACAAAGGCGCTTCGCTTACTTACGAAATACTAAAATTGTATTTCATTGCTAAGTTTACGCCTTTGTTTATCTTAATTTATAAAACAGTTTTAATTTTCCTTGTTTGACTTTGCGTTTGAAAAAAAAACAAATTCGAACACAACATTGGAAAGCAGTACGATTGCAGCCCGACTTGAGCGGAAATCCTTTTGTGAGGAGGAACTACGAACAAAAGATTGGGAGCGGAAGGCGGAAAAAGCTGCCCAAATTATTATCTTTACTATTTAGAACTTCAGATCATGAATACCATACAATCTATTTCCCAGTTTCACCGTTTGCTTTCACTTCCGGAGCCGAAGCATCCGATGGTAAGCGTCATTAATCTTTATGAAAGTATTTTTATTGAAGATAAGGTGTGGGACGGTTTCGTGAGTAAACATTATTGTGTCGCCCTGAAACGTAATGCGAAAGGAAAAATAAAATACGGCCAGCAGCATTACGATTATGACAAAGGTGTTCTGAGCTTTACGGCACCCAACCAGGTTCAGTATCTGGATCTGAAAACGATGGATTGCGAAAATACAGGATATCTCCTGGTTTTTCATGAAGATTTCCTGTTAAAGCATCCTTTGGCAAAAACCATTTTTTCTTACGGTTTTTTCTCGTATGCGGTAAATGAAGCTTTGCATTTATCTGAAGATGAAGAGAACGACCTTCTTGAGATTTTGTTTAAAATCGATAAGGAATGCCAGCATATCGACCATCATACCCAGGAAATCATCCTGTCGCAGATTGAATTGCTGCTGAATTATTCCAAACGTTTTTACGAAAGGCAGTTTATTACCCGAAAAAGCGGCAGCCACCAGCTTTTAGCAAAATTCGAATCTTTCCTGAATGATTATTTTGATAGAGAATCATCTGAGAAAGGCTTGTTAACCGTTCATCAAATTGCAGAAGCCATGAATCTTTCTCCGAACTATCTGAGTGATTTGTTGAGAATTCATACCGGACAAAATACGCAGCAGCATATCCACGAAAAGCTGATCGGCAAAGCCAAGGAGAAACTTTCGACGACAGAATTAACGGTAAGCGAGATTGCTTATGAACTGGGGTTTGAGCATTCACAGTCTTTCAGCACATTATTTAAAAAGAAAACGAATATGTCGCCGTTGGAATTCAGGCAGTCTTTTAATTGATAACCCTCTAATTCTTTCTCACAGATTTCTCAGATCTTAATAGATGATTGCGTAAAATTCATTTCATTTGTTAATCTGTAAGAGAATATGTATGGTTAGATTGAATCTTGATAATTTTAATTAAATTTTAAAAAGCATCTTCCCGAATGTTTCTTTTATGCGTTTTGCCCCACTCCGAAAGTGCCATGATCACGGGTTTGAGCGTACTGCTGTAATCCGTGGAAATATATTCTACGACAATCGGCATCTGCTCTGCGTGTACGACTCTTTTTACAAAACCGTTCAGCTCAAGGTCTTTCAGCTCATTGGAGAGCACCCGTGCCGAAATACCCTGAATTTTCCTCTGCAGCTCATTGAACCTGATATTCCCGTTTTCCTGCAAAACAATAATAATCTTAAGCTTCCACTTTCCGCCAATGACATAAATGGCATCCTCAACAGCAGAAAGATGCCCGGTGCATGTCTCAGCAGTGATCGGCACTTCCAAAACTTCAGTATTTTCCATAGAATTTCATTTTCCACTAACCTAAAAGTTACTGCTAACCTCTTGTTTACTACTAACTTTTAATAAGCAAATGTACATAATTTTGTTGAAGAAAATTTTAATATTTAAACAATGAAAAACGTACTTCATATTATTACCAGCCCCAGAGCTGAGTTATCTTCAAGCAGAAAATTAGGAAATGCCGTTATAGAAAAAATATTGGAAAAGTATCCGGACGCGGTTGTCAAAGAACGCGACCTCACCAAAAAAGCAGTTCCGGTTCTGGAGGGCATACACATTGATACTTTTTTTTCTTCACCAGAAAACTACACTGCCGAGCAACATTCGATCCACCGATACTCCGAAGAATTGATTTCCGAACTGAAAGAGGCCCACATTATCGTTATCGATTCTCCGATGTATAATTTTTCGGTTCCGACTTCGCTTAAAGCGTATTTCGATTTTACTTCCCGGGCAGGCTATACTTTTAAATATAGTGAAGAAGGGCCGAAAGGTCTACTGGATGATGATAAAAAATTATACATTGCCTTCACTTCCGGCAATATTTATTCAACGGGTCCTTTCCAGGTCTATGATTCCAATGTGCCGTATATCAAACATATTTTCGGGTTCTATGGCATTTCGGATATCAGCGTTTTCCGGGCAGAAGGATTGTCTATTCCCGGCATCATGGAAAATTCATTGGAAAAAGCAGTGGAAGGCATTACGATCGATTAACTTTAAAATAACCCTTATAAAAACAGAAGCCTTTTCAAACGGAAGAGGCTTCTGTTTGTTTTAAGTTGAATTTTGGCTAAAGCCGATTCGGTGATAACAAAGAAAAAGCGGGCTAAGGCCCGCTCCTATTGATCTAACGATGTTTTTTACTTACTCCTCAACTTCAAAAAGCAGACGCTCCCCGAATTTTTGCTCATTAATTTTTCCGTTTTCGTAAACAAGATTTCCATTAATGAAAGTGTGGGTTACTTTTGAATGAAAGTTCATGCCTTCCAACGGACTCCATCCGCATTTGTAAAGGATATTTTCTTTAGCGACCGTCCAGTTTTCATTCAGATCAACGAGCACCAGATCGGCCTTGTAGCCTTCTCTTACGAAACCTCTTTTCTCAATTCTGAAAAGTATAGCCGGATTGTGCGCCATTTTTTCAACAATCTTTTCTAAAGAAATCCTGCCGTTTTTATAGTTTTCAAGCATTACATTTAATGAATGCTGTACCAGCGGTGCTCCGGAAGGACATTTGGTGTACACATTCTGCTTTTCTTCCCAGGTGTGCGGCGCGTGGTCGGTGGCAATCACATCGATTCTGTCATCCAGCAACGCCTCCCAAAGTCCGTCTTTGTCTTTCTGTGTTTTTACAGCAGGATTCCACTTGATCAGCCCGCCTTTGGTATCGTAATCTTCATTGGTAAAAGTAAGGTGGTGCACACAAACTTCCGCCGTTATTTTTTTATCTTTTAAAGGAATATCATTTCTGAAAAGTTCCGTTTCCTTCGCCGTCGACAAATGGAAAACATGAAGTCTCGCTCCTGTTTTTTTCGCAAGCCCGATTGCTTTTGAGGAAGATTTGTAACATGCCTCTTCGCTTCTGATCAGATGATGGAATTTTACCGGAATATCCTCTCCATATTCATCCATATACTTTTGGGTATTGGCCCTGATGGTAGCTTCGTCCTCACAATGAACAGCGATCAGCATTTTGGTATTGCTGAAAATATTTTCCAGGGTTTCCGGATTATCAACGAGCATATTTCCGGTGGAAGAGCCGAGAAACAATTTAATCCCCGGAACATTTCTCGGATTCGTTTTCAAAACTTCTTCAAGATTATCATTCGTTCCGCCCATCATAAAGCCGTAGTTGGCATAGGCTTTTTGGGAGCCTATTTCATATTTGTCTGCTAACAATTCCTGCGTTACAGCATTCGGAACAGTATTCGGCTGATCGATAAAGCTTGTTGTCCCGCCGGCAATGGCTGCTTTTGATTCGGTCTCAATATCTCCTTTGTGGGTAAGTCCCGGCTCGCGAAAATGCACCTGATCGTCGATCACTCCCGGCAAAAGATATTTCCCTGCTCCATCAATAATCTGGTTGGCATCATCAGAAATTTGAGAGTCTATTTTAGAAATTAAATCGTTTTCAATTAAAATATCACCTTCAACGATTTTACCTTCGTTGACGATTCTTACATTTTTGATTAAGGTCTTCATTTTAACTTAGAAATTAGATGTTAGAAATTAGAAGTCAGTTTTAAGATTATGCATTATAAATATAGACATCATATAGATCACCAATTTATAACTTCTAATCTCTAGCTTCTATAAAAGCAAAATTAAGGTTTATGAATGAATTTTAACCCCGCCAACGATAAATCAATTTCTAAATATTTACATTTGCATAAAAATTTCAGATTTTGAAGAAGCTTCTTAATGAGACTATTATTTATGGAATCGGGGCGATTATGCCGAGGGTTATTCTGTTTATTTTAAATCCGCTGTATATTGATCAGATTGATAAAAAGGATTTTGCGATATTTTCAAATCTTTATGCATTGATCTCTTTTGTTAATATTCTGCTTTCTTTTGGGTTTGAAACTGCTTTCTTCCGTTTTTCATCTGAAAGAGACAACCAGAAGAAAACATTTAACACTTCATTCTGGTTCTTGTTCGGTCTGTCCACGCTCTTTCTCCTGGGATGCCTTATTTTTACCCAACCTATTGCAGATACTTTAAAATATTCTTCTAACCCGGAATATATCCGTTGGTTTGCCTGGATTGCCTTTTTTGATAATCTCTGTGTTATTCCTTTTGCATGGCTGCGATACAATAATAAGCCGATAAAGTATTCGATGGTAAGAGTACTACAGTCGTTGTTTCAGACCGTTTTAACTCTTGCTTTGTTTCTTTATATTCCTTTAAAAATATCTCATGATTTCGGATTGAAAGAAAAAGTTTCTTTTCCTTTCTACAGCAATCTGGCGGCCAGTTTTATGGGTTTTATTTTGCTGCTTCCCGTGCTTTTTAAAGTCAGAATGGAGTTTTCTATTGATCTTTTCAAGAAGATGACAAAGTATTCGTGGCCGATTATGATCGCCGGCCTTGCTTTTATGTTTAATGAAAATTTTGATAAAGCCATTCAGATTTGGTTTATTCCCGAAGAAGATGCCGGTGCTTATGGCGGATGTTATAAACTGGCAGTACTGATGACTTTGTTTGTAACGGCTTACAGAATGGGAATCGAGCCCTTTTTCTTTAAGCAGATGAATAATGAAAACGCTAAGGATACTTACGCCAAAGTAACAGAATATTTTACATTTTTCGCAGCAACTGTCGCGATGGGTATCATCGCCAATATCTCATGGCTAAAGCAGATTTTGATTCCCAACAGTTCTTATTGGACAGCAATTGACATTATCCCGATTATCGTGATTGCCAATCTTTGTTTTGGAATTTACTACAACTTTTCAACTTGGTATAAAGTAACCGACCGGACTAAAATAGGAACTGTGATTTCATGGCTTGGCGCGGTCATTACGATTATCTTAAATTTTGTCCTTCTCAGAAAATATGGTTTTATGGTTTCGGCGTGGGTAACACTGGCTGCCTATTTTACAATGATGGTGCTGTCTTATTTTTTAGGCCAAAAATATTATCCTATCCCATACAGAATGAAAAAAATCTCTTTTTTCGTGATACTTCTGGCTGCATTCAGTTATCTAATTGTAGAATTATTTGATTACAACCTGTGGATCGGAAACTTATTTTTTGTGGCTTACGCTGGTATTCTGATCTATTCCGAAAAAAACATGCTGCTTTCGAGAATCAGAAAATAACTTTGGTCCTGTATTTGTTGCTTTGGGTTTCATTTAAACTTAAACAATACTTAAACCTGCAGGAATAGCTTTGCAAGAGTTTTATTATTATCTTTATACAAAATTATCTTACTAAACGAAATATATATACTATAATTATGAAAATTATCGTTCCTATGGCTGGACGTGGTTCCAGATTGCGTCCACATACTCTTACCGTTCCGAAACCTCTGATTCCGATTGCGGGTAAACCGATCGTACAGAGACTGGTAGAAGACATTGCCAAGGTCGCAGGAGAAGAAATCGAGGAAGTAGCATTTATTATAGGGGATTTTGGACCTGAAATTGAAAAATCATTAATTCTTATCGCAGAAAAGCTGGGTGCAAAAGGCAGCATTTACTATCAGAACGACCCGCTTGGTACGGCACACGCCATTAAATGTGCAGAACAGTCGATGACCGGAAATGTAGTGATCGCTTTTGCCGATACCTTGTTCCGTGCCGACTTTGTCCTGGATAAAAATTCGGATGGTGTGATCTGGGTAAAAAGCGTAGAAGATCCTTCTGCTTTTGGTGTGGTAAAACTCGATAATTACGGATTTATTACGGATTTCGTGGAGAAACCGCAGACTTTCGTTTCAGATCTTGCTATTATCGGGATTTATTATTTCAACAGCGCAGAGAAGCTCATGGATGAAATCAATTACCTGATGGATAATGACATCAAGAACGGAGGAGAATACCAGCTGACTACAGCTCTTGAAAACCTGAGAGAAAAAGGTGCAAAATTCACTTTAGGCAAAGTAAATGACTGGATGGATTGCGGAAACAAAAATGCTACCGTAGAAACCAACAGCAAAATCCTGGCCTATGAACAGGAAGAGATGTCACTTTTCCCGGCTTCGGCCCAGATCGAAAATTCGCTGATCATTCCGCCTTGCTTTATCGGGGAAAACGTGAAGATCTCCAATTCTAAGGTAGGCCCGGGAGTTTCACTGGGGAATAATACGGTAGTCGTTAATTCAAATATTGAAAACTCTTTAATTCAGGAAAATACAAAAATCAACCACGGAAACCTTTCCAATTCCATGATCGGAAATTCCGCACAGTATTTTGGCGTGGCAAGGGAAATTTCTCTGGGCGACTATTCGGTACTGGATTTCTTATCGAAATA
>JBMDXW010000108.1:0-3203 GCA_048594965.1 Chryseobacterium sp.
CTTCAATAGAAGGAACTCTCGGGTTAAATCCGGTACAAGGATCAGCAAACGCATTGGCAGCAATATTATCAAGGTTTTTGTCCCAGTCTGCTCTTGAAATTCCGAAATCTTTAATTGCCTTTTGATTGTTTACTTCAGAACGGAGGGTTTCAATAGCCTGCGCCAGATCTTCAGCCGTTTCCTTGCCGATGACTTTGGCCAGATCCGGATAGCGTTCCGTAGCCTGCGCATTGTAACGGATCACGTTCGGAAGGAAAATCGCATTGGATGCCCCGTGAGGAATGCCGTACAGGGCACCTACCTGGTGGGACAGGGAGTGAACGATTCCCAGCCATGCATTGTTGAACGCCAGACCTGCCATAAACGATGCATCATGCATATTCTGACGGGCTGTGATATTATCAGGGTTTTCTACCGCTTCTTGTAAATTGGCGAAGACAATTTCTAAACCTCCCTTGGAAAGTGCATCGGCGATATTGTTATCGATGTTGGAAACATAGGCTTCCACACAGTGGGTCAGCGCGTCAAGTCCTGTGTTGGAAGTAACATGTGCCGGCATCGAAGCACAGATCTCCCCGTCTACGATAGCGATATCCGGAGTCAGTTCATAAGAAACAACCGGGTATTTAACGCCTTTTTCCCGGTCGGTGATTACGGCAAGGCCTGTGGTTTCAGTTCCGGTTCCGCTTGTGGAAGGGATCGCGATAAACTTAGCTTTATTTCTCAGGACAGGAACCGTAAAAGGCTTGATCATCGCATCAAAATCCGCATCGGGATACTCATAGAACACCCACATGATCTTTGCGGCATCAATTGCGGAGCAGCCTCCCAGACCGATGATCCAGTCCGGCTCAAAAGTCTGCATTATTTCGGCACCTTTCAGGCAGGTAGCTGACGACGGATCTTCTTCCACCCCTTCGAAAACCTGCGTTTCAATACCGGCTTCAGTAAGATAAGCGATCGCTTTATCCAGCGTTCCGCTTTTTCTCATTGAGCTTCCGCCGGTAACGATCACCGCTTTTTTACCTTTTATGTTTTTTAATTCCTGAAGCGTTCCCGCACCGTGGAAAACTTCTCCTGCAATAAATAATTTGCTCATTTCTTTCTGATTTTTGATAGAACAAAATTAGCAGGACTGAAATGAACCATGTTATACAAACAGGACTACGCGTTATACATTTGAGCCAGTTCCTGCTGAAGCTCGGTTGGTGTCTCTTTGAGTTTCGCCTTTACGAACTTGTTGAGGGCTGAAGGAGAATTAAACCCCAGATCAAAAGCAATTTCCTTATGGGAGAGATCGGAAAACATCAGCTGGCGTTTGATCTCCATCAATATTCTGTTATGAATAGCCTGAATAGCTGTTTCTCCACAATGCTTTTTGGCCAGGGTATTCAGCTTTTTCGGGGTAATGGCCAATTCTCCGGCATAATACTGAACCGTCCGGTGCTGCTTATACTGTTCGTTCAGTAATTTCTTGAACCTTACATACAGAGGTTTATCAGCTGTTTCCTGATATAAAACCGGATGCAGGCCGTGAACCGATTCAATTAAGCCCAAAAGAAAAATTTTGATCTGGAATCTGGCCTGTTCCTTTTTAATCAGGGTCGGACTCTGATAAATTTCGTGGATATTCCGGATCAGCTGATAATTTCGTTTAAAGTCCGCCGGCGAAAGAATCGTACAGTTCAGCTGGGTGGAAAGATTTACATTATACGTGCTCAGTTCGTTCTTGAGAATATCGGAGCAGAATAAAATTTCTTCAAAAAGAATAATTTTTCCTTTTAAATCCTGGCTCAGATCAGATACAAAATGAACCTGTCCCGGAAAAATCACGGAAATTTTTCCTGTCTTTAAAGGATAAACTTTCGATTCGATATGAAGGCTGAGGGTTCCGCTTTCGATAACGATGATCAGGAAATGATCTTTTTTATGGGGACGACCGTAATCTCTCAGATGTTCCTCCGTAAGGTCGAATACCCGGAAAGACAGGTTCCGGTCTTCCTCTTTTTGAATATTCTTTTTAATTTCCAATTTTTTCAGACTGCCCATTTCTATTTCATTATTCTTTAAACGAAGAGCAAAGGTAAAATAAACATTTTAAATGCAGGAGGTTGCTATCAATCCGTGATGGTACACAATGATAAAGTTTTGCATGTAAATGAGTAAAGAATATTCCGGAGGAATATTATCTGTGTAGAAAACAGGAACATGTTTCGGGTTATTGCATGCCGTAGGTATGCTATCCAAACAACAGCTCCGGCAATATTGAACACTACCGGGCTTCGTATATGTTTTATTGATATGAATTCTATCCCTCATCAAGACAAATTAAATCTCCCATAAAATACCATTCAGAGATATAAATCAGCAAAGCAGGATTTTCAACTCTCGCTGAAAAATCTTATTTTTGCATACCTAAAAGTAAAAGAAAGAATGAATTCCTACAAAAATCCATTGGAAGAGCGCTACTCCAGTGAAGAAATGTTATTTAACTTCTCACACAATAACAAATTCCGCACCTGGAGAAAACTTTGGATCGCGCTTGCTGAAATCGAGAAAGATTTAGGCCTTGACATCACCGACGAGCAGATCGCAGAACTGAAAGCCAATGCCGAGAATATCGATTACGATAAAGCGGCAGAATATGAGAAAAAGTTCCGTCATGATGTAATGGCGCACGTTCATACCTATGGAGATGTGGCACCTTCTGCCAAAGGAATTATTCACCTCGGCGCAACTTCGGCGTTTGTAGGAGATAACACCGATTTGATCCAGATCCGTGACGGTCTTTTAATTTTAAAGAAAAAGTTGGTAAACGTCATCAAAAACTTAGCGGACTTCGCTATTGAATACAAAGACCTTCCGACCTTAGGATTTACCCACTTCCAGCCGGCTCAGTTGACTACCGTAGGAAAAAGAGCCACGCTTTGGTTACAGAGTCTGGTGCTGGACATCGAAGAGCTTGATTTCTTCCTGGAAACATTAAGATTCAGAGGAGTAAAAGGAACCACCGGAACTGCGGCGAGTTTCCTGGAGCTTTTTGACGGTGATTATTCTAAAGTAAAGCATTTAGATAAAGAATTATCCAAAAGATTCGGTTTTGAAAAAGTATTCGGCGTTTCCGGGCAGACCTATGACCGTAAAATCGATGCGAAAGTAGTGGCTTTATTAGGAAACATTGCTCAGTCAGCACACAAATTCAC
>JBMDXW010000109.1:0-2378 GCA_048594965.1 Chryseobacterium sp.
TCTTAGACGGCGACAAAGATACGCTCATCAAAGAAGCCAATAAACTCTCGCTGGCTATCAATCAGGATTTTGGCCATGCCGCAGGGAAAGTAACAGAGGCTTATTACCAGCTTGAAAATGTACAGAACAGTGTCGGAGATCTTGGCAAGGAACTTCAGAACACCCTTTTCAATTACCGTTCCGTAATGGAGGATATCAAAGCGGTAGACCTTGGAATTAACCGTAAAACGGTAGAGTTGATCTACAACTTTAAAGAATCCTACGCGCCAAAACTTCTGATGACTCCCGTGATGGGAAAACTGGAAAAACTGAATGACAGTTTAAGTGCTGTGGGGGTTAATATCCCTTACGGAGCTTTGGAAGAAAAATTTATCGCTCCTATGAAAGAATGGGGGAATAGTTTTGCCAAATCGTTTTCAAACCAGTTTCCGATGTCCAATTTACTAAAAGATATCGGTGGTTTTAAATTCGATAACCTGCTGCCTTTCCTGAAAGGGGATGATGCCTTTTTCAAAGCCGTAAAAGTAGAGAGCAAAGTGGATGAAAAAGCAATGAAAGCCTGGGTAAAAGCCGATTTGGATTACACATTTACGGAAGATAATACCTTGATGAGCATTGGCCCGCTGAAAGTACGGATGCTCCGGAATGCCAAAATAGAAGCCCATGCGTATGAATCTATAGATATTGACAGGCAGCGGAAAAGCGACAGCTTCGGAATTCTGAAGTCTACTTTTGAAATTTCACTTTCAGGAGCACCGCTGATG
This sequence comes from Chryseobacterium sp., assembly GCA_048594965.1. GTDB lineage: Bacteria > Bacteroidota > Bacteroidia > Flavobacteriales > Weeksellaceae > Chryseobacterium. The sequence continues at coordinate 765 of JBMDXW010000109.1, forward strand.
CTGTTTCGCGATACCGTCGTAAGCTTTAAAAACGGGAAATATGACTTCGATCTTGACCCCAGCCGCATGGAAATGCCGGGGCTTCTGAAACTGATTACCGATGCCTCCAAAAATATTCCTGCTTCAGATCCTTCTTCAGGCGGGGATGGGAAACAATCTCCGTTCAAAATGCAGATCCTAAAATACAGCCCGATAGCCGATGTTGAAATTCCTATCGGCGTTCAGGCCAATCTGGATATTCCTCCGCTTTCTGTGGGTGGCGGTACCACGGCCATTTCCAATCTTTCTTTTGGAGGAAAATTCCTGCTGAAAGCACTCAATACGGATGTGACGCCTGCAAAATTAGACTTCAATCTGGGCTTAGGTTTCTATCTCGGTAAGAAAGATCTGCCTTTTAACTTTACGGCCTTTATTTTAGGTGGTGGCGGTTACATTGACTGCAGTTTTACGTACCATCCATCCGTAAGTACCAAACCTGATGTCACTTTTATCATGAGCGTTCACGGAAGTGCGGCATTAACCATTGCGGCAGGCTGGATTACCGGCAGCGTTATGGTCCTTGCAGGAATAGAAGTAGAATATTACTCAGCGCGGGGAAGTACCAGAATAGAGATGTTTGTGGCTATCATTGGAGTGGTGGATATTCTGGGGCTTATTTCGGTGTATCTTAGCCTGCGTTTGTCCATCAATTACCAAAGCGATACCAATGGAACCGTGTTAAATGGAGTAGGAAGGGTAAAAGTGAAAATCAGAATCTGCCGTTTTGTTACCATTTCAGTCAGCAAAAACTACACAATGATTCTTAAAGGCAAATCAGAAAGTGTGAAAAATGAAAACTCCCAAAAAATTGCAACCTCCTTAAACTAACCACTATGAGTACCAATATAACACTTCAGTTAAGCTATGATTCTTCTTTTATAGATTTTGTAGTTCATAAAAATGATACTGATGATCAGGATAAAATAACGTCTGTTGATCTGAAACTTTCACTTTTATCCAATGGAAATTCATACAGTATGAATGAGGATATTAATGACACCAATTTTGATGCTTTAAGAGATTATTTACTTCCCTGGAAATGGATGGGAACTGATAGACCTACCAATATTAGAATATGTAAAGTGATTAATGATGTACTTACTAATCCTTTAGAATTTATTGACGTTAAAATTGAGGCCCCACAAACCGTTAATTCAGGAGACTTCAGTATGATCCAAAGTTACTTTGCAGAAAGCCTTGTAAGCCAATTGCAAACACCTGATCATATAAAACTGGTTATTAACCATAAAGAAGCAAAAGTAGTGGATGTTGATGAAAATTACACGGGAAATACGGTAGAAAATAAGTCTCAGGCTGTTATTTCCCAAATGGCCCAGAAACTTACTCCTTTTAATGAAAGTCTGGACTTTTTGTTTTTGGTCAATCAAAAATTGGAGGCAGATCATGAACTGCAGTTTTTCACTCCCACAGAAGATAAAAAAACAGATTTTGTCTGCTTTCCTGTGACACCTCAAAATAATCAATCAATCTGGTATCCAAAAACCAATGCTGTAAATATGAGTAATGGGAATTATTCAATTGAATACAATATCCCTGATCTTTTAAACCCAAATA
>JBMDXW010000011.1:0-10004 GCA_048594965.1 Chryseobacterium sp.
TCGTGATTATCGATAAAATTCAAACGGATCCCGGCTTTCGGAAAAATAGATACATGTTCGGCGATATAGGCTTCCGTAAGGGTCTTTACGCTTCTTTCATTAAGTGCGATCTGGTGGAGGATATTCCATAACGTCCAGTTGTAGGTGATGTCAAATGCCCTTCGGTGCAGTTCGCGGTCTTCGGCTTCTGCCAGCATCAGGACCGGTTTAAGGGTATCAAGCTCTTTTCTTGCATTTTCCCAGAAATCGATCGGGATAAAGCTGGCGATATCACATCGGTAGCCGTCAATGTCATACTCACGGATCCAGAATTTAAGGGCTTCCGTCATGTATTTGCGTAGTTCGGGATACTGATAATCAAGTTCAATGATGTCGTCGTAATCTCTCCAGCGGGTAGACTGGAAAGTGTCTTTACGCGACTTCCGGTACCATTCCGGATGCTCGGAAACGAGCGGATTGTCCCAGCTGGTGTGATTGGCAACCCAGTCGAGAATAACATACATGCCTTCATTGTGAATTGCTTTTACCAGATGTCTGAAGTCTTCTTCCGTTCCGAATTCCGGGTTTACAGCGAGATAGTCTTTTACCGAATAATAGCTTCCCAGGCTTCCTTTCCGGTGCAGTTCGCCGATAGGATGTACCGGCATCAGCCAGATGATATCAATTCCCATTTTTCTAAGTCTTCCCAGCTGTTTTTCAACGGCTTTGAAATTTCCTTCTTCTGAAAACTGCCTGATATTGAGTTCGTATACCGTGGCATTTTTCGCCCATTCAGGAAGAGCGATTTTCACATATTGCTCGGGAAGATAACGGGAGTCGTTGTGCTGTTCCATAAGTAATCGATGATAAAAGAATTCTAAGTATCACCGGTACAGAAATAAATGTACCAGAATCGATTTTTATTGAATTTAAATTCATTCATAATTTAAAAAGTGTGATTTTGAATTATTAGAATGCAACTTTTGATGCCTGTTCAGCTGTTTTTGGAATGATGTGGTATTTAAAAAATCACGAATTCAAAATTAAGGTTTAATTTTTGCAAATGTAAAGCGGGGCTTCGGCCCTCCTTAGAAAACCAATCACTTAAAATACATTTATGATACCCAAAAAAATACACTACTGCTGGTTCGGAGGCCATGCAAAACATGAGCTGGCAGAACACTGCATCGAATCGTGGAAGAAAATCCATCCGGATTACGAAATCGTTGAATGGAATGAAAGCAATTCGCCTTTAGAAGACAATAACTATGTGAGGGAAGCTTTTGAACAGAAAAAATGGGCTTTTGTGTCCGATTATGTTAGGTCTAAGGTGATGTATGAGCACGGCGGTATTTATATGGATACCGATATGGAGCTGAAATTACCACTGGATGAGTTTCTTGACGAGAAGGCCGTTTGTGGATTTGAAGTGAAAGGCGTTCCGTATTCTGCATTCTGGATGGCCGAACCGGGGCATAAATTGGCCAAAGATTTTGTCGATTATTACGACCGCCAGGATGGATTTGAAGAACGCATCAATACGGATATCTTCTCTGAAATGCTGGAAAAAGATTATGGTGCCGACCGTTACAGTGACACCGTTCAGAAGCTGAAGCACGACGTAACCCTGTATCCTTCCGTTTATTTTTCGCAGGACCTTCCTAAAAACTATGTCAGCCATCATTTTAACGGCTCATGGTTTGGAGGAGATGAGGAAAATACCCACAAAAAGATGGTGAATACTTATGGGCTTCTGGACCGTCTGATCCACCAGCCTGATGGCTCAAAATCCATCGAAAGTATTTTGAACAAACACAAGATCATCGATATCAATGATGTTCTCGATCTGTTCCCGAAAGAAAGTATTGCCGCCTATCTTAAAGAAGCGAAAGCAGGAAGCTGAAGCTTATATAAAGACTTTTAATTGATAACCTGCCCGGAGAAGACTGCTCCAGGCTTTTCTTTGCCGCTGCTACAATAAAACCATTAGTATTTTATTCCTGTTTTCTTTAAAATAAAGCTCAGCAGCCAGATCGGGCCGATCAGAAGAAACTGGAGGTCTTTCAGGAAAGAGGGCTTTTTACCTTCAATTTTATGGCCGAGAAACTGGAGGATCCAGGTGATGATAAATACCGAAAGATAAACGATCCAGGCATTTTCCCTGAACCTGATATTAATCCCGAAAGCAAAGCTTTCCATAATGATCATGATGATGACCATAATGATGCTGATCAGGACCGAAAGCCGGACATAAAAAAGGGTTACAAGTGCCATCGCGGCCAGGCTTACATAGCTGATGCATCCGATGTAAATAAAGCAGATGGATTTCGATGGGATGAGTGAGATAAATCCTAAGATCGTCCAGAAGATCAAAGGTACACAGAGCCAGTGGATCAGTTTATTGGTAGCGTTCCGGTGGCTTTCACTGTATTCAGCGAAAAGCAAATCAATTTTTCTCATAGCTGTAATTTGGACACACTAAAATAATAAATTTTTGTAATCACTCAAGAGATTGCTTACATTTGTGTATATGTCTGTCTTAGAAAAATTCGGGGTTGAGATCTTTACGCAACATAATATCTTCGAGAGAATTGCGGTCGACAAACCCTTCCGTCCGGAGAACCCGGCATTTATATTTATCAAATCGGGAACCATAAAGATGAAGCAGCACTTCCGGGATCTGGAGCTTTCTGCCAATATGTTTATGGTCACCGATCCGCAGACCGTCTATGAAATGATCTCGGTGAGTGATGACTTCCAGTCGAGAATGGTGTCCTATAAAAGAGAATTTATTTCTGCTTTATCATTAAAATTCAACCGGTTGATTACCTACCGCTATTTCCGTCAGCAGATGAATATCGGGGTTCCGTTTCATGCAGATGAAATGGAGATGGTTTGGAAAAGCGTCAACTTTTTAAAATACATCCTGGATTCCGAAACGGAAATGACTTATAAAAAGGAGATCGTGGAGCATCTGTTTTCCGTATTCTGCTATCAGATGGCCGGAATTATTTCCAAAGAAGACAATACCGCGATGAACCAGATGTCCCGACAGGAAGAAATCGTTTTTGTTTTCCTGAATGATGTTGCCAGGTACCACAATAATGAAAGAAACGTGGAGTTTTATGCTGCCCGGCAGTCGATTACAACCAGACATCTCTCGTCGGTCATCAAGTCGGTCACCGGCAAGTCGGCCAGTGAAATTATTGCCTTAATTGTAATCAATGAAGCGAAGGTCTTATTAAATTCATCTAATAAGCCTGTTTCCGAAATTTCTTCGATACTGGGGTTCAGCGATCCGTATTCTTTTTCCCACTTTTTCAAAAAGCACCTGGGCGAAAGTCCTTCGCAATACAGAAATCAGTTCGAAAACTGAAATCTTACATTTGAACATCTTTTTCCAGAATTCAAACATTTGTTTGAGTTATTTGCTGCCATAACTTTGCATTCGTAAAACAAGGTAAAATGGTACAGAATATAAAAACAGTGCTGTCGGTAATGCTGACAGTCTTTCCTGCGCTGTTTTTTTCACAGGAAATAAAACAGCTGACCGCGAATGAAGTGGCGGAACTTGCCCTGCAGAATCATCAGCAGCTGAAAGTTTCTGCGCAGAACATCGATATCGCAAAGCAGAATACAAACGTTGTAAAACTTCAGAAACTTCCCAATATTACGGCTTCTACGAGCCAGTTTTATCTGGGAGATGCAATTGCTATTGATAAAGATTTTTCGGGTTCCACAAACATTCCGATGCCGCACTATGGAAGTACGTATGGGGTTCAGGCAACCCAGCTGATCTTTAAAGGAGGTCTGGTTAATAAATCCATTGAGCTGGCCGGGCTTCGTGAACAGCTTTCAGAGCTCGATCTCGAGAAGAACAAACAGGATGTCAAGTTTTTGGTGATCTCCAATTATCTTGATGTTTATAAAATTTTAAATCAGCAGAAGGTTTTTCAGAGCAATAAAAAACTGGCCCAGGAACGGCTGAAAAACATTCAGAAATTCTACCAGCAAGGCATGGTTACCAGAAATGAAGTGATCCGTGGCGAACTGGCCATTAAAAACCTGGATCAGGGAATTCTGACGCTGGTGAACAACAAACAAATCCTCAATTATAATCTGAATCTTGCGCTCGGCTTGCCTTCCGATACGGAAATATTGCCGGTTGAAAGCCTGGAGAATAAAGAACAGGGGATCGGGATCGATTTTTATCTGAATCTGGCCCACCAAAATAATCCTTTGTTAAAATCTGCACAGACCAACGTGAATGTTGCCGACAAGAATATTGAGATCATTAAAACCGATAAGATGCCTGCGATTTCAGGTTTCGGAGGGTATACGGTGCAAAGGCCGATCACGACAAGAAATCCTGTTCTGGATATGTATTCAGGAGGATGGCAGACCGGAATTTCTCTCAGCTATAATATTGATAATTTATATAAAACCAAAGAGCGGGTAAAGCTGGGCGAGCTTCAGAAAAGCCAGGCGAATGACGCGGTGACTTTAGCGCTTCAGAATGTGGATATGGGGGTAAATGCCGCTTACATCAAGTATCAGGAATCGATACAGCAGGCTGAGATCCTTAATGATGCTAAAAAGCTGGCGGAGGAAAACTATAAGATTACCGAGGCCAAATACCTCAATCAGCTGGCGGTACAGGCAGAAATGATCGATGCGCAGAACCAGAAATTGCAGTCGGAATTAGATTATGCCAACGCGGAAATCAATATGCTGTATCAATACTACAGTCTTCTAAAATCGACAGGAACATTATAATTTTTAAGGTAAATAAAACAATGGAAAACAAGGAACAAAATATACAGAATGCATCTTCTGCACAGACCCAAAGCCCTGCTGCAGCGAAAAAGAAACAAAATAAAAAGAACAGGATCAGGGCAATCATCTCCAATACGATTGTCTTCCTGGTCATCGGTTTCGGACTGTTCTGGCTGGTGCGTGAATATTTTCACGTAGGGGATAAAACCTATACCGAAGCTGCCCAGGTAGAGGAATTCATCAATCCTATCAACACAAGGGTTTCAGCGTATATTAAAGAAATAAAATTCATAGAACATCAGCAAGTTAAGAAAGGTGATACCCTGGTTGTCCTCGACGACCGTGAAATTCTTACGCAGCTGGGACAGGCAGAAGCAGCCTATCAGAATGCTCTTGCCCAGAGAACGGCTACAAGTTCTTCTGTGAACACCGTTTCCAATAATGTCAGTGTGATGGAATCCAATATTGCCGGTGCCAAAGCAAGACTCTGGAATGCTGAACAGAATCTTAACCGCTACAAAAACCTGTTGGCTTCCGAAGCGGTGACCAGACAGCAATACGACCAGGTAAAAACTGAATATGATGCACAGAAAGCTGCTTATGAAACATTAGTTAACCAAAAACAATCTGCAAACCTTTCTACGACCGAGGTGAAAAGCAAATTGGGAATCAATGATGCGGAGATCAAAAGAACAAAAGCTGCTTTGGATATGGCAAAGATCAACCTTTCATACACCGTAATCACGGCGCCGTATGACGGAGTAATGGGACGAAGAACCATTTCCGAAGGGCAGCTGATCCAGCCGGGGCAGCAGGTAGCAACCATTGTATTAAACGGACAGAAATGGGTAACGGCCAACTTCCTGGAAAGCCAGATGCCGGATGTGAAAATCGGTGAAAAGCTGATGATGACGGTAGATGCACTGGGAGGAAAACAGTTTGAAGGAGTGGTTACGGCCGTTTCAGCCGCAACAGGATCGAGATATTCCAGTGTTCCGACGGATAACTCTACCGGAAACTTTATCAAAGTTCAGCAGAGAATTCCGGTAAGAATAGAATTTACAGGTTCAAACGATAAGGCAGACCTCAATAAACTGAGCGCCGGAATGAATGTGAATGTGAGTTTAGTGGGTAAAAGTAAAAAGTAAAAAGTAAAAAGTAAAAAGAGCCAAGTAGAAAAGGCAAGTAAAAAGAGCCAGGTAAAAAGTATAAAGTAGGTTGCATTAAATATAAGTTATGAAAGAAAGATGTGTTGAAGTTTTCATCAGTTGATGAATCTGTATTTCGCACCACACTTTTTACTTTTACCTTTTTACCTGGCTCTTTTTTAACATTAAATCAAAAAAATGTACAATAAAGGACTATACAACGACTGGGTTCCCAAACCTATACAGCTGCTCCTCATTGTGTTGCTGCTCGCGGTGGTGATGCCACTGGGAGGGGTGTACACGGGAAACATCAGCTATCTGGTCAGCGGAACCGGTGCGATGACGGAATATTTTATGTGGGCCAACTATGCCACCACCATTGGTATGGGCGCCTGTATGCCGATCGTCCTCCGAATGAAGATGAGGTTTAAGGTACGGGATAAAATGACGGTACTGCTCGTGCTTCTGGGATTATTAAGCTATCTGAATTCCACTACCTATGACCCTCTGATTTTTGTTTTCAGCTCATTGGTGATCGGGTTTTTAAAGATGATGGTGACGATCGAGCTTTTTCTTCCGCTGATGGCGATGATCGGCAACCGCGGAATATTCTACGGGGCTTTTTATACCTTTGTTCTCGTGCTGAATCAGGTAGTGGCTTATTATGCGGTTGATATTTCCATCCGTTACAACTGGCAGCATTTCTACATCATGGCTGCAGTAGGATGTTTCATTCTCGCTCTTCTGCACTGGATTTTTATGCACGATAAGTATTTTGCCTTAAAGGTTCCGTTGCATTATATCGACTGGCTCAGTGTTTTGCTTTTTGTGGCGACTTTTATGTTTTCGGCCTATGTTTTTTCGTTTGGAAAACAGCAGGATTGGGTGCGGTCTGCCCGGATCATCAACGCCGGGATAGCGGCTTTCATCAGCTTTGCATTGCTTGTGATCCGGCAGATGACTTTAAAGAGACCTTATTTATCCTTTAAAATTTTCACTAAAAATAATGTTCAGCATGGGCTGTTCATGCTTTTGTGCCTGGGGATGTTTTTAGGGACAACTTCTATTCAGAATACTTTTGCCGTGGGTGTTTTAGGATATGATCAGCTGACGAATGCCGGGCTGAATCTCCTGATGATTCCCGGGCTCATCCTCGCAGGAGGCACTGCTATTTTTTGGTTTAAAAAAGAGATTCCCCTGAAAATGTTCATCTTCTCCGGCTTTGCAGCGATGCTCGGGTATGCTATGGTGATGTATTTTTCAATGGTCCTGGAATTCAGCTATGAGTACTGGTATCTTCCTATGTTCCTGAAAGGCTACGGAATGGGAGCCCTGTTTATTTCCGTATGGTTTTATACGCTGGATAAGCTTGAAATGGATGATATGCTGGCCGCCATCGGTCTCGTGCTGGTGTGGAGAACCTTTCTAGCTGTCGGCATTTTCTCCGCTCTCTATTCATGGGTTCAGTACCGCTTCCAAGTGGTGGCGGTAGGAGATCTTGCCGTATATATGGATGGGATGACGGTAAGTCCTCAGACTGTGGCCGCCAATATGAAACTCATTCAGCTGAATGCCATTATTATTGCCTCCAAAAAGATATTCGGATATATTATCCTGGCCGGAATCGGTATTCTGATCTATATTTTTACCCATCATTTCGGAAAAGAACGTTTCGAATATGTACGGTTTATCAGGATGCTCACCGGGAAATCGGTCATTGCCAGAAGAAGGCTCCGTGAGCGGAAAAAACTTCTCGAAGAAATAAAAGACGCAGCAGGTCCTGCGCTTTAACGGTACCTTGTTTTTCATTTACTTAGTCAAAGCTTCATTTTATGTATATAGAATGGAGCTTTGCATTTTGTAAGATGTGTACGGACTAATTAATCATACGTACTGTTTCTTCTTATACCATGAATTAGGAAGTGAAAAATATTTTATAATCAAACTTAAATAATGAAATTTATGCTATAATAATTCGCCAAAAATGCGAATTAACGCACTAAAAGTAAAAAGCGGCATTTAAAATTGTTAATGATCCGGGACCACTATATTTTAGTCCCGACAAATATCATTTTATTAATCAATTTTAAACAATGCAACTATGGCAATTACCAACTTAAACAATGTTCATCTTACCGGGCAGGAAATAGATGATGTGAAGAATGCATTAACCGGACTTGAAAATGCCCTTTCGAGAATTAATATTACCTTAACTCCAGAAGACCGACAGAAGTATGGAAGCATCAATGAGCAGAATAAGCTTTTCGTTAACAAGGTGAATGATTACCTGGTCAACCGGCCGGATCTGTGCACGACCCAGGTCGATTGGGAAGAATTCAACAATGATTTTGCGAGCCGCCTGGTTATGGAACATATAAGTGCACGGTTGAATATTCTTTATCTTAAAATTCAGAATGCAAAGATCCTTCATGATTACGACAATTATCAGGCGTCTCTGGTAGATTATGGTTTTACCGGCTTTATGGCAGGTACGGGAGCAGAAGGTTTTGAAACAAAGCTGAATGATCTTAAGCAGTTCTTTGTAAAAACTTCTCCTAAGAAAGATACAAAAGATTCTGAGGAGTAGCTTAGATGTTTGAACAGGTTGTTTAATGGTCCGTTACGGTTGCAGAACCGTAGCGGATTTTATTTTAACCATGCCGTTAGGGTTTCCCGAAGCTTTGTTCCGGTTCAGAAGCTGAAAATCTGGGTCTGTTAACCCGGATAAACCAGTAAATAACCCATCCCGACCATTAAAAGACCGGTAGAGATTTGTTCTGAACCGTAAACTTATAATTCATCAGTGGAATTGTGAGAAGAGTTTTGTGTAGCAATAATCTGATTCATATTTATTTTTGAGTTTTTTCTGGTTTTAAATGTAATAAATATACAGGGAATTATGTAGGATGATCGGTTGTATCAGATAAGTCTGATCAAAACACTATCTTTGCTTTTTTAGAACGCTATGAAAGACCTTATAGGAAAGGCGATCTGGGAGTATTACCATCAGGAAAATCCCGAGAACCTGCAGACCGAAACTTCTATTTCCGAACTGGATGAGCTTCCGGTAGATTATCTCTTCCGTGATTTTGAAGAAATGAATAGACTTGAGCAGAAAGCATTAAAGCTGGCTCAGGGAAAAACTTTGGATATTGGCGCTGGAGCTGGTTCGCACAGTCTTTACCTTCAGAATGAAAGAAGTCTTGACGTAACAGCCCTCGATATATCACCAAAATCTGTAGAAGTGTGCCAATTGAGAGGTATAAATAAAGCGGTAGCTGAGAATATGCTTTATTTTTCCGGTGAAACTTTCGATACCATTTTACTTCTGATGAACGGAACCGGAATTTTCCAAAGCCTTACAGTGATTGATATATATCTTAAAAAGCTTCACTCGCTTCTGAATGAAAACGGGCAAATCCTGATTGACAGTACAGATATTCTTTATATGTTTGACCGTGATGAAGACGGAGGAGTTTATATTCCGGCGGAAGGATATTATGGCGAACTTGATTATATTGTTCACTACAAAGGCGAATCTGAAGACCCGATCAAATGGCTCTATCTTGATTTTAATACTTTAAAAAACGCTGCGGAAAACAATGGTTTTACCATAGAAAAGGTATTGCAGGAAGATGACTCTTACCTGGCGAAGCTGACGAAAATAGAGAATTAAATACTCTGCAATAAGGTAATTAATTTGCAGTTTACAGTACGGTTTTCCTCGAAGAAACCCACAGTTCAAAAACCTGAAAATCCACCTCGATACCGCCCAGCAGATGAGCGATGAGCAGGTTTTGTAAAAGGTGAAGGAATATTTTAACGCTTAACTCGTCGCAATAGTAAAATAAAACCTCCGGATGTTTGGACATTCGGAGGTTTTTCATTTAAAAGATTTCTTATTATTAAGATTGTATAATCCTTTTTAGTTCAAAAATATTTTCTCTAACACTGAGTTGTAAATTTTTATACTCTTCAGTTATATGATCCTGACTTTTATTTGCGATAAAAAAAATCTTTTCTGAAATATCTAATAAAGTTTTCTTTAACAATTCGTTAGAAATATTATTAACATAAAGCCAGTTATCAATAGCAGGTTTT
>JBMDXW010000110.1:0-2000 GCA_048594965.1 Chryseobacterium sp.
AAGCCGGCAAATTCATTGAAAAACCATCTCCTGCATAACTTGCAGGATCTGAAGTAAGGTAATCCGGAAGGTGGATACCAAACATTTTTAATAATTTGTTAAAATATCCAGACCATGAAACGGCCACCGTCATCGATCCCATCGCATATTCCAGAATGAGCCCCCATCCGATGATCCAGGCAAAGATCTCTCCCACCGTTCCGTAGGCGTATGCATAAGCAGAACCTTCCACAGGAAGTATGGAAGCAAATTCAGAATAACATAATGCTGCGAAAATACAGGCAATTCCTGCAATGATAAAAGAAATAGCTAACGCGGGTCCGGCATGGTAGTAAGCTCCGGTACCTGTAAGTACGAAAATTCCCCCACCAATAATAGCCCCGATTCCGATAGCTGTAAGACTCCATTTACCGAGTACTCTTTTGAGCTGACTGCTTTTCATATCATTTTCGAAAGCACTCATCGGTTTCTTGGTCCAAATTTTAGACATATTTTATTATTTATTAAAGATTTACGAAAATATAAAAATTTTACAAACCTTAACGTTTATTAATAGATTTTCCTCATTTATTTTAAATAAAGAAATATAAAAAACTGATTTTCATATTATTTAAATCATTTTAAAGTATCTTTATTTTTGATTATTTTTGATCTCATGAATCTATACGATCTATTCGTAAAACCCTACGAAACCTACACTACACCAGAGATTTTCCTGGAAGCCTTTGCCACCGTATTCGGAATTTTAAGTGTTTATTTTTCTATTAAAAAGAATATCTGGGTGTACCCCACCGGAATCATTTCCACCCTTCTCTATGTCTATATCCTTTTTAATTTCGGATTGCTCGGAGACTGCATGATCAATGTGTATTACACCGTGATGAGCATTTACGGATGGATCTTATGGGCGAAGAGCTCCAAAGACCATGTTCATGTAGAAGTTACCTGGGCTACGAAAAAAGAATGGGGCTATGCAATTTTACTTTTTGCCTTAAGTTTAATCTTAGTAAGTGGAGTATACTATTATAAACCGTATATCGACAATCAGTTTTCGATGAAAGGAGTCACCTTCGGTCTTTATCATCTCGATTGGGGAAACTGGCTGGATGTTGTCACCACCTCTGTATTTCTGGTAGGCATGTGGTTCATGGCAAAAAGGCGCATCGAAAACTGGATCTTCTGGATCATCGGGGATTTCATCTGCATTCCCATGATGATTTATAAAGGTCTCGGAATCACTTCGGTTCAATATTTGGTATTTACTATAATGGCCATCCAGGGCCTTATAATCTGGAAGAAAAGTTTAAGAAAAAAAGTTTAAGAAAGTCATGAAAAATTTATTAAAAATAGCATTCAGCGTTGTTACCATTACAAGTTTGGCTTCGTGTACGGCGTATATGGATCCTTATGCAAATGCATACGGAGACCCTTATTATGACAACGGATATTATTATGCACCGCAAGGCTACTACGGTAACGGCGGATACTGGGGAAATGACGGATATTATTACCGCAATAATATGAATTACTACTACGACAATGGCGTTCCTTATTATTATCAGAACTACAACAATTCCAGAAGAAAAGTTTATGTTGAAAGAAGATCTGATGGCGGAACGGCCTCTGCAAGACCCAACAATGGTTTCAGAGGAAACGGAAACAATGGAGGATTCAGAAACAGCGGCAGAACGGATAACAACCAGCGCTCCAGCAGCGGCGGATTTAGAAGTCCTCAACAGAACAACGCCCCAAGAAATCAGAATAATAGCGGAGGATTCAGAAAAAACTCATCGAGTAATTCCAATAATAATTCCAACAACAGCTTCCGGAATAACTCGTCTAACAGCAATTCCAACAGCGGAGGATTCAGAAACAATTCGGGGACTACAACACAGCCGAGTTCGCCTCAGCCGAACACCAACAGGAATACGAACAGCGGTGGTTTTAGATAAAACGATTATAAATAAGAAAACGGACAGCTATGGACTGCCCCCAAAAAG
>JBMDXW010000111.1:0-43735 GCA_048594965.1 Chryseobacterium sp.
CAGCTCAGAAAGTCCCTCAAACAATGGGAACAAAGCTACCTGATTATCTCAAGTACCGATGGTGAGGCCAGCTTTCAGCAGTTTTTTGGTGAAAACCAGTTCGTAAAGGCGGGAGATGCCATCTTATCCATTCTCCCGGACAATAAGGAAAAGCTGGTGGGAAGAATGGCCGTTCCGGCAGCAAACTCAGGGAAGATCATCGCCGGGGAAAAAGTACTCATCAAACTCGACAACTACCGATACCAGGAATACGGCATCGTGGAAGGAAAGGTTCAGAACATCTCCCTCTCACCCGATAAAGACGGAAATTACTACGTAGACGTCGCCCTCCCAAAAGGTCTGAAAACCTCCTACAACAAAACCCTAACTTTCGATAAAGAACTAAAAGGTAATGCCGAAATTGTAACCCAGGACCTCAGACTCATTGAAAGATTCTTCTACCAAATGAGAAAACTCCTAGGATATCAAAGCTGATCATTAAGATTATATCCAATAAAAAATATAAGATATCTCAAAAAATAAACTATCCCTAAAATTTAAAAACTATTTATAAAAAAAATCAGTTTTGGATTCAAAGAATTTTGGAAAAGAAATATTAGGATTCAAAACAACTCTTTTCGAATTGCTTAATCTTTTTTATATCGGATAAATAATAAGATGTAAAAATCTACGATCCATTAAATCCTCTGATTTTGATCCCCACATCTGTTCAAAAATTAAAATCCTTTGGCTCTCCGTTAAGTTCTCTTCCTCTCAGAATTGCTTCTTTCCACATTTCACTTATTTCCATATACATCTTGAATTGCTCTTTTTCTTTTTCTGTGCTTAGTGAAATTCCTAGTTGATGAGTCGCCTTATATTTTTGATAAGCCATTGGCAAATGCTCTATGGTCTTTGTCAACTTAAAGGTTGCTACTGCTCTGCTCAGGGCTATGCGATAGTCGTTATGGGCTTCTATAGGAACCAGTTGGTCTTTTATTCAAGATAGATATTCCAGATTTTCATCAGCCTTTTCATTTTCAAATGTACGATGATGTTCTGTTCCTTTTAGATATTCTATTATGAGTTTACCGGTTTTCTTATCTTCTATGAGTTGTGCTAAAGCTATATGCAAGTTCGAATCAAAAATATTCATATAGGGCTTCTCTAATTCCTGATCTTTTACATAAGAAACAGGAGAGGTATGCTTTCGAGAATCCTCAATACTTAAATCCCGATAAAATTTCTCTTTTTCGCCCCGGATATCAGGAAGGATAAGCAATATTCCATTACCGGTTTTTCCATTATGATAATCATACCATTCGGGAAAATTCATATTTTCGTTATTGCCAGCATAAGCTTCTTTTATTTCATGATAATCCTGCCAATCTTGCAACCAGTCTTCTTCAGGCTCTACATTGCTTTGTGAGAGGTATTGACAATACCAATCTACCTCCTGCTCGGTAATTTGAGGTATAAAAGAACAATTGAGTATATCTTCTTCCCATACTCTAAAGTCAAAAGTGGTTTCTATTTCTTTTATTTCCAGTTGTTCCGCCCGCCAACGGCACTGGATATCGAAAAGTTTTTTTTGCTGTATAATGGACAGATGTACGAATGCAGCATCAATCCATTCGTTTTGTTTTTGCTCATTTAATCTTTGGTACATTTCTCCCCATTTCAAACCGTGTGCTTTTATATTAGCGTAAGCTTTGCAGAAATTTTCCACAGAAGATCTTTGATACATCTTGCAGTATTCTTGAACAGCAGGGCTTTCTATGAGTTCTTTTGTCCACTGTTCACAAAATTGGTGGTAATCTATATTTTTTTCTTCTTTCATCATTTTTAGGATTAGGATTTAGGCAATTAAACGCCTTATGTTTTTTTCATCACATCTTTATTCAGTCAAATATGCAAATTCTTGGCTTTAAGTATGTTTTAAATGTATATAATTATCAGAAATCATACTGATATTTTCTTAATATATAAGATATTGTTGGGTTAACAAAAAATATCGGAAATCGCATGTAATAGCCATTAACAGGAAAGAGTCTGGAGAAAAAGGAACTGACATGTTTAAAGAAATTTTTGTGTTTAAGCTTATGAATTAAATCTATGAGTTCTTCTTATGTGCATATAGTTCTTAAGATCACTCGATAAATTTCTATCTCTCATCGGGAAAATTCCTTAAAAGGTTTGTAAACAACATCAGATGCTTTTCTTTATACGATTGGTAATTCATAAATC
Organism: Chryseobacterium sp.; assembly: GCA_048594965.1. GTDB lineage: Bacteria > Bacteroidota > Bacteroidia > Flavobacteriales > Weeksellaceae > Chryseobacterium. The sequence continues at coordinate 2,227 of JBMDXW010000111.1, forward strand.
AAAATTTTTATATCATTTGTTATCTTTAAATATAGATAAAAAATTTGAAAACTTTATAAAAGAAAAAAAGTCTGTAAGAAAATTCTTACAGACTTTTTTGTAGCGAAGACGGGAATGGAACCCGTGACCTCAGGGTTATGAATCCTGCGCTCTAACCAACTGAGCTACCTCGCCGTTTTGGTGGTGCAAATATAGAAAATATTTACAACTAACCAAAATTATTTTAACTTAAAATAATCCAAAACATCTCCTACATGCTCTGGTTTACTGATAATCTTATTGTTAGCATCCAAAATAAAATAAGTCGGTGTCGCATGAACATTATAGGTATCCGCATAGCTGCTGTTCCATCCTCTTAATTCACTATCATTCACCCATGGAAATGCACTGATCTTTTTGCTGTAAGAATCCTTATCAACATCCAATGACAGGCCAACCACCTGAACGTTTTGTGCCTTCAGATCATTATATTTTGCCAAAAGCTGCGGAAGCTCACTCTCGCAGTGTGAGCATGTAGATGACCAGAATACGATTATTTTTTTATCTGCTTTGATGTCATGAAGGTTTTTGGCAGTGGTATTTACAGGAGACTGGAATTTGTAATTTGGAAAAACAGCTCCCGTTTCAACATTGGCATTCGATTTGAGCGTAGATGCCAGGCGATCTGTAATAGTACACTTAAGATTTTTAGCCAGGCCGAGATATTTATCTTTAAAATCCTGCATGTCGTATACATCAAAAATATCGATCAGTTCAGACAGAACAGTCTGCCCTCTTGGCGTTTCCACTTTTAGACGGTCAAGAAGTTTATCTACCGAAGTGCTTACATTGGTATTCCCTCCGGAATTGAGATAAGAGACAAGAACCGGCCTTAATAAAGATGATGTCTCAAGCATATCATTAGACTTATCAATAAAATTGATTATATCATCCTGACTGACTTTTTTCGAAGTATCGTTAGAAAGAAATTTATTGTAATTGGTATTGTAATAATAGATGAAAGGATGTTTCGCCTGATCGATCCCTTCAGAACTGCCACTCAGTCTGTTAATTTCCGTTTTAAGTGCTTTGCCAAAATCCGTATTGTCTTTATAATATTCTTTTATCTGGGCAAGCGCAGGCAGGATGAGCTCTTTTTTCTGAGAGCCTTCCTGAAATTTACTCATAAGATCATTGGCTTCGTCAAGATAAACGATATCCTTAATTTTATTAGTCTGAGTTTCAAGTTTTACACTGACGTTTTTATTTTCGGAAATAAAATTAAAAGTATTGTTTGACGCAGGGAAATAGACTTTCATCATACCCATATAGTTTTTCGGATATTTAAAGGTCCAGGTATTATTCTTACTCTGTTCTTTTGAAAAGATTATATCTTTGGAACCATTCAAGGTATAAAGAATTGCATCCTGATCTTTAAAATCAGCAGGAGCCTGAATGGTAACGGTAAACTGTGCGTGCAATGAAAATGCGGCTATTACAGCCATTAGTGTAAAAATCTTTTTCATAAGGTAAAAATAAAAAAACTCTCCGACTAATCAGAAAGTTTAATATTATTTTAATAAAAATTATATTTTCTTAGGCGTGTATTTTCTACTGAAGAATATTATAAGCATAATTGCTACAATAGCTAGTACATAGACATACATGTCAATGGGCGAAGATGGCGCTCCTGTACCATTCCCTCCATTTCCATTACCTCCGGGATTATTGGGCTTGGTGGGCCCTGCACAAACCAATATATATCCAAACAGAAAAAGGCTGGGAACTAACTTTTTAATAAATTTCATGTGTGTTTATTTTAATATTTTTGTATTAACTACTTCTCCTTTATCTGAAACAACTTTTACAACATAAGCATTCTTTATTTTTTTATCTAATTCGATTACAAAGTCTTGTGATGTATCTACTGCTTTCTTATTGATAACAAGTTTGCCACTCATATCATAAACTTCAATATCAGCTTTCTTCCAATTTGGATCAAATCTGACTATGTAGTTATCAATTGCCGGATTGTAAACTACCAATGTTCTTACAGAAGCCTTAGTATCTTCTGCTGTTGCAAGCACAATATTACTTGGTTCCCCATAGTAAAGATCATATTCATCACCTATTACAGAAATCACATCTCCCTGCTTGGCTTGTTGCACCGTCCCGTTCGGTGCTTTATAATAAAATCCTATTCCCGATGATAATGCATGTGTCCCATTTGGGATTAGTGTTGTATTTTCCTTAATTTCAAATTTGTAAGACTTTACAAGATTTGTATTGTAATTCATTAGTTTCACATTTTTGCCCAGAAAATTATTCTCATTAGCTTCATTAATGTATAACCAATAATTTAAATAATTATTATCATATCCACCGTTTACAGCTTCTTCGAATGTACCTATTATGCTTGCCCCGGCAGAAGCCTGCGCTGAATTTGCAGCTGATGTCTGATGTCCGGTAGTTGATGTTGGAGAAACTAGATAATATGTCCTTGTGATTTCTTTTCCACTGGCATCAAGACCAATAACTCCTAGTTGCTTGACACTTCCAGTTGGGTTTGTTCTTGCTGCTGTTACACTATAATCTGTTCCTGCAGTTCTAACATTTCCACTAAATCTTCGTAAAGTATTGAAATTTAATGTTTTTCCAGTATTATCTCTAAGTTTGATCTTGAAGGTCTGCATAGGCTTTATAATAAGTCCTGTATCTCCGGCAGGTACTCCGTTTACAAAAGTCTGTACTTTATAGTTTGTTGAATAAGTTTCACCTGTTGAAAGCGTAACAATAATCCCAGGATCATATTCTATTCCCCAGATATTATCTACTTCATTTCCATCACTTATACCTGGACTACCCGTTTCTACGTAACCGATACCTGACAAATCAAGATTCGTAAAAAATGGATTACCAAATTGATAAAAATTCTTACCAAATGTTCCTGACCACGCACTAGCAGTAATCTCAAAACTATCATTTAGATAGGTATTATACTTTTCATGGTAAATATTCTGATTATTACCACCAGTCCCGAAATTAACATTTCCTCCGTTTTGCAATGTAATTGGGCCACTAAGTTCGGCATAAGGCCTACCATTTATAGTGAAGACAGATCCCGTAACAGTGGGTGCAATTGTAGCAAGTGAGCTTGGTGGGGTACTGGAATCAAGGTCACCATTCCTGGATTTCAACATATAGTATCCTGTAGGATCAGTTGTTTTATCAGTAGACAGAGCTGCATAGTGATGAGAAACAGCATTAGTATTATTCCATATTAATACAGGATTAACATATCTACTATTATTAAAAGTTTTGTTAAACTCGGTTGATAAACTATTGATGAATTTATCATAAAACGGCATTGCAATTTGCTGAAAATAACTATTCCCGTCCCCATGCCTACCTGCTCTATATTCCTTACTCACGATACCAGTCATCTCATTTTGTCCTAAGCCACTGATGTAAAGCTGTCCATAAGTTGATGTTAAGAAATTCGCAGGAGTAGGATCATTAAGTCTTAAAACAAAGTTTCCACCATTCGTTTTATCAGCGCCTCCTGTGGTAATTGTTTTAAAACCATCGCCGGATGCGCCTTCAATCATTACATTTCCGTGGACATCCATCATTCCGGAGCCTTTTGTCTGAAACCCACCGCCGGAATATAATAAGGTACCCTCGCTAACATAAGTGACAGCAGAGTCATCTAAGTGTACTAATATATTCTGCGCCTGAACAGAATAAATAGCTGCTATTAAGCCAATAGCAAATAAATTTTTTCTCATTGTATGTATTATTTGTGTGTTATACAATATTTCAATTGCAAAGTTATATTTTTTTCATTAAAAAACAAAAATATTTTATTTATTAACAAAAATGTTATCCTCAGTTAATGTAATTTCCTTTTCTTCACCGATGGAAAACATATAATCTTCAAGAACTTTTTCCGTAGTTCCTCTTAGGCCTCTTGCTCCCAAACCCTTTTCCATCGTCTCTTCCACAATCTTTTCAATGGCTCCGTCTGTGAAAACAAGGTTCGTCCCATCCATTTTAAACAGCTCGATGAATTGGTTTACAATAGAGTTTTTAGGTTCTTTCATAATTCTGATCATCGTTTCTTTGGTAAGCTTATCAAGATAAGTGATGATCGGGAATCGCCCCAGAAGCTCAGGAATCAAACCGAATGAGCGAAGGTCAATCGCATTAATATTCGTTAAAATATATTCGTCTTCATCGGTCTTATTGATTTTCTCCGCACTGAAACCGATTGCCTGCTTGTTCATTCTCCTTTCAATGATTTCTTTGATTCCGTCGAAAGCTCCTCCGGCAATGAAAAGAATATTCTGCGTATTTACCTGAATGTACTTCTGGTCAGGATGCTTTCTCCCTCCCTGCGGCGGCACATTTACAATACTTCCTTCAAGCAGCTTCAGTAAACCCTGCTGAACTCCTTCCCCGGAGACATCTCTTGTGATACTTGGATTATCTGATTTTCTGGCGATTTTATCTATTTCATCGATAAAAACAATTCCTCTTTCAGCTTTTTCCACATCGTAATCAGCGACCATCAGCAGCCTTGAAAGAATACTTTCAACATCTTCTCCCACATATCCGGCCTCCGTTAAAATAGTGGCATCTACGATACAGAAAGGAACATTGAGTTCGCGCGCAATGGTTTTCGCGAGTAGTGTCTTTCCGGTTCCGGTTTCGCCGATCATGATAATATTCGATTTTTCCAGCTCCACTTCACGGTTTTCGTTCTGGGCATGGAGTAGCCTTTTGTAATGATTGTACACCGCGATAGACAATTGTTTTTTTGCCTGATCCTGTCCGATAACATATTGATCCAGAAATTCCTTGATCTCTTTCGGCTTCTTCAGTTCTTCCATATTTTCGGCAGGTGAAAATCCCGTTTTGGCAGAGCTGTCTTTTACGATAGCATGAGCCTGCTCGATACAGTTTTCACAAATAAAACCATTCTGACCGGAAATCAGCATCTGCACTTCATTTCTCTTTCTTCCGCAGAAAGAACATTGGTTTGAATTCATTTTTATATCAGATATAAGTATAGATTAATAAACCCGTAAAATTTACGAGTTTATCAGATGTTAAGCATTAATAATTGAGTTCTGAATTTCAGTATATTCTTCATTTGAAAGCTGTAATCGCTCGTTTCTGAAATTCATATCTTCTATTTTCTGTAAAGGAATTAAATGAATATGGGCATGAGGCACCTCCAGACCTACTACGGCAACCCCAACTCTTACGCAGGGGATGGCCTTTTTAATTTTTTTTGCCACTTCCTGAGCAAATCCCCATAGGTTTTTATATTCTTCGCTTTCCAGATCAAAGATAAGATCTACTTCCCTTTTGGGAACGATCAGCGTATGGCCCTTTACCAGCGGCATTGCATCCAGAAAAGCAATAAAATTCTCATCTTCAGCAATGATATACGCAGGAATTTCGCCTTTGATGATCTTTGTAAATATGGTGCTCATTTTCTAGTATTTAATTTGGAAATCGGTTATTACAGACTAATATCCAATACTTCGAAAGACAGTTTATTGCCATTAGGAAGTGTGATATCAGCGGTTTCACCTACCGCTTTTCCCAGAAGGCCTTTGGCGATCGGCGTATTTACGGAGATTTTTCCGGCTTTAAGGTCACTTTCGTTATCAGGAACCAGTGTAAAGACCTGCTCCTGCTTTGTCGCATTATTTTTCAGCTTTACGGTCGTAAGAATCGATACTTTTGAGGTATCGAGCTGGCTTTCATCAATAATTTTTGATGTTGCAATGGCATCCTTCAGCTTGGAAATTCTCATTTCCAGCATTCCCTGCGCTTCTTTGGCGGCATCGTATTCAGCATTTTCAGACAAATCTCCCTTGTCTCTGGCCTCTGCAATCTGCTGGGTGATCTTTGGTCTTTCTACCGTTTCCAACTGCTCCAGCTCAGCTTTCATTTTGTCTAATCCCTCCTTTGTAACATAGCTTGCCATAATTTTCAAAATTTAGTTTTAGTATAAAAAAATAATCCGACATTTGCCGGACAATGTTTTCGAGTTGTAATCGTTTAATTTTTACAAATATATAAAAATTTAAATTGAAATGAAAAAAACTTTTTCAATATTATCTATAATAACATTATTGATTGTCAGTATTTTAACTGTAAACTCTTGTAATACACATGATACAGTGAGCTGTTTTCCAAATGCTCCCGTAAATGTTACAATCAACCTAAATCTACCTGCATACTTTAATTTAAATCAAACAGGAGGTTGGATATATTTAAATCAAGAAGGAGGAACAGGTACGAGAGGTTTAATAGTAGTTAGAAAGAATGATAGCCAATTTCAAGTTTATGACCGAAATGCTCCTCATATCTGCCCGGACAGTAATACAACGTTAGAAGTAAAGAATAATATAAGTATTATTTGTCCCAAAGATAATGCCACTTGGATTCTATTAACAGGAGACCCAACTGCTGTTGCTAATATCCCACCAAAAACATATCCTTATAGCTATAACCCATCAACAAAAGATTTAAATATTTATTACTAAATGAAAGTCGTCATCCAAAGAGTTTCGGAATCCCACGTAAAAGTAAACGGAAAAACTGTCGGAGAAATCGGAAAAGGCCTTATGCTTCTGATTGGAATTGATGAAAATGATACTGAGACCGATGCCGATTGGCTGGTACAGAAAATTTTAAATTTAAGAATTTTCGGGGATGAAAACGGAAAACTCAATCTTTCGGTACAGGACATCAGGGGCGAAATCCTGTGCATCAGCCAGTTTACATTAATTGCGGATTACAAAAAAGGAAACCGCCCGTCTTTCATTAGAGCTGCAAAACCGGATCAAGCCATTCCGCTGTTTGATTATTTTAAACAGGAAATTTCAAAATCCGGATTAAAAACCGAAAGCGGAATCTTCGGAGCCGATATGAAAGTTTCATTAATAAATGACGGACCTGTAACCATTGTGATGGATTCTGTAATAAAATCTTAAATTTGCACCGAATTTTTAATTTAACAAAAAAATGAAAAAAACATTCATTACTTTGCTTATTCTGACAGGAATCAGCTTTACGTATGCGCAGAAGACCTATACTGAAGATCAGAAAGCGTCCTATTACATCGGTCTGGACATTGCACAGAACATGAAAAGACAAGGCTTTGCCGTAGATCCCGATTTGCTTGCCCAGGCCATGAAAGATGAATTCGGTGACAAGCAGAAATTATTTCCTAAAGAAGAAATGAGCAATTTTATGCAGGGATTCATGCAGAAGCAGAACGAAAAAAGAATGGCTGTAGAAAAAGCCAAAGCTGAAGAAAACAAAAAGAAAGGCAATGAATTTCTTGCGAAAAATAAGCTCAACAAAAATATAAAAACCACAGCAAGCGGCCTGCAGTATGAAGTACTGAAAGAAGGTGACGGAAAAGCAAAACCTACCGCGACAAGCACGGTAACTGTAATTTATGCCGGAAAACTGATGGACGGAACTGTTTTCGACTCCACCGAAAAAAATGGAGGAAAACCTGCCGAGCTTAGTCTTTCAGGCGTGATTAAAGGGTGGACGGAAGGCATCCAGCTGATGAGCAAAGGAGCCAAATACAGATTTTACCTGCCTGCTGACCTTGCGTACGGAGACAATGGAGCCGGCAATATCATTCCTCCGGGATCAACACTGATCTTCGATGTGGAGCTGGTTGATTTTAAATAAGCATTACCGATCATAATAAAAACGTCTTTCATCGCTGAAAGACGTTTTTTCAAATAAACTTTTATAAAAAAACTAATTCGCAGGAATGCTGCTGAAATTAAGTGAAATTCTGAGGTTCATGTCCGAACTGGTCTGGTTCTTCAATTCGTAAACGGTTCTTACGGTAAGCCCCGTACTTTTTACGACCGCATCCAGGAAACCTGAATTTTCAAGGTCAAGGGTCAGGCTTGAAGCATCTGTAGAAAGATTAGATCTGGAAGCCACCAGCCGTTCCCCGGTTCCGCTGGACGAAATATATACTTTTATCGATTTAAAAGCACTTAAATTTCCACCTGAAGGAGAGACTACGGAAACTTTGGCTTCGGAAATTCTGACATCTTTTATCTTCGCGTTATTATTACCTCCGAACCAGGTTTGCACGTTTGATGCTGTGGCGGTAGAAGAAACTTCTTTATCTGCAGGAACGCCGGTTGAAATCAAAACATTTGCGGTATAAGGAAATGTATTCTGAACCAACGACTGCACGGTGCCGCAGCTTACCAAAGCTACTGAAGCTACTGCCGCTGTCAAAAATATATTTTTCATAATGATAAATTTTAAAGTTTTGCAAGCAGAAACTATACCAATTATTAAAAAATTATTCTATGCTTACGGTAAAGCTGCCTTTGGTATTTCCTGAAGCCATATTGCTTTTTCCGATGATCAGCCAGACTTCCCCTTTATCTTTAAGCGCATAGGTCAGATCTCTCCCGAATGGCCCGTCGTAGTCGCCGTTTGGCAGTTTGATCTGGTTGAACCGGATGTTAAAATCTTTTTCTTTCGTTGATATTTTCGCTTTTATTTCAGGATTTGCGAAATCGGTAATTTTGAGTATGAGCTCCTGATTATCTTTGGTAAATTCCTCGCCCAATGTGATCGGAAGGTGCTCACCATCAACGGTCCTGACAATCTGTCCGTCCTTTACCTCCCTCATCACTCCTGTGCGGAGAACTTCTTTTGTTTTCGGAGCGTTATTGATGATAGAATCTTTCATTCTTAATGCTGCCGAATCATTATTTTCTTTTTGTACAGGCTGTTCTACGGAAACCAGCGAATCGGTATTTTGTGTGTCGGAGGTTTTCGTTTCTTTTTTACATGATATAACAATTAGGGGAATGAGCAAAAGGATTTTTTTCATGATAATTTCTTTAATTGTATTCTGAATAATAGGTAATTGATGATGCCAAAATTATTCCATTAAGCCTGTTATCACCTTAAAATAAAATTAGAAATAAATAGATTCATCTGCTATCCAATTAATTTCTCCCTTTACCTGATGTTCTGATAATACAGGACTCTGGACAGCAGGCTTTCATTTCTGTACATTTGGGCTTTGTTGAGAATCGACTTTCTGAGATTTTCATTATGAGTTTTTGTGGCATATTCCAACAATTGCCTGTCATTAAAATTGATGGTGGTTTCATAGTAATTCAGGACAAAATCTTGACGCTTTATATTTTGAGAAGTAATAATCCCTCCCCAATTAATGTAACTGCAGACGAGGATAGTGCCATAAATAAACCAGGCCATTGTATTGAAGAGAAAAGCGTTCCTTTTTTGTTTTTGAATTTTAATCAAAGTCATTAACAATCCGATCAGTGCCAGGATCAGAAATGCATAAACACCCAGCCTTTTATACGTGAAACCGTAAGTGGTAATATATTCCCGGTTTTTCACCATGGCTGAGATTACCAGTATGACATTCAGCAGAAGCCAGATTTTTGCTAAAACTTTCATTAGTCGTGCCTTAGGATCAAAATTAAAGCTTGATTTAAAGTAAAACATAATAACCAGGATCGACATCATAATCGAGATGATCACGACATTTACCCTTTCATGGGTTTCCTCCGAAAGCTGAACGGGAGTTTTTACAGATTCATAAAACTGTTCGTAATTGTACGTGATAACAAAAAAGATCAGCAAAATATTCAGGGACAGCAATGAGATTACGCCGCTCATTCTCTCCGTATCAAGGTCAAAAAAAGAATAAGTAGGTTTCATCACCTGATCTTTTTCAGTGAAATCATTACTTAAAGTGGAATTCGTTTTATAAATTAATCTTTCGACCGTATGATTCCAGTAGGTGAATGCAATGAAAAAACCGAGAGCGGTAATTGCAATAAGCTGCCAGAAATTAAGATCAAATTCCAGATTTGCGAAAAGACCGGCAAAATGATCACTTCCGGCAGTGTAAATCCCGAAGAAAACTGAAATCAACAGCAGCGGAACAATGATCAAAGCAAAAACCTTCTGCCAAAATCCTGTTATTTTTTTCTTGGGGAGCCATTGATCAAAGCTGAAGAACCTGCACAAAAATGTAAAACAGTTAGTAACGATGACGGGAATCAGCAAAAGGATCTTCATTCGCCGGTTTTTTGACCGGTAGCCCAACAAAATTAATGAGCTTATCACAGCCAGAAACGAAGGGAAATCACCATACCACGCAAACGCACAACTGGAAAGAATGCTTGTTATAAAAAGAAAAACAAAGGTTTGAGTTCTGTTCTTTTGCGGAGTTCTGAAAAAAGTGAGAACCGCGTAGATCAACCCGATGATTCCGAGGTTTAGCCCGACACCCTGGTCGTAAAAGAGGATGACGAAAAGAATAGTGGTAAGAAATATATAATGATGTGTTTTCATGATCGCTTATTTTTAAAATTAAAAGTTGCAACAGTTGATGACTGCCAGGAAATAAATGATACTGATCGGGATGTTCAGCAGCATGAGGACGGCAGCATTTCCGTGCGGTTTATTGTCGGTAATATTCGATACGAAAAATGTGAGCTCATAAAAGAATACGATGACATTAATGACGGCGGCTGCCAGAACATAATAGAATCCGATCGTTAACAGCCATTCACTCCTTATGAGGAGATAGCTTATCAGGAGGAACGTTCCCAAAGTGAACGAAAGATAAAACGCGGTCTTTCCTTCCGTACTGAATATGATACTTCCCATAATTTAATGTAAAACAGTGGTATTTTTCTGTTGGATAAAATCTTTCAAATGGTTGAAATTCTGCCAGAGCAACGCTTCGAAATCCCAATGATGAAAAGGCCGCATACTTTTTCCTTTCCGGTATGCCCTGATGTAGATCCTGAAATATTCCGGTAAAATGAGGCTTCCCAACACGATGGCCGCCAAAAGGTGGGCATTGAGCTTTCCGTTCCCCAACAGGAGAAACTGCATAGCAATTTCATCCTCAAAATGGGTTCCGCAGCCGGTGATCAGATGATGGACATCATGATTTTCCATTTTCGGGATCATGCTGAAGCCATGTTTCTCATAAAATTCGCCGAGTTTCCGGCCCAGGGAATCTTCCTGAAATTCCAGCCGCTGTTTTTCCGTAAACTGCCACTGCCTTTTCTTTTTCTTAAAATATTTCCGGTAGAGTTTCTGGGTTTTATCGTAAACGAAAAGCAGAAAGCGGACGCGTAGTTTTTTCATAGTTTATAAGGTCTAAGTTAAGGATAGGATCAAAAAAAGGAAAAAGAGAACCGGAAAATTGAATAGCAGCAATATCATGGAATTTCTGAATTCGGTTCTGTTTTCAGGAAAAATGAAGATCAATGCAAAAAGCAACAGCACTGAAAATACATTGGTGACCAAATTAATTCCAGATAAAAAGATTAATATTATCACGGTATCATCGTCTGTTTTTAGTACCGTTAATAGTATAATCAATGCACCGATCAGCCAGCTTGCACAGAAATAGATTAATGCAATTCTGTTATATTTAAACTCTTTCATCACGTTTAAGTTTGAATACTGTAATTTCCGGACGCACCATAAAGCGAACCTGAAAAGAGTGTCCCAGAGCACGGTTGATATACAACATTCGTCCGTCTTCAAGATCAATTTCGCCGGAAGTATATCTGCGGTTCTTCACAGGTAGAAGTGGCGTAACTATTCCCGGAATCCTGCACTGCCCGCCGTGGGTATGTCCGCTCAGGATCCACCCTTGGTAACCGTTCCAGACAGGTTTATCACATCCATCGGGATTGTGACAGAGTACAATATTGGCTTTTGACGGATCATAATTTCTCATTACCTCTTTAGGTGTAAAATTCTTTGACCAAAGGTCTTCGAAGCCGATAAAGTTCAATCCGTGACTTTCCTGCTGCGTATTCCTCAGCATAGTAATCCCCGCATGTTCCGCAATTTTACAGATCTGATCCGCCACTTCTGTTTCCAGCCAATCGATTCCGTAATCATGGTTTCCGAGAATCCCGAATGTGCCCAGACTTCCCAGCACGGCATGACTCATAACTTTTGTAAGGTCTTCACGCTCTTTTGGGCTTCCATGGTTGACAAAGTCGCCGGTGTACACCACAAAATCAGGTTTGTACTTTCTGGCTTTTTCAAAAGAATCGATCAAGAAATTCCAGTCGAAGCGGGTTCCGACGTGCAGGTCTGAAATCTGCATAAGGATTTTTCCTTCGAGCTCTTCAGGTAAATTCTTGACGGGCAGTTTTCTTTCAACAAATTCAAGCCAAAACGGTTCTACCTGCCAGGAATACAGCATTGGAAACGCGGCAACCGCTGAAATCTGGAAAAGTCTTTTTAAAAATGTTTTCCGGTCCATATCTTTTCTTTAGCTTCCCGCGAAAGGGGTTCCGAAAATTCCAACGGCCAATTCGATCCATACCAGCGCTAATACTAAAAGAATAACGAAGCAGATAATAAATTTGGAACGAAGTGCCTTCTTTGATCTGATGACCATATTGATAAAAAAAGCGGTCCCCAAGAGCAGGACTCCTGCAATGATGAAATCAAACGGCGACCAGTTCCACCCTTCCACGAATAAGTTCCCGAAAAAAGCGGTAATGATCAGCAATGCCGGTACGGCAAAAATAATGGCTGTTTTCTGTTTGTCTAAAATCATAGTTTTAAAATTAAATTATTAAAAGTACTTTGTGTTTCAAAGTTAAAATATAAAAAATATATAGTTTATTTCCCCAGCAATTTTTCCAGCGCATTGATGTGTTCTGTGAAAGCTTCTCTCCCGCTTTGGGTCACCCGGTAAGAGGTTTTCGGTTTTTTTCCGACGAATTCTTTTTTAACTTCAATATAGCCGGATTTTTCCAATGCGTTGCTGTGGCTCGCCAGGTTACCGTCCGTAATTTCCAGTAAGGCTTTCATTTCAGAAAAATCAACCCAGTCGTTTACCATAAGAACGGACATAATGCCCAATCTTACACGGCTTTCGAATTCTTTGTTGAGTTGATTTATTTTTATCATTTTAATTCTTTTGTTTAGGAAAACATTGTGGCCCTATTGCACCTCCACCGTATTCCAAGGCTAACTTGTTATTTATAAGAATGTACTGGCAACCGTCATTAAATAAGCTTCTGTCCGTTTCTTTTTTATAAAAAATATTGAAGAAATACTTCCCCAAACCACTTCTTTTGAAACCAACCTTCACGGGTTCGCCATCCGCAATTGAAATACAATTGGCTTCATCCAATTTTTCTTTTAACGACTTGAAATCATCCTCGTTCCATCCCAGTTCTTTCCCAACATCCGTTTTTTGTATCCCATTAATCTTAACATCCCATTGCTGGTAATATTTCAAAGAATCTCTTTCAGATTGTACTACCAATCTTCTCAGGATTTCATCATTTTCAAATTCAATTTCTACCCTTTTATCAGGTTTGATGCTATAATAATATTTAATTAAATCATCAATTTCTTTTTCCTTGTATAGATATTCTTCATGCAGCTCTTGAACCGAATAATTTTTATCAAACAATCCGAAAGCTTTAGCAAAAGAAACGGCAAAGATTATCGCAGCAGTTAGTAAACCTCCTCCAATGATTGTTATTCCTATGAGGAAATATTTTGCCACCCTTTCCACTCTATTTATACTTTTTATGCATAATCAATCCGTACACAATATGCAGGGCTCCAAACCCTATTGTCCAGAAAAGCAATCCCCAACCCAAAAAGAATAAGGAAATCAGGCCCAACATAATCTGGCAGTATCCTAAATATTTTACATCCGTCAGCGTATATCGTTCCGCACTGACTAGTGCCAAACCATAAAAAATCAACGTTGCCGGAGCTACGAATACAAAAAGATGATGATAGAGCAATCCTAAGCAGAAGAAACCTCCCGTTACCAAAGGAACTGCAAAGGTAATCAAAAGCCGCTTAGTAGTGGCATCCCAGATCTTCAGTCCCTTCTTTCTGCTTTTATTAGCGGTAAGAATATAACCGCTAAACACCGCCACAACCAAAATCACGGTTCCTATCAACACCAGTTTTTTTACCAGGGAAGGCCCAAAAATATTTCTTTTCCCATCAAAATAGTCGATCCCTTCTCTCTGAAAAACAAAATACACATACACAGCGCCTATAATAGCAGCCAATCCTGCAACAACTCCGGATAACCCGCTCAAGGAAATAAACCGGGAAGAACGCTCCATCATGGAACGGATGTGTGATAAGTCTTCGTGATAGTTTTTTGATTCCATAAAAAGAACTTTGAATTACAAAGTTATAATTTTTTTTGAATATGCAAAATTTTTTACAGAAAAAAATGGTGAATGGTGAGTGATCAACTCGCTTTGCTTGTCAATTTTAAAATTATATAGCATCAAATAAAAGACCGCCGGAAAATCCGACGGTCTTCATTTATAGAATTATTAAGATTATTTCGATCTCAACCTTTCTTTAATGGCTCCGATGCTTTTTTTCGCAGAATCTTCGAGGATCAGGCTCGCACTCATGTGGATTCTTGCCGGCATCAGTTCGTTGAAATGATCCGTGCCTTCCCAGGATACTTTTTTAATCAAAGCTAAGGCATCACTGCTTCTTGACGCCAAGGTCTGCAGAAACGTCTCCAGTTTGGCATCCATTTCTGCGATGTTCTCGGAAACCGAATGGTAAATATTATGCTGTTCCGCCCACTCTGCCGATCTGAAATCTGCGTCGATCGCCATGGCCGAGAATTGTGACTTCCCTATTTTCCTTTCAACGTAAGGTCCGATTACAAAAGGACCGATTCCTAAATTAATTTCCGTCAGAGCCAGGGCTGCATCTTTTACCGCAAAACAATAATCGGCACCGCAGGCAATTCCTACCCCACCGCCTGTAGTTTTTCCCTGTACCCTTACGACTACAATTTTACCACAGTTCCTCATCGCATTCAGGACTTTTGCAAAACCGCCGAAAAACTTTGTCGATTTTTCCAGTTCTTCAATTTCCAGCAATTCGTCGAAACTGGCCCCGGCACAGAACGCTTTTTCCCCTTCGCTCTTAACAAGTATTGCTTTTACCTCATCTTTTGCACCTTCATCAAGGATGGTCTGCGCCAGTTTTTCAAGGATGGCCCCCGGAAGAGAATTGCTTTTCGGTGTTCCGAAAGTAATTTCGGCAATACTGTTTTTCAGTTCTGATGCTACAAATTCGTTCATTTTTAACTTAAATTGGATTTCTACAAAAATAGGAAAGTTCGGCGAAAAGCAAAGTTCTATTTCAATATGACCAAAACCATTGTATTTCTGTCCTTTACCAACGGAACCCGTTTTGGAAGATCTCCTTCAATAAGCAATATTTTTCTACAATACCGTATAAATACGGAATCATCAATTTGGTACTTTCTACGCTACCATAAAATTTATAATTGCTGTTACTTTGGTCTGTCGATGAAGCAAGATTTAAATGATTATGGGTGACTGAACATTGGAAAGATCAGCTTCAAACGGAAAATATCATTTAAACTGTATACCGTTGTTCAGAAATAATTGGTATCAAACAATATAAAAACTAATCACCATAAAAACTTTAACACTGCAGAAGATCGTGAAGATTCTAAATGCATAAATGAGAAGAAATCCCCTTATAGCAGGGGATTTTTATTTTTCAAGGATAAAATATATTTATCGATATACAGCTGCTTTTCTTTTGATTTGTATTGCTGTATGTACCGAGGATGTTCAAGGACCGTCATTTTCCCGAATAAATGGGCTTCCTGATTGATCTTTGCCAGGAAATCCGCATTCTTTTTTCCCATGATAAAGACTTCCGAAGCGTCGAGATTCAGGCTGAGGTGCTTTTTTAAAGAATCGATCATGAAATCCTTAACATCGCTGAACAATGCTTTATCATCGTAATAATTGGCGTTGATCCAACTGCCTTTTGATTTCCTGACAATGGCCAACGGAAACGGTGAATTGATATAAACGTCTTTGTAAAACGCTTCTGCCCCGCCATATTCAGCGATCATATCATAGACGAATACCGACGAAACTTCATGGGTATAAGCTGAATGCATTGTAATACCGCAAACATGCTGCAACCGTTTCGTATCGGTAAACGGGACCCCGGTAACACCCGCTCCGTGACGGCTCGGATTGATTCCCAACAGAAATTTCCGGCGGTTCGAGTCATTGTAGTATTTAAGATAAAACTGCTGCATTACGTCCAATGTTTCCGGATTGTCGAGGTAGGGGTTCAGGACATGGAAATCTTTGGGAAGCCTTCCATTGTATTTTAAATTCAGATTAAAATGAACAACCTGTTCTGCAAAGGTTCTATTCACGATTTAATTTTCTAAGGGTTTGTAGTTTGTAAATGCTCTGTAAATATCTTCCTCGGCATCTATTTTTTCTTCCTGAATAATTCTGAATTTTCCGGACGAATCTTTTTCTTCGACTACAATTTTGTCTGACACATTTATTTTTGCAAATTCATCTAAAGAATCTCCCTTAATTTTAAGAAAGCTTGTTGTGACAGAACCTGTCAGAATGAAAGAACTGATGCATCTCAACTTTGAATTATAGCTCAGATTCGGATAATTGTCTGAATTTTTAATATAAATAAATCTTTTGCTTCCAGGATTATAAACAAATAATTTTCTGATAAGATTTCCGCCTCTTCCTGCAATCCCACTTTGGTATGTAAAATCTTTATAACCATCGTTATTGAAATCCAATATTTCAACATCAATTCCTGTGATACCATCTTTATCAAAATAAAAATTATTTGTTTTTTTCCAATAATGAAAATAGCCATCTTTTGATTCTACCCAGATTTTCTTTAATGTATAAAAATTGATTTTTACAAAATTATTCCCGTTATTTCCATGTTGGAAATTTTGAATCTCAACTTTTGTTATTACTTTTTCACCAACATTTAAACTATCTGAAAATTTTTCATCAGAAATACTATCATTAAAACTTTTCTTCTTTTCTTCACAGCAAGAATTAAAAACAATCATGATTAAAAAACTGTAAAAAATCTCCTTTACATTTTTCATACAAAAAATCCCTTCCGAAATAATGGAAGGGACTATAAATGTATAAATTAATTTGAATTAAACCAATCCGAACTGCTCGAAATGATGCGTGAAATGCTTCTTATGCATCAGCTCCCACATCTCCTTATTCAGTTTTCCGAAGACATAATTCATGTGCTCTGCCTGCGGATTTTCTCTGTAGTAAATGGAGAATCTTTTCAGGTTGTCCAGGAAGGACTGTTTCGCGACTTCCAGGTTTTTATGCTTCAGTTCCGGTAAGGAGCCGTCGGCATTCAGGAACGGGGCCTGGAAGTCTTTCGGCATTTTGCGATGATTGTACAGGGAATCCTGCCATTTTTCCAGCTGTTCTTCAGGAGTGAAGCACTGATCGGCTTCCGGCTCGCCGAGACTTACCAGTACGCCATGCTCCAAATGTTCAATCATCTGCTGAGCAGACATTTTCCCCCATTGTGAAGAGGTATTCTCCGTTAAGCCGTTCAGGATCTTCTGAACATTTTTGACATTCAGATCAATAAACGGTGACTGTTTGGCCACCAACGTTAAGATGGTCGCTACACACACCACTTCTTCCCTTTGGTTCACCACTTCCACCAGCCATTTTACCACTCCGGAAGGGATGTTTCTTCCCTTTACGCCACGGTTGATCTTTTCTTTGGCGGTTAAATAAACGGTAATCGTATCTCCTGCATATACCGGTTTGAAGAACGAACAGTTTTCCAGTCCGTAATTGGCGATCACCGGTCCTTTTTTACCGGAAACGAACAGTCCTGCCGCTGCGGAAAGGATGAAATATCCGTGTGCTACGGTTTTATCGAAAATCGTTCCTGATAAGCTCGTTGCATCGGTGTGGGCATAGAAATGATCCCATGAAACATTGGAGAAATTCACAATATCGGCATCGGTTACCGTTCGTCCCGCCGTTTCCAGGGAATCACCGACTTCCACTTCTTCAAAATACTTCTGGAACGGATGTTTATCCGAATACTTCTTTTCAGCACCCTGCTGGTACACTTTGGTAATCGCCGTTAAAATATCCGGCGATCCCTGAATGGCTGTTTTCTGGAGGAAAAAATGAAGACCGTTCAGTCCGCCCATTTCCTCACCTCCTCCGGCTCTTCCCGGACCGCCGTGCATCAGCGTAGGCAGCGGAGAACCGTGGCCGGTGCTTTCTTTCGCGTTGTCTCTGTTCAAAACGAAAATCCTTCCGTGCTGGGAGGCCATTTTCCATGAAGTTTCGGCCACAAACCGGTCATCGTAAGAAACGATGGATCCTACAAGACTTCCTTTTCCTCTTTTCGCCAGAGCAGCGGCTTCTTCCGCATCTTTGTACGGCATCAGCGTAGAAACCGGTCCGAAGGCTTCTACGTCGTGAGAGATATTTTTTTCAAAAGGTTTGTCATTTAAGAACAGCTTCGGGCTCATAAAGGCTCCGTTTTCATAGTCTGCATCTACCAATTCGTGCTGTCCGTCGTAAATGAGTTCCGTTTCCGCTTTTAATAAATTTATTTTTCTTAAAACCTCATCGTACTGCTGTTTCCCGACCAGAGAGCCCATTCTCGTTTCTCTGCTTAACGGGTTTCCGATTTTAGTTTGGTCTAAAGCTTTCGATAAAGCATGCTGAACGTCTCCGATTAAATTTTCCGGAACGATGATTCTTCGGATGGCCGTACATTTCTGCCCGGCTTTGGTCGTCATTTCGTTGCGAACTTCCTTGATGAATAAATCGAATTCAGGCGTTCCCGGCTTCGCTTCCAATCCTAAGATGGAACAATTCAGGGAATCCGCTTCCATATTGAAACGAACGGCATTGCCTGCCACCGACGGCAAAGATTTCAGTTTTCTGCCCGTTGTCGCCGATCCGGTAAACAGTACGGAATCTCCGTCCTGAACATAATCCAGGATATTTCCCGGCTCTCCGCATACCAGTTGTACCGCTCCGTTCGGGAGAATCCCGCTTTCGATCATATCCTGGAATACCGCATTGGTAAGATAAGAACCGAACGGTGACGGTTTTACGATAGAAGGAACGCCGGCCAATAATGAAGTTGACAGTTTTTCCAGCATCCCCCAAACCGGGAAGTTGTACGCATTTATCTGAACGGAAACCCCTTCACTCGGCGTTAAGATATGCGTTCCCAAGTGCGTTCCGTTGGCAGAGATTTTCTGGGTATCACCATCTACCCAAAAAGGGGTATTGGGAAGCATTCTTTTCGCCAATCCGGAGTAGGTGAAAAAAGTCCCGAAACCGCCTTCAATATCTACCCAGGAATCGACATGCGTGGCTCCGGTTTTATAGGACAATTCATAGTATTTTTTCTTTCTTTCTAAAAGGTAAAGGGCCACTTTCTTCAGCATCTCTCCACGGTCATAGAACGTCATGGAAGAAAGATTTTTGTACCCTACGGTTCTTCCGTAGTCCAAAGCCTGTTCAAAATTCAGCCCTTCCGTATCAGAAACGGCTACCTGCTCTCCCGTCACGGCATTATACAGAGGAATCCCTTCTCCGGTTCCTTCGATCCATTCGCCGTGGATATAGTTTTTTAATTTTTGCATAAAATTTAATTTAACAATGGATCAATGTAACAGTTTACCAATTAGCTGTTACATTTTTTACATTGGTTCTACAGTTATTTTAATTTTTTTGTTCCTGATAGGGAAATAATTTCAAGAGGCCTTCATACAAACTTCTGTGCAGAATGGTTGCATGATTATCGGTTTCCATCATTTTATATTCTACCGTCCAGTTCTTTTTACCGGATTTTTTCAGCACCTCATATAAATCCTGCGCATCTTTTACCATCACCGGATGTTCACCTTTTCCGACCGAAATATAGATAAATTTCTTTGTGTCTTTAATTTTGGCTGATAACTGAGGTGCCTGTTTTAGAAGGCTTTCATCATCCCACCATAAGCTCGGGCTGATGATAAAGTAATTGTTAAACAATTCAGGCTTTTTCAACAGAATCTCCGTTGCCAAAAGTCCGCCCAGCGATTGCCCGAATAAATATGTATCGGTGACTTTAAACTGATTGCCGATATACGGTTTCAATTCTTTTTCAAGAAAGCTGATGAACTGATCGGAATGCCCCGTTGTAGGATAATCTTTTTGCAGATCTTTTACATCCGTATGAAAAGTAAAATCTCTTTTCCGGTCAACATTGGCTATTCCCACGACAATCGTCTCCGGCATCGAATACATTTGATTGAAAAACTGAATCAGGCCCGTTACATGAATAAAATCCTCATTCATACTTCCGTCCAGCAGATAGATGACAGGATAGGATTTGGCCTTATCAAAATTCTGTGGAAGATAGATGTTTAAAGTTCTTTCTTCGTTTAAAATCTTAGACTTCAATGTTCTGATTTCTCCAATCGTCAATGGTTTTACATTGCCTTTTTGTGCCGAAACCAGACCTGAAAGCCCAAGCAGCATGGTGCAGATCAGTAGGAGTTTTTTAATCATTTTCTTTATTTTTTTAACCTGATGCGGCCTGTTTAAACCTCATAGGTTTTTGAAACCTATGAGGTTTCTATAAAATCATATTCCACATTAGATTGATGATACGTTATAAAATCATTTACCGTATCAAAATATTTCATCATTTCAGTTCTTTCGATATGACTCGACTTTGCTGTATTGATATAAGAATGGTATGATGAATATTTCCAGCTTCTGATATCTTTTACCAATCCATGATTCACAGGATTATTGTGAATATAATGCAGTAATTTGGTCAGATATTTTTCATCATTAACCCTTTTGCGCTTTAGATAATCAAGGAAAAGAGCACCTTTTCTGTTATATCTTTTATTATAGGCTTTTGCATATCCATTCAATAAATTACTAAACTGTTTCATTAAATAAAAATGTTCATTCTCAACCTGCTTTAATTCTTTAAATCTCAGCAGTAAATGGAAATGATTTGGGATTAAGCAATAAGCATATATTTCAGCAACAGGAATTATGTATTTTAAAATTTTATCTAAAAAATATCTGTAATTTTCCTCTTCTCTGAAAATTAAATCTTTTCCATTCGCATGGGTGTAGATATGATAGACATATCCGCACTCAAAATTTTCGATGTTTGTGTTCTTTTTCATTTTTGTGTTTTAAGTTAAGGTTATGCTGAATCTGTAAACCTCATAGGTTTTGAAAACCTATGAGGTTTGGTTTGTTACTTCACATCATCCCAAATACTGTAATCGATAATTTTAGTCGGAATCTGTTGCACATATTCGGTGAACGGCTCGCAGGGCAGAATGGCATCTTTCCCTTCTCTGGCCAGTTCCTGATATAGTTTTGTTCCTTCCGTTTTCCATTTGATCATTTCATCAGAAACATCCCGGATGATTTTCGCCGGGCTTCCGACGATCAGCTTCCGGGCTTCGCATCTGAAGTTGGCCGGAACAAAAGCCAGCGCGCCGATGATGCATTCATCACCGATAACCGCTTTGTCCATCACCACGGCGTTCATTCCCACCAAACAATTTTTTCCGATATGTCCGGAATGGATGATCGCGCCGTGGCCGATGTGCGCCGATTCTTCCAGGATGGTTTCAATCCCCGGAAAAACATGCAGTGTGCAGTTTTCCTGAACATTGGCCCCATCCTTCACGATAATTTTACCCCAGTCGCCGCGGATGACCGCATTGGGCCCGACGTATACTTCTTCGCCAATTTCCACGTTCCCGATGATGACCGCCTGCGGATGAACGTAAGCGGAAGGTTTAATGATCGGCCGGATCCCGTGATATGAATAGATGTTCATAAGTTTAATTTGAAAATTTGAGAATGAGTTAATTTGAAAATTCTTGAGTACTACAATCTGAGAACTTAAAATTGTTATAATCATTTTCAAATTCTCAAATTAGCACATTTTCAAATTAAACCCGTTCAATCACCATTGCATACCCCTGTCCGACACCGATGCAAAGGGTACACAAGGCGTATTTTTTATTCTGTTTCTGAAGTTCCATAGCGGCTGAACCAATGATTCTCGCTCCGGAAACACCCAGTGGGTGACCGATGGCAATGGCTCCTCCATTCGGATTGACTCTGGCATCGTCGTCTTTCAAGCCTAATGATCTTGTAACGGCTAAAGCTTGGGCGGCAAATGCTTCGTTCAGTTCGATGACGTCCATGTCGTCCAATGACAAATCCAGTCTTTTCAGTACCTTTTGAGCAGCTTCTACCGGACCGATTCCCATGATTCTGGGTTCTACTCCGGCAACGGCTGATCCTAAGATCTTGGCGATGGGCTGAAGTCCGTATTTTTTTACGGCTTCTTCACTGGCTAAAATCAAGGCGGCGGCACCGTCGTTCATTCCCGAAGCGTTTCCGGCCGTTACCGTTCCGCCTTCTTTCCGGAAT
Source organism: Chryseobacterium sp. (assembly GCA_048594965.1). GTDB lineage: Bacteria > Bacteroidota > Bacteroidia > Flavobacteriales > Weeksellaceae > Chryseobacterium. Next base: position 24,606 of record JBMDXW010000111.1, read on the forward strand.
GCGGGACGAAGCTTTGCCAGACCATCCAGGGTAGAAGTTGGTTTAATAAATTCATCCTGACCGAATACTTTCGGCTCACCTTTTTTCTGCGGGATTTCCACTTTTACGATCTCTTCAGCCAGTCTTCCGCTTTCCTGTGCTCTGGAAGCTTTCTGCTGAGACCACAGCGCAAACTGGTCCTGGTCCTCACGGCTGATCTGGTGCAGATCGGCTAAGTTTTCCGCTGTTTCACCCATCCCGTCAACACCGTACATTTCTTTCATTTTCGGGTTAACAAACCTCCATCCGAAAGTGGTGTCGAACATCTGGCTGTCTCTTCCGAAAGCCGTGCTCGGTTTTGACATCACGTACGGCGAACGCGTCATGTGTTCCACACCGCCGGCGATATAAATTTCACCTTCTCCTGCAGCAATGGCACGGAACGCATTGGCAACCGCCGACATTCCCGAAGCACATAATCTGTTTACGGTTTCGCCTCCGATTTTATATGGAAGCCCGGCCAACAGCAACGCCATTCTCGCCACATTCCGGTTGTCTTCCCCGGCCTGGTTGGCGCATCCGAAGATCACATCCTCGATTTCCTCTACCGGAACTTCAGGATTTCTTGCGATGATTTCCTTGATTACTACCGCTGCCAGATCATCGGCTCTTACTTCTGAAAGGCCTCCGCTTAATTTTGAAATGGGAGTCCGGATATAGTCTATGATGTATACGTTGTTCATAATTTTTTGCTTTATGCTAAAAGCTACAGGCAGTAGGCTCTACCAGCTTAGAAAAAGCTTACGGCCTATTGCTTAAAGCTTACTGCTTATTTATAATTCTGTTACTTTTTTTCCTATTTTATAGACAGTCCCGACAAATTTGGCTACCAGTTCATCATTTTGATTGGTGATCTTAATGTCGTAAACGGCTGTTTTCCTTGTTTCATTTTCCAGGATGCTTTCTGCCCTGAAAATATCGCCTTCCTTTCCGGCTCTGGTAAAATTGATGACACAGTTGAGAGCTACGGCGGCATCTCCGGAATTGTTGGAGGACAACGCCAGTGCGGAATCGGCAAAGGCGAAGGTAACGCCTCCATGTACCGTTTTCAGTCCGTTGATCATTTCCTTTTTTACGGGCATCTCGATGAGACAATAGTTTTCTTTTACTTCGATCAATCTGATATTCATCCATTGGGAAAAATGATCCTGACCGAGCATATATTCTGCAACCTGTTTTGGGGTCATTTATTTTTTATTTAAATTTTTAAATTTCAGTACATCTTTCCAGGTGTATTCTCTGCCGTCTAAAATGAATAACATTAAAAACACAAAGACAAAATAAAATATAAAGCCATATATACTCATGCTTTTTTCATCATCCCATCCTAAATAGTAAAAAAGAAGTTTAATGAGATAAAAGCTAACCAAAAAAACAATTGCACTTGCGAGAGAACGCAGAAAGTTTTTCTTTGTGAAGATTCTTTCAAGCATACATTTTTACGTTTCAGATTAATTGTTATTGATGTGTTATTTTTTCGTATAAATCATCTGCCATTTTATCATAGATATTCATGGTTATACCAAAGATGATCTGCTCATTAGAAAGATTCTCTGAACCTGGATCACTTTCATTCTGGTGAGGAGCATTTAGATCAATACCTTCTTCATCAGCAATTCTTTTAATCAGCCCCTTATATTTTCCGTTAAACTTTCCTAATAATTCCAGCTTTTCCTGATAATCATGTATCAAAGGAAGTTCTTGAATGATGTATTCTTTTTCAATGTTTAGTCTTGTTTCCAGTTCAGCTCTTAATGCATTTATATCCATCAATCATTTATTTTATCAAATTTTTTCGATAAGTCTTTTTAAAAAAATTCATCAGCTTATCCATAAAAAGACGACTCAGAAACATAGCTGAAAAATAAATGATTACGAATCCCCAACTAAACATTTTATCATCTGTCGTTTTAAAGCGAGCATCTGTTAAGTAAAATATACCTCCTACAAAAATTGTTGAGAAAAAGGCTACCGCGAAAGACGAAATCAATTTCTTTTTAATCATAATTTATTATTTGCTAAAGTAATAATCTACAAATGAATAGATTACATTCTACGTAGCAATGGACTTTGCCTGTATCTGTCTTCCTGATATTCATCATAAAGATTTTCAAGGACTTCAGAAACTAAGTCGTATCCGATTTCTTTTCCCCACTGTAAAAGACCTTTAGGGTAATTTACGCCTTTCTGCATAGCCAACTCAAGATCTTCATCACTGGCAATTCCCAATCTTTTGGATTCTACCGCTTCATTAATAAGCATGGAGAGAATTCTGTGAAAAATATCATCATACAATACTTCATCCTTCTGAGGAACAGGTTTTTCTGCCCCTTCAGAATAATCGTAGAAACCTTTTCCTGTCTTTCTGCCGTGAAGCTTGGCTTCCGACATTCTCTGCTGAAGCAGTGACGGTTTGTATTTTGGGTCGTAGAAATATTCTTTGTAGACCGTTGTCGTTACGGAAAAATTTACATCAACGCCGATAAGATCCATCAGTTCAAAAGGTCCCATTTTAAAGTTCCCCAACGTTTTCATGGCATCATCTACCTGCTCGGGAGTGGCAATATTTTCTTCAACAATCCTTAATGCTTCCCCATAATACGGCCGGGCAATCCTGTTTACGATAAATCCGGGGATATCTTTGGCGATCACCGGCGCTTTTCCCCAGTCTTTCATCAGGCTGTAGATTTTTTCCGGCAACGATTTTTTCGTCAGCAAAGACGGGATCACTTCTACGAGAGGCATCAGTGGAGCCGGGTTAAAGAAGTGAATTCCGATAAAACGTTCAGGATGCTTCAGTTCAGCACTTAGAGAAGTGATGGAAATGGATGAGGTATTGGAACCGATGATGCAGCTTTCGGAAACATGGTTTTCCAGTTCCGTAAAAACCCTGGTCTTGATTTCTTTATTTTCGATGATGGCTTCAATGATGAGTTCACAGTCTTTGAAGTCCTTCAGTTCGGTTGCAATGGAGATGTTGGCTAAAATTTCAGTCATTTTTTCACCTGAAATCTTTTGCTTGTCTACCAGTTTGGTGAGTGTTTTTTCCAGGCCGAGGGTGGCGGTTTCCACCTGTTGGGCATTGGCGTCATATACCCATACTTTGCATCCGTTTGTAGCGGCTACCTGAGCGATGCCTATTCCCATGGTTCCGGCACCGATAATTCCTATATTCATATTTTGAATTTGAAAATTTGAGAATGTATTAATTTGATAATTATTTTATTTTTGAAGTTGAGATAATTTTTGAAAGAATCAGAACAATTTCTTTTAAATCCGACAATAGTTTTTCATCCGGAGATTTTAATTAAGGCGACATCGTACACAATAAGAGCCAGTATTCCGTCTCATCCGCTTCTTTAGCCGCAATTTTCAATTTATGTACAAAATCAGCTTTGCTTTCTGCATTCTGGGCTTCTCTTACATTTGCACCAATGGATGTTCCTGCTTTAAAAATCTGATTGGCCAGTGGAAATCTTTTTGCTTCATATAATTCTTCGGTAAATTCAATAATGTTTAATGCGAAATTAAAAGTCTTATTAACTATAATATTTTCTTTATCGTTTCTCATTTTCAAATTTCCAGATTAATACATTTTCACATTGATCTATTTTCCTTTATAATCAGGTTTTCTCTTCTGTAAAAAAGCACTTACACCCTCTTTGAAGTCTTCTGTTTCAGCGGCTTCCTGCTGAAGGTCGGCTTCCAGTTCCAGCTGTTCTTTCAAGGTGTTGTTATACGAATTGGCGAATGCTTTTTTGGTTAATTTAAAGGCTGCAGTAGGCATGTTGGACATTCTTTCGAGAATTTCCATTGATTTGGAGTTGAATTCCTCCTCAGCAAAAACCTCAGCCACCAATCCGTAAGCTTTCGATTCTTCAGCCAACAATTTCTTTCCGGTAAATGCTAAGTAGTTTGCCATTTGTCTGCCCAATAATCTGGGCAAGAAATACGTGCCGCCTGTATCCGGAATAAGCCCGATGTTGGAGAAGGCCTGAGAGAAATAGGCTTTATTGTTGGCCAGCACAAAATCGCAGATCAGTGCGAGCATCGCTCCGGCACCTACCGCAGGACCATTGACCAATGCCACGACCGGTTTTTTGCAACGCGTGAGTTCCAATACCAGCGGATTGTAATAATCGGTTACGATTTTCCGGATGATGTCGTGATCGTGATGTTCTTTCCCGTTTACGAAGGCATCATCTAAATTTTGTCCGGAGCAGAAAGCTCTTCCTCTTCCGGAGATGGCAACACATCGTACAGTGGGATCTTCACTACATTCTTTAACAAAATCTTTCAGATCAGCCAATGACGGCTTTGTAAGCGCATTCATGGTGTCAGGCTGGTTGAGATAAGCGATTTTTAATTTTCCTTCAAAATGGCTCTCAATATCGAGTTGTGTGTACATAGTATTAATTTTTTTATTGAAAATTAGATAATTCGACAATGTTTTTTTAAGCAATTTTATTAATTAACTCATTCTCAAATTTACACATTTTCAAATTGATTAATGGCATTTAAAATAATCAAAAGGTTCCAAACAATCTAGACACTGATACGAGGCTTTACATAAAGTAGACCCGAACCGGCTGATCTGTTTGGTGTGCTCCGAGCCGCAACGCGGGCATTTTTTCGGTTTCCCGATGTGATGCTCATCCGCTCCTTTTTCCGGGGGCGTGATTCCGTAAGCTCTCAGCTTTTCCCGGGCTTCATCCGTGAGCCAGTCGGTCGTCCAGATCGGGAACATTTTGGTCACCACTTTTGCGTCCCAGCCGTTTTCCTTCATGATCTTGATGATGTCTTCCTCAATAGTAAACATAGCGGGACAGGCTGAATAAGTCGGCGTAATCGTTACTTCACACGAATTCTCGCCGGTAACTTTCGCTGCTCTTACAATGCCCAATTCCACGATATTAATCACGGGGATTTCCGGATCGGGAACCATTTGTAATATGTCTAAAGGATCTTTCATTGATTAATTTGAAAATTTGAAAATTGGGGAAATTTGAAAATTTAAAGTTGTTTGTCATTTTCAAATTAGCTCATTTTCAAATTAATTAATTGATTTCTTACCAAGTACATCCCGGATACGCCCTCTGCATATATTGCAATTCGCAAAGCATAAAGCCGAAATATTCCGTGTGATATCCTGTTCTGGATTTTGGCTGCATGAAAGGGTTTGTTGGATATATTAAACCGAAATTGGCAAAATCTTTCTGCGTGATCGCCAGAAACTCTTCATACAGCGCATCTGTATCCGGAACTATATTTAAAGCTACCAGATCATCCTCGCCTTCGGTTTTTGCAAACAAACCTTTGGTATATTCCCAGATATTTTCAATAGCCTTTTCCAGGCGGGACCTGCTTTCTTCCGTTCCCTGCGCGAAAATTTTCATCCAGGAAGCGGCGTGGGTATAATGGTAACGGACTTCTTTTAAAGATTTCTGGGCAATGGCAGACAGCTCTTCGTCCGCAGATTGGGACAAAGCTTCATACATCAGTTTTTGATAGATTGCAAAGACATAGACTTTCAGAATCGTCTGTGCATAATCTTCGTTGGGAAGTTCGGTCCAGTGGGCGTTCACATATTCGTGCTCGTATCTTAAAAAAGCAAGATCGTCTTCCGTTTTGCCGTTATCGATTACTCTCGAAGCATACACATAAAAGTTGTTGGCCTGGCCTAATTCATCCAAAGCGATATTCGTTAACGCAATATCTTCTTCCAGATAAGGTCCTTCCCCACACCATGCCGACAAACGCTGCCCCATGATGAAGCTATCGTCTGCCAGTTTTAATAAATAATTGTATAATGGATTCATTATTTTTTTAATTTGAAAATTTGAGAATTAGTTAATTTGAAAATTGATTGTCCGCCTTAATTGAAAGCCTGAGAAAATAACGTACGTAAGGTCATTTCCAAATTTTCAAATTAGCCACATTTTCAAATTGATTAATTTACATATTTTTTACATCGTTCGGGATCTCATAAAACGTCGGGTGACGGTAGAGTTTGTCGTCTGCCGGATCGAAGAATGCTTCTTTGTCCACTCCTTCCGAAGTCACGATATACTTGCTCGGCACTACCCAAACGGAAGTCCCTTCTTTTCTTCTGGTGTAAACATCCCTGGCATTCTGCAACGCCATTTCGGCAGTCGGTGCCTGTACGATTCCTACATGTTTGTGGGATAATCCCGGTTTAGTCTGGATAAACACTTCCCACATATCTAATTGATTCATTTTTAATTTATTTTATTATTAGGATTACTAAAGCCTATATGATTACTACTCGTATCAAAAAGAGTTTTGAGCTGTTGATATTTTTTATCGAATTCTTCTACGGTTAACACGTTTCTCAACCTTAACCATTCTAAATTACTAAACTGCCTTTCATAGTTTAAATTTTTATCAAGAAACCCGTAATTATCTATTAAGTATGTATTGCGTCTCTCAATTAAATTTTTAAAAAACCCTTCAACCTCTTCTTCATTAGGACTATTTCTAAACATCATTACACTTTCATTATTAACTAAAGCTATTCTCCATGAATTTTCTTTAATTTTATATGCCATACAAAAAAATAATAAAGAAACACTTCCCCAAACAAAAGGCGCTGCGATTTCCACATCACCATCTTCATAATACCAAACTATACATAAAACCGTTAGAAGTGCAAAAAAAAGAGCAATAAAAACAAACCAGGGCTGTGTCTTTTTAAAAGAGCTTCTACTTCCTAAAACATTCTCAAAAGGAATATATATTTCACTTTCATTTCCAAATCGAGATTCTTTAAATCTTAATTTAGATTCATAAATTTCAAACTCTCTTTTATGTAAAAACTTTTTTTGAATTAAAATATTCACTGTTTAGACCAAATTTTGTTGTTTTTCTGCAAAAGCAGCGGCGGCTTCTTTTACCCAGGAATTCTCTCTCTGGGCCTTTCTTTTGGTTTCGATGCGTTTTTTGTTGCACGGCCCGTTTCCTTTCAGGATTTCCATGAATTCATCCCACGGAAGTTCCCCGAAATCGTAATGTTGTCTTTCTTCGTTCCATTTCAGGTCTTTATCCGGAATGGTAAGGCCTAAGAATTCAGCCTGGGAAACCGTAACATCTACGAAACGCTGACGGAGACTGTCGTTGCTTTCTCTTTTCACTCTGTAATTCATGGAGATTTTGGAGTTTGGCGAGCTGTCGTCATTCGGTCCGAACATCATCAGCGCCGGCCACCAGAAACGGTTTAACGAGGCCTGCGCCATTTCTTTCTGCTGCTTGGTTCCGCGGCAAAGGGCCATCAGGATTTCATACCCCTGTCTCTGGTGGAAGGATTCTTCCTTACATATTTTTACCATCGCTCTTGAGTAAGGACCGTAGGAATTCCCCATCAGCATCACCTGGTTCATGATCGCCGCACCGTCTACCAGCCATCCGATCGCGCCGATATCCGCCCAGCTCAATGTCGGGTAGTTAAAAATGCTTGAATATTTAGCTTTTCCGGAAAGCATATCTTCATAAGTGGCATCACGGTCGGCTCTCACGGTTCCGTCGCCTAATGTTTCTGTCGCGGAATACAGGTACAGTCCATGTCCGGCCTCATCCTGAACTTTAGCCAGCAAAGCCATTTTTCTTCTCAATGAAGGTGCCCTGGAAATCCAGTTGGCTTCCGGCAACATCCCAACGATTTCGGAATGAGCGTGCTGGGAAATCTGGCGAACCAAAAGCTTCCTGTAATCATCAGGCATTACGTCTTTCGGTTCCACTTTATTTTCGTCGTGTACGTATTGTACGAATTTTTCTAAGTCCATAATTTTTGATTTGAAAATTTGAGAATGAGTTAATTTGAAAATTATTCGAGAAACTGAGAATAAGGTATTATCCATTTTCAAATTTCCAAATTAGTACATTTTCAAATTGAATTACACATCATAATTCAGCATCACCACGTTGGTCGTCGGGTGGCACTGGCAGGTCAGTACATAGCCTCTGGCTACTTCTTCTTCGGTAAGCGCGTAGTTCTTTTCCATAAAGACTTCCCCTTCAAGAACTTCGGCTTTACACGTACAGCATACTCCTCCTTTGCAGGCAAACGGCACGGGAAGATTGTCTTTCAATGCTTTATCTAAGATACTTTCTTTTTTTGAATTCAAATGGAATGAGTATTCATCGTCATCGATGATGACCGTCACCATACTTTCGATATTGGCAATGGCTTTGAATTCGTCGCTCATTTCCTCCGTATTTTCTTCATCCGGAGCGGTAAAATATTCAAACAAAACCTGGATGGCCGGTACTTTTTTATCCTTTTTAAGATAATCCGCCACGCTCTTGATCATTTCTGCAGGACCACAGATGAAATAGGTAGATTCCTTCACATCGATCTCCGGATGTCTTTCAAACAGCTGCTCCAGCTTATCCGGACAGATCCTTCCTTCAAACAGTTCATCCTCGTGCTTTTCGCGGCTGACCAGGTAAATAACTTTCAGCCTGCCGTTGAACTTTTTTACCAGTTCTTCAATTTCAGCTTTCTTCATCACATGGTTCATGCTCCGGTTGCTGTAAAACAGATACGCATTGGAATTCGGCTCCTGGTAAAGGCTTTCCTTGATATTGGATAAAACCGGGCTGATTCCGCTTCCGGCAGCCAGTCCGATATAGGTTTTCACATTCGTCGGGTGATAAGATGTGTTAAAACCGCCCATCGGAGGCATCACTTCCAGCACCTCATCCATGTGCAGGTGTTCGTTGAAATACCCGGAAACTTTCCCGCCTTCCAGCAATTTTACCAATACTTCCAGCGTGTTGCTTTTTTCGCTCGGCGCATTGCAGATGGAATAAGAACGTCTTTCCTCATTTCCGTCGATCATCATACGGAAATTAAGATACTGTCCCTGCTTAAACCTGAATTTATCCTTCAGCCCCTCAGGGATTTCCACGGCTACATTCACTGCATCGTTGGTATCTTTCTGAACTTTTACCGTCTTTAATTTGTAAAATGAATTCATTTATTTTTTAGTATTCTGTTAATTTTTCCACCTTCGCATTTCGGAAGGCTGTCCTGGGCGTGAATCTTCACTTTTGTAGTGATGCCTACCCGTTTTTTAATTTCGTTTTCTATAGTTTTTCCGAAATTTCCGACAAAAATAGCATAATCGTCGGTATTTAAGCTTAAATTTTGTGCTCTTACCCATTTATCATCCACTTCTACATCAACATCCAGGGCGACACACATCTGCTCTTTCTCGACAGGCGTAAGATAATAATTGGGAACAACCCCTTTTACATGAGTGAATGCTTCTTCAATCTGGCTTGGGTAAACATTTACGCCTCTTACGATCAGCATATCGTCTGCCCTTCCCAGGATCGGCTTCATTTTCACCATGGTCCTTTTGCCTTTTTCATCGTAATACAGGCTGGTAATATCATTAGTCCAATAGCGCAGCAGTGGCATGGCTTTCTTCGTTAAGGTGGTAATCACAAGAACACCTTCTTCCCCGAAAGGAACCGGCTGCTTGGTTACCGGATCTAAAATTTCGGGATAAAAATGGTCTTCCCATATATAAGAGCCGCCCTTTTCTTCAAAATCTTCTACCGAAACCCCGGGACCGATAATTTCGCTGAGCCCGTAAATATTGGTGGCATGAACGCCTAATCGTTCTTCAATATGATGCCTGATCAGTTCTGTCCAGGGTTCAGAACCTAAAACAGCATATTGTAAGCTGATTTCGTCGGCCGAAATTCCACGCTTTGCAAATTCATCAGCCAATGTTAGTGCATAAGAAGGCGAACAGCAAAGGACTTCAGGTTTAAAATCGATGATTAAGTCAACCTGTCTGGCCGTCATTCCTCCTGAAATCGGTAATACACTCATCCCTAGCCTTTCCGCTCCGTAATGAAGTCCTAATCCGCCGGTAAAAATCCCGTAGCCATAGGCATTATGCAGCTGCATTCCCGGTTTTGCCCCGGCTGCATTTAAAGATCTCGCCACGACTTCACTGAATAAATCAACATCCTCTTTTGTATATCCTACCACCGTCGGTTTGCCCGTCGTCCCGCTGGAGCAGTGAATCCGCTGCAGTTCGTTTTTTGGAACCGTACATAATCCGAAAGGATAGTTGTCTCTTAAATCCTGTTTGTAGGTAATCGGCAGCTTAGAAATGTCATCAATGGATCGGATATCTTCCGGTGAAAGTCCTGACTCCATCATTTTCCCTGCATAAAACTCCGATTTCTCACCCAGATACTGGACCAAACGAACCAATCGTTCAGACTGTAAAGCCCGCAACTGATCCAATCCTAAATATTCCACTGAAAAATCCATAACTAAACTAACTAACACTTGTTAGGTGTAAATGTAAAAAGATTTTTTGTTTCTGCCAAATTTTTATGATTTTCGTCATGTAACTTCCTTTCAATATGAATTGGATTTACTTCAAACCCTTTTATTCAAGGGGGTAAAAAGGCTGTCTTTTTCCCCACTTTTTTTATGGCTTCAGGAGTATTTGCCGTATCTTTGCCTGTTCGATTAAAGCTATCCAAAACATTTTAATGACGTTAAAGATTAAGAAAAACAAATATTTCGGAGAATAGCTTTTGTTGGCTGATAATTAATAAGATGAAGTAATATTTTTATTGCTGTTTTTATTATTTTTATGTTAAATTAATTGATTGTAAAAAAACTTTAATGAAAAGATTAGTTTGGGGATTATTGCTTCTGACTTCCTGGCAATTTTCCGCCCAGGAACTGTATATGCCCAGAAATATAAAAAAGGCGTACGAAAACGGAACCCGCGACCTGTCCGGCGCACCGGGGAAAAATTACTGGCAGAATAAAGGGATCTATAATGTAGAGGTAAAAGTAGAGGCAGGAACCAAAATGGTTTCGGGCAAGGAAACCATCGTGTACAGTAACAACAGTCCTAATCACCTCAACGAACTGGCTGTAAGATTCGTAAACAATTTACACAAGCCCCAGGCACCAAGGTCGGGGATGGTTTCCAAAGATTTCCTGACCACGGGGCTACACATTAAATCTTTTTCGGTAAATGGAGAAAAATATACGGTAAACAGCGAAAACTGGGGAACCGTGGAAAAGATAAAGCTCAATTCTGTTTTGAAATCCAAGGGAAAGGCAGACATTAAGATAGAATGGGAATATCCACTGTCTGTGCAGAGCGGCAGAGAAGGACAGATTGATCCTGAAACATTTTACGTCGCCTATTCTTTCCCAAGAATTTCGGTCTATGACGACTACAACGGATGGGACATGCTGCCCCATTCTGACCGGCAGGAATTTTACAATGATTTCAACGATTACAGCTTTGCCATCACCGCTCCCAAAAATTATGTGGTCTGGGCAACAGGAGATTTTCTGAATCCGGAAGCTGTTCTTCAGTCTGAATATTTGAAAAGATACAAATCTTCATTAAAAAGCGACAAAGTAATTCATGTAGCCACAACACATGAAATGAAATCCGGAAAAGTCACGAAACAGAATAAATGGAACGTCTGGAAATTTAAAGCAAATCATATTACCGATTTCTGCTTTGCCATGAGTAACCATTATGCCTGGGATGCTTCCAGTGTTCAGCTGAAGACCAAAAGAGCCAGCGTACAGGCTGCCTACAGACCTGATGCCAAAGACTTTGAACACTACGTAGAGTGGATGCGGTACAACCTCGATTGGTTTTCAAAAAACTGGCCGGGCGTCGAATATCCTTACAATGTGATGACCGCCGTGCAGGGATATGCCGATATGGAATATCCGATGATGATCAATGACACCAGTATTCCCGATGATTTCCAGGATGCAAGACTGACGGCCGATCATGAAATAGCACATACCTACTTTCCTTTTTATATGGGCATCAATGAAACCAGATACGCTTTTATGGACGAAGGCTGGGCCACCACACTGGAATACCTGATCGGAATTGATGAGAACGGTGAGGCAAAAGCCAAAGAATTTTATAAAAATTTCAGAGTGAAAAGATGGATCAATGATCCTTCTGCAGAACAGGATCAGCCTATGATCACGATGAGCACGCAGGTAAGCGGCGCAGGGTACGGTAACAATTCTTATGTGAAAGCATCTTTATCCTATCTGGCACTGAAAGATTACCTCGGAGACGACCTTTTCAAAAAGGCACTTCATCATTATATGGATAACTGGAACGGAAAACATCCTGTTCCATGGGATTATTTCTACTCAATGAATACAGGTTCGGGAAAAAACCTCAATTGGTTCTTCAACAACTGGTTTTATACCAACAATTATATTGATCTAAAAGTAAAGAGCGCCAGTCAGATGAACGACCTTCTTACAATCAATGTAGAGAACACCGGTGGTTTTGCCATTCCTTTCGATACGGAAATCAGCTATGAGGACGGAACTGTTGAAAAGCTCCATTTTTCGCCTTCTGTATGGGAGAAAGACCAAAAGCAGACAATGCTGACCATCCCGATCACGAAAAAAGTAAAATCGGTTCTGCTTGACGGCGGAATCTTTATGGACTACACTCCTGAAGACAACAAAAAATCCCTTTAAAAAAATAATAAATAAACCGGCCCTTTTCGATGAAAAGGGCCGGTTCTCGTATTTATGAAAAGGTTATTAGCTATTTAGTACAGCCTCAGCCCGGATCTCGCGCCGGAAGAAGCCACAACAGACTGCATTCTTGTTTTTTGACCTGACGAGAACATATACATTGATGCATCATCTACATAATCCATATAATTCATAAACATCACGGATCTCTGTACTCCACCGCAGGTATTGTATAACGGATAGCTTGGCGTTCCGTAATTTGGTCCGGTCTGAGTCGGCGTATCAGATACCAGGTCGTTTCCGCAATTGGCATCTCCCCAGATATGTCTCAGGTTCAGGTAGTGTCCCACTTCATGGGTAGCGGTTCTTCCTTTGTTGAAAGGAGCTGAGGCGCCTGTTTTTCCGAAGTATGATGCAGCGATCACCACACCGTCGTTCCACAGCCCCGAAGATTCAGGAAAAGTAGCATAGCCCAGGATCTGTCCCATGTTTCCGACAACCCAGATATTGAGATAATTGGCAGGGCTTGTTGCATCAATTCCGCCACTTGATGATCTTTTCATTGCATCATTGGTGCTCCAGCTCGTTTTTGTGGTCGATTTTCTCACGGTATTGGCCAGCCTGAATCTTACTTTCACATCTCCGGCCTTTACGCCCTGGAAGGCGGTAGGGATACTGGAAGCGTCAGTGTTGGTCCCGCCATAATCGGCATTCAGAACGGCAATCTGCTCGGCTATCCGGGAAGCTGAAATGTTTTCTGCTGAGGTTCTGTACAGCACATTGACCACCACCGGAATCTCAACGGTCCCATCGGACAGTACTTTCCCAAGCTTAAGGTCGTTTGCAAATTTTTCGGTATTGGATTCCAGTTCGGAAAACTTTTGTCTGAGTTCAGGGCTGTTCTGAAGCGCCGTTTTTATGATTTCTTCAGATTGACATCCCCTCTTTAGAGCAGATCCCGTTAAAGGTTCCTGGTTGTTTACCGATTCTTCGGTTTGATTATTAAGGTTGTCGCTGTTACAGGCCGACATGAAGCTCAGCACAAGAACTCCGAATAGTAGTTTTTTCATAAAAAGAATATTTTGTTACAGAGATGAAATTATACAATTTAGAATTCACGTGCAAGTATTTCACCAGAATGTTATATAATTTTATTATTCAATCAATAACACTTTATCTTTTTACGTGTGCATTTAACAACGAAATCAATATTTATTTATCAATAAAGCATTATAAATTAAAAAAATACTAACCAGCAATCTAGCCGGCAAAGCCATTTTTAATTGCAAAAACAGCTAATCCGACACGGGTTTTCAGATCAAGTTTATCGCAAAGCTGATCGCGGTAGCTTTCCACGGTCCTGGGGCTGCAGCACATTTTATCGGCAATTTCTTTGTAGCTCAGTTCGGTAACCGTATACTTCAGGAACTCCTTTTCCCGTTCCGATATCCTGATGTTGCCTGCCGGGTCTTCATTATTCATATTCGAAAAAATGATTTTTGAGGCCCAGTCGGGATAGAAGAAGCCATCGGTATTCAGTTTTATCAAAGCATTTTCAAGATCTTTCGGATGGGTATTTTTAAGCAGATATCCTTTTGCTCCGTTTTTGACCATTTTGATGACGCTTTTGTCATCGCCCTGCATACTAAGAGCCATTACTTTAATATCGGGATGATTTTCTTTGAGCCAAAGAACGGTTTCGAATCCATCCATGATCGGCATGCTGATGTCCATCAAAATAATATCCGGAATCCGGCTGTTGTTCTCAAACTTCTGAATAAGATCTCTGCCGTTTTCGGCAACGTAAATCACTTCGAAATCTTTAAAATTCCCAATAATTCCCTCTAATGCTTTTGCGATAAGGATGTGATCGTCTACAATCACTATCGTTTTTTTCATGGCTGTCTTTTTAAAATAATGTTGAGTGTGGTTCCTAAATGTTCCTTACTTTCGAGGCTGAAATCAGCGCCGATAATCCGTGCCCTGTTTTCCATGTTGGTAAGGCCGATTCCGTTTGACCTGAGGGATGATTGGTCAAAACCAATTCCATCGTCTTTCAGTGTAAGTTCCCAGAGAATTTTCTCAGAAGTATTAAGGCTGATGAAAATATTCCGGCAGTTAGCGTGCTTGATACTGTTTTGGATGAATTCCTGAGTAATTCTTAGCAGGACATTCTTATGAACAAATCCCAGATCAAGCTGCTGAAAATTATGCTTAAAATCAACATGGCATTTTTTGAAAGCGTTGGTGTTGTCCACTTCTTCCTGGATTAAAGTTACGATTTCCTTTTGGCTGATATTATCATCCGTAAGGGTTTTCGATAAGCTTCTCAGATCCTGCAATGACTGGTTGATAATTTGCGACACCTGATCTATTCTTTCGCTTACTTCAGGAACTTTATTTTCATACAGAAGCTGTTGCGTATAAAGGCTTACCAAGGTAAGTTTCTGGCCGATATTATCATGAAGCTCCCGGCCGATCTGCTGCATGGTCGCCTGCTGGATTTCCAGCTGGGTAGCGAGAAGTTCACGTTTGTGAATTTCGTTCTTTACTTCAATCTCATTCAGGTATTCTTTTTTGCGCTGTCTGTATTTCCGGATATAGACCATAACGGCGGCTACAAACAACACAAAAAACATGTTGAATAACATAATTGTTATCAGGAGTTCTGTTTTCCCCATATAAATGAAATTGAAAATAATACATACATAATGATTCCGGACATCAGAAAATAATTAAAATAAATATTCCATAACTCCGGATATTTGCTTAACAGATTAAAAAATGTCCAGAAAGGCAATGTTCCGATATAAAATAGGGTTACCCCAAGATTAATGTAGAACATTTTATTCTTATTAAAATGTAAAATATCTGAAGAATTAATCTGTCTGTAATATTCCATGACGACAAGAATCATAAGAATAAGGCAGCCAAATGTATAATTGAACGAAAAAATTATTTTCCCTGCTCCAAAGAAATATTCGTTGGGAATAAAGGAAAGCAAATAAAGAAGGGATACGATACAAAATAATTTAGGTCTCTTAAATGTTTTTGAAGCATATAGCCAATAGAGAAATAAAAATTCAATGGGAATGACAAAATAATTAAAAAATTTTGGTTTGCTATATTCTATCAGATTGTCACCCCATTTTCCAAACACTTCACTTAAAAAAATGATTATTAAGTAAATAGAAAAGTACTTCCAGTAAGAATCCTTTGCGTTTTTGTAAAATACAATAGAAATAACGGCAGCCAGCCCTTCAGTCCAGATTAAAGATTCCTGCAGTACTTTTTGAAATTCACTCATTGTGCCTGTCCGTATAAAAAATTATATTTTAAAACAATTCTGTTACTTTTGTTGCAGGAGGAGATAACGTACCATGATTCTGGCAAACAAATTCAATACTTGTATCGGAATCCTTTTTAAAAGCACTTGCGTTCTTTTCTTTTATTTTCATATCCAAAAGATTGAAATCATAGCACAGAAATACGCCGTTTTCATCTTTTCTTTTTATGGTCGGCACCATTACCAGCGTATGTTTTTCCGCATAATCCACTCCTATCGGTGTATTGCCCATGAGATGCCAGTCGGCAGCTTTCGGATAGGCAGCATAATAAAATCTTACTCCCAGGTTATCCGTATTGAGCCCCGGATTGCCTGTTAGCGATAAAGATTCAATGTCAGCGATAAATTTCTTTAGGGTCGCGAGATCGAAATGTATTGAATGAGCATCTTCAATTCCCAGTTTCTCATTCACTGATTTCAGTTGATTATTTCTGTAATTGTCTACCAGCATACGGATAAAATCGTAGGTCATGGTGTTAGGTAGCAGCTTAAGGTCCGGGGTTTCAGCTTCCGGGGTCAGATTTGTTTTCATAAGCTAGTTTTTTTAGGATGTTAGTTGATTCCGCAAATTTCGTAAAAAAACAAATCGGCGGGACAGGTTTTTTCACTGTTTATTTATGGGAATTTTACGGATTGTTGGTTTTTGGTTAAAATTGTACAGGCTTTAGATGGTTTTAACTAAAAATATTTTGAAACACAGCGTTTCTTTAACATAAAAAACAAGTGCCGCAGATTTTCGTCTGCGGCACCTGTTACAAAAATAATATATATGAAAAAAACTACTTATAAATCGGTCGGTCTGAATACCAGACCTGTTTCTTCAAAATAATCCAGCGTGATGCGGTCTCCGTCATTCACGTTTCCGGCAAGGATCTCTCTGGATAGTCTGTTTAAAACTTCCTGCTGGATCACTCTTTTCAGCGGTCTGGCACCGAAAGCCGGATCATATCCTTTATTCATCAGGTAATCTACCGCATCCTGGGTAGCGGTCATAATGATATTTCTCTTTGCGAGCATATCATTAAATCCTCTCAGCTGATACTGAACAATCTTTCCGATTTCTTTTTTTCTTAAAGGCTGGAACAATACTACCTCATCGATCCTGTTCAGGAATTCAGGGCGAAGGGTCTGTTTCAGCAAATCGAAAACCTGATCTTTGGTTTTATCAACAATTTCATCCTGATTTTCATCAGTAAGGCTCTCAAAATTCTCCTGGATCAGGTGCGAACCTAAATTCGACGTCATAATGATGATCGAGTTTTTGAAGTTTACGACACGGCCTTTGTTGTCGGTTAAACGACCATCGTCCAGAACCTGCAGCAAGGTGTTGAAAACATCAGGATGCGCTTTTTCAATTTCATCCAAAAGCACTACGGAATACGGTCTTCTCCTCACGGCTTCTGTCAGCTGTCCTCCTTCATCATATCCTATATATCCCGGAGGCGCTCCGACCAGTCTTGACACACTGTGACGTTCCTGATATTCACTCATGTCAATTCTCGTCATATTATTTTCATCATCAAATAAGAACTCCGCCAATGCTTTTGCAAGCTCTGTTTTTCCGACTCCGGTTGTTCCTAAGAATAAGAACGAACCGATCGGTTTTTTGTCGTCGCTCAGTCCTGCCCTGTTTCTTCTGATGGCATCTGCAACGGCGGTAATGGCTTCATTCTGTCCCACCACGCGATGGTGAAGCTCATTTTCAAGATTGAGCAGTTTTTCCCTTTCAGACTGCAGGAGTTTGGTGACAGGAATTCCTGTCCATTTGGCGATCACTTCAGAGATATTTTCGGAAGTAACTTCTTCCTTAATCAGCTCATTCTGATGATTCTGCATCTCCAGCTCAAGTTTTGCAAGCTCATCCTCTTTTTCACGGAGCTTTCCATACTGGATTTCTGCTACTTTAGCATAATCTCCAGCTCTTGATGCTCTTTCTGCTTCCAGTTTAAGGGATTCAATATCTTTTTTAATCTGGGTTAAATCCTCAGATTTTTGTTTTTCCTTCAGCCATTTGGCATTGATCTCATTTCGCTGCTCGGAAATTTTGGCAATGTCTTCTTTTAAATGGTCAATTTTCGTTTGGTTTCCTTCTCTTGAAATGGCGGCCAGCTCAATTTCCAGCTGCATCAATCTTCGGTCGAGCACATCCAGCTCTTCAGGTTTGGAGTTGATCTCCATTCTTAATTTAGCCGAAGCCTCATCGATCAGGTCAATCGCTTTATCCGGCAAGAAACGGTCGGAAATATATCTTTGAGACATTTCCACAGCGGCAATAATCGCCTCATCTTTGATTCTTACTTTGTGGTGGGCTTCATATTTATCTTTAATTCCACGAAGGATGGAAATGGCCGATTCGGTATCCGGTTCTTCCACCATTACTTTCTGGAAACGTCTTTCCAAGGCTTTATCCTTTTCAAAATACTTCTGATATTCATTCAGGGTCGTTGCGCCGATCGCTCTTAATTCTCCTCTGGCTAACGCAGGTTTAAGAATATTCGCGGCATCCATTGCCCCTTCGCCGCCTCCGGCTCCTACCAAGGTGTGGATCTCATCGATAAACAGGATGATCTGCCCGTCTGATTTGATGACTTCATTTACCACGGATTTCAGACGTTCTTCAAATTCCCCTTTATATTTTGCCCCGGCGATCAAAGCGCCCATATCCAGTGAATATAAAGTTTTATCCATCAGGTTTTCAGGAACGTCACCGCTGATAATTCTGTGGGCAATCCCTTCAGCGATGGCGGTTTTACCGACTCCCGGCTCCCCGATCAGGATCGGGTTGTTTTTTGTTCTTCTCGAAAGAATCTGCAACACCCTTCTGATTTCTTCATCACGCCCGATTACGGGATCCAGTTTTCCCTCTGCGGCTAATTCATTGAAGTTCTTTGCATATTTGTTTAAAGACTGATAGGTTTCCTCTGAGCTTGCAGAAGTCGCCTTGCTTCCTTTTCTTAATTCTTTGATTCCACCCTCCAGAAGACTTTTCGTAACGCCCATATCTTTGAGCATTTTCGAAACTTCTGAATTGGTTTCCAGTAACGAAAGCCACAAATGCTCGATCGTCACATATTCGTCACCCATTTTTTTAGCGATGTTGGGCGCATCAAGCAATACTTTATTGGCCGATTGAGAAAGGTAGATATTTCCACCCTGCACTTTCGGGAGTTTTTCTAAATTTTCACGGTTGCGCTCTCTTACCAAAGC
>JBMDXW010000112.1:0-14412 GCA_048594965.1 Chryseobacterium sp.
CAGTCGGGTGTGAAATTTGACAAAATATTCATGACGATCTGCAAAGAATCTTTTTCTGCCTGAGAGAAATCGTCATTTTTAGCTACTTCCTGTTTCAATGTTTTCCCGAACTGCTCCAGGCAGGAATTAATAAAATTCGCGCCCATGGAATCTACCGTGTCGAAGCTTGCCTTGAGCTGGTAATAATCCGCCATCTCGGAAGTTTTATCAATTAGTTTAATATCTAAAATTCCACCGCCGCGTTTTCTCATATTAGCGGTGATATCTTCCGTGGCTTCAAGAAGTTTTTTCTTCAGCCTGAAGTTGAAAAAATGCAATAATTTATGCGATTCTACGTTGAATATAAAGTGGGTATGTCCCAGTTTTTCGGTATTAATGATGGTGGTTTTGAAACCGCCTTTGTCGATCCAGAATTTAGCGGCTTTAGAAGCTGCTGCAACTACTGAACTTTCTTCCACGGCCATCGGTAAAGCAAGCAGTTTTCCGTCGATCAGGAAATTCGGCGCGATCCCGTAAGGCATATAAAAGTTGGAAATGGTATTTTCAGAAAACTCTTCATGAAGCTTCTGCAGTTCTGCGTTATTATTCCAGTATTGCTGTAATATCTGTTCATAACTTCGGTCTTCACTAAGATATTCCGAGATTAGCCAATCGATTTTTCGCTGCTTTGAAAGTTTTGAAAAACCTTCAACCGGTTGATGATTCATAGTATAACTTTAAAGAAGCGTAAATATAGTGATTTTGTAACTTTAAGTTGTTGATAACTTCGATCAAAAAAGATTGACATTTATCAATTTTGGAACTAACTTTGGAACATTAATCTGATCTAACCTAAAGATAATCAAACAAAAATAATGAATTTTGACCGTCTGAAAGAAAAGCTTGAAATCCTTGCTGATGCAGCGAAATACGATGTTTCGTGCTCTTCAAGCGGAGGATCGAGAAAGAACAAAAAAGGGGCTTTGGGGGACAGCTCAGCAAGCGGGATCTGCCATACCTATACGGAAGACGGACGATGTGTTTCACTGCTCAAAATTTTATTGACCAATCATTGCATTTACGACTGTGCTTACTGCGTTTCCAGGAGTTCAAATGACATTAAAAGAGCTGCTTTTACCGTGGAAGAAGTGGTAGATCTTACCATTAATTTTTACCGGAGAAATTATATCGAAGGACTTTTCCTGAGTTCCGGAATCTTCAAGAATGCGGACACCACCATGGAACGCCTGGTACGTGTCGCCAAAAAACTCCGTCTCGAAGAAAACTTCAACGGATATATTCATTTAAAGTCTATCCCGGGAGCCAGTGACGAGCTGATGCAGGAAGCCGCATTGTATGCAGACCGATTATCCATCAATCTTGAAATCCCTACAGAAAGCGGATTAAAACTACTTGCTCCCGAAAAAAACCGGCAGGATATGCTTAATCCGATGAAGTATATTCAGAATGGGATCGCCCAGTACAAAGATGAGAAGAAGATTTTCAGGAAAGTTCCGAAGTTTGCTCCTGCAGGACAATCGACCCAGATGATTGTCGGGGCGACCAATGAAAACGACCTGCAGATCATTAAAGTAGCCGATCATTTTTATAAAAATTTCAGTTTGAAAAGAGTGTATTATTCAGGATATGTGCCTGTTTTAGAAGATAAAAGATTACCTTCTTTAACGACGGAGGTTCCGATGCTTCGGGAAAACCGTCTGTATCAGTCGGATTGGCTGATGAGGTTTTATGGGTTTAAGGCTGAAGAAATTCTTGATCCGAATATGCCTTTCCTTGATCTTGAAGTTGACCCGAAAATGAGCTGGGCCCTGAGACACCTTGACCAGTTTCCGGTAAATCTTCAGACTGCCGATTATCAGATGATCCTGAGAATTCCGGGCATCGGCGTGAAAACAGCCAAAAAGATTGTCAGTGCAAGGCGATTTCAGGTTTTAACCATGGATCATCTCAGCAAACTGGGAGCAGCTGTTAACCGTGCGCGTTATTTTATAGATTTTAATGCAGGAAATGCTTATCTGAAATATTTAACAGACAAAAATTTTAGGAGATTGCTGATCGGTGGTAGTTCTTCTAAATTTCACAATCAGTTTTCGCAGCAGCTGACTTTGTTTTAAGGCTTCGATGAATTCAACTCTTAATTTATTGGAACTAAAACCTCAACAAAGTCCATATTTGCTAAATATAGATATAATTTGTAATTTTAATGAAAAGAAATAATAATGAATGTCAGTTTTACAAAAAAACAGGAAGACTATATTGCAGAGCAGATAAAATCAGGAGATTTTCAAAATGCAAGTGAAGTCGTGCGGGATGCATTACGACTCCATGAGGTCTATCGTCATCGAATCATTGAAGAGCTGAAAGCTGAAATTGAAAAAGGCTGGAATAACAACAGTTCCCGATCCGTAAAGGATATTATTGAATCTAAGAAGAAAAAATAATGCCTGAAAATTACATCTTATCCGAGGCAGCGGACAAAGATTTGGAAGATATTTTTGATTATACATTAGATCATTTTGGTTTTGATCAGGCTGAAAAATATCTTTTGGAGATCGAAGAAGTTTTTCAAATTTTAGCTGTACATCCGGAATCAGGCAAAACAAGAAATGAAATAAAAGAAGGTTTATATAGTTTCCCGAAGGATAATCATATTATTTTCTACAGAATTTTAGATAAATATATTCGTATTGTAAGAGTACTGCATGGAAGCAGGGATATTCCGAATTATTTTTAAATCTTGTTTTCAGATTACATATATACATTTCCAAATTGTTACATTATTAAATTACCAGATTGTTACATTAATCCATGACCACCCTACTCTACGACGGCAGTTTCGACGGACTTTTCACGGCAGTATTCGAGGTTTTTGAATACAAGTATAAAGACGTGGAAATTGTGAGCCGGGAAAGATTCCACCAGGAGAACATTTTTGCAGACATCCATGAGGTAATCACACAGAATGAAAAGGCGGAAAGGGTTTTAAATAAGCTGGAACAAAATATAGGCAAGGCTGGAATTCATGAATTGCTGAAAGTATATTTATCCGAAGACGCGGAATCTGAACAGCTCATTTTATCAGCCGTTAAGCAATCCGTAAAATATCCGGAAGAAAATATTTTGCATAATTATGCGGACGGTGACATTTTAAAAATATCCAAAATCTGCAAATCCGTCAGCCGTGAAAGACATCGGATGACCGCTTTTGTGCGTTTTGAAAAAATGCAGGATGATGTTTTTTTCGCTAAAATCGATCCTGACTTTAATGTTCTTCCGCTGATCCGGAAGCATTTCAAAGACCGCTATCAGGATCAGAAATGGATGATCTACGACCTGCGCAGGAATTACGGGATTTTATACGACCTTGAGGCCTGTGATTTCTTTTATCCTGACGAAAAAATCGACTTAAAAAAATATGAGGAGAAATTCCATGACCAGGAAAAAAGCTACCAAACGCTATGGCAGCGGTATTTCACGAGAACCAATATCGTAGAAAGAAAAAATCTGAAGTTGCACATCCAGCACGTTCCCAGAAGGTACTGGAAATACCTCACCGAAAAGTGGTAGTTTTCTTATATGGCGACGTTAATCTTCAGCGGAATTCGTACCTTTAATCAAACATAATTTATGAAAAAAATTATTTTCGGAATGATCACCCTGCTTACAGTTTCTGCCTGTAATAAAGAAAAATCTTCAGAAGGCGCAGCACAAGAAACCGCTCAGTACACAAAACAAAACGGAAGTAATCCATTAAAAATCAATACCGATAAAAACACGGTGAGAGAACGTTTTCCAAGTCCGGAAGGTTATGAATGGATTGAAGAAATCCCCGGTTCTTTCGGTTATTTTATTGAAAATTTCCCATTGAAACCTTACGGAAGTCCGATCCTGAAATATGATGGAACGCCAATTTCCACACAGCATCTGCATGAGGCAGTTTTCGATCTTGATATGGGAAGCAAAAATCTTCAGCAATGTGCAGATGCCGTAATCAGGTTGCGGGCGGAATATTTATTCAGAAATAAAAAATCTGATGAGATCAGATTCCATTTTACCAACGGTGATCTGGCAACGTGGGACGACTACAGAAAAGGAGTAAGGGCATTTGTAAACGGAAATACGGTTCATTTCAGGAAAACTGCGCCGGCGGATGATTCCTATAAAAACTTCAGGGAATACCTGGATCTGGTATTCAACTATGCCGGGACCATTTCGCTACATAAAGAAACCCGGCCGGTTTCTGAAAACAGCGAGCTTAAAACCGGAGATATCCTGATTACGCCCGGAAGTCCCGGACATGTGGTTTTTATTGCCGGGGTATGCAGGAACACTGAAGGAGAAAAACAGTATCTTCTGGGAGAAGGTTTCACCCCTGCCCAGTCCGTTCATATTATTGCAAATCCCTTTGAAAAGAGAATCTCTCCCTGGTACAGTCTTGATGTTAATAGTCCCCGGACCGCTACGGCCAGATATATTTTTAAACCGACAAATTTTAGACAGTTTTAATAATTTATATTCAAAACTCTTATAAACTTCCTGCCATTATCTGAACTTGTTTTTGTAAATTTGTGTTCGAAATTTTTTACTAGATGAAAGAGAGTGCTGTAAAAAAAATTGCAGTTCTTACCTCAGGAGGAGATTCTCCGGGTATGAATGCAGCATTAAGAGCGGTAGTAAGAACCGCAAATTACTATGATATCGAGTGCTACGGAGTAAGAGAAGGCTACAACGGTCTTATAAACGGAGATTTTCTCAAAATGGGTCCCCGCTCCGTAAAAAATATAATCAACCAGGGCGGAACCATTCTGAAGTCTGCCCGATCCATGGAATTCAAAACCAAAGAAGGCCGGCAGAAAGCTTACGACAACTGCATAAGGCTTGGCATCGAAGGTTTGGTCTGCATCGGTGGGGACGGAACCTTTACCGGAGCCAAAATCTTTAACGAAGAATTCGGAATCAGAGTAATCGGTATCCCCGGAACCATTGATAACGACATCTTCGGTACCGACAATACCATTGGCTACGACACGGCCCTGAATACCGCCATGGAAGCCATTGATAAGATCCGTGACACGGCGACTTCGCACAACAGGGTATTCTTTGTGGAGGTGATGGGACGTGATGCAGGTTTTATTGCTCTTAACAGCGGCCTGGCGACAGGCGCACTGGATATTTTAATTCCCGAGACCAAAGACAGCATCGATGAGCTTTTCAATAATTTCAGAAACGCCGAAAAAACCGGAAAAGCGTCCAGCATCGTGGTTGTTGCAGAAGGTGAAAAGCTGGCGAACGTTTATGAGCTGGCGGAAAAAACCAAGCAGGAATTCCCGGATTACGATATTCGTGTGGCCATTTTGGGACACATGCAGCGAGGGGGTTCCCCAAGCTGTGCCGACAGGGTTCTGGCCAGCAGGCTGGGCTATGGTGCCGTAACCGGACTGATGGAAGGACAGAACAACGTGATGGCGGGAATGCGCTCAAATGCACTGGTTTACACCCCTATTGAAGAGGCCATCAAAAAACATAATGAAATCAACCAGGATCTTCTGCTGATTTCAGAAATTTTAGCAATCTAATATTTTAATATAATTTAAAACAAACTATTATGTCAACAATTAAAGTAGGTATCAACGGGTTTGGTAGAATCGGACGTCTTGTTTTCAGAGCAATGACTGAAAGAGACAACATCGAAGTTGTAGGAATCAATGACCTTATCGATGCTACATACATGGCTTACATGTTAAAATACGATTCTGTACACGGGATCTTCCCGGGAGAAGTTTCTGTAGAAGGAAATGATCTTGTGGTAAACGGAAAGAGAATCAGAGTAACTGCAGAGAGAGACCCGAACAACCTAAAGTGGAACGAGATCGGTGCTGACTACATCGTTGAATCTACAGGTTTATTTTTAGATAAAGACAACGCTGCCAAGCACATCAACGCAGGAGCAAAGAAAGTAATCCTTTCCGCACCTTCTAAAGACGATACGCCAATGTTCGTAATGGGGGTAAACCACACTGAACTTACTGATGATATCAAAATTTTATCAAACGCTTCTTGCACAACCAACTGTTTAGCTCCTTTAGCTAAAGTAATCCACGATAACTTTGGAATCGTAGAAGGCTTGATGACAACTGTACACGCTACAACGGCAACTCAAAAAACCGTTGACGGTCCTTCAATGAAAGACTGGAGAGGAGGCAGAGCGGCTTTGAATAACATCATCCCTTCTTCTACAGGTGCAGCAAAAGCGGTAGGAAAAGTAATTCCTTCATTAAACGGAAAATTAACAGGGATGTCTTTCAGAGTACCGACTGTTGATGTTTCTGTAGTAGATTTAACCGTAAGATTAGAAAAAGCGACTTCTTACGACGAGATCTGTGCTGCTATCAAAGCTGCTTCTGAAGGTGAATTGAAAGGTATTTTAGGATACACTGAAGATGCTGTTGTTTCCCAGGATTTCGTAGGAGACAAGAGAACTTCAATCTTCGATAAAGATGCAGGGATCATGCTTTCTCCAAACTTTGTAAAACTTGTTTCCTGGTATGACAATGAAATGGGTTATTCTAACAAGTTGGTGGATATGCTAGTGCATGCTGCTTCTTTGTAATCAATAATGAATAATAAGTAATAAAACCTTCCCGGCTGGGAAGGTTTTTTTGTATATGATAATCTTTTATGAATTATAGTAAATTAGAGATTAAATAATGAATATCCGAGAGCAATTCCGATCCAAGGTTTTTTATTATAATTCCATTTTTCAGAGTCATTACCTATCGCATAATCCCAACCAAGAAATCCACCAACACTAATCTTATTAAAAGAATAAGCTGCACCTATACCAATACTTGCTAATCCTTTGGTAATTGTAACATCATCCATCAATGGCTCTTCCGCAGAAGAAGTATTACTTTTATTAAGCTCAACCATCGAAGATCCTAAAAAGAAACCAATTGTTATTTTTGAATTATTTGTTTTACAATCTACTTTATCACGATACATAAAAGTTGTCCTACCAAAAGAAATACCTGCTAAAACATTAAGGTTTAAACTTGCTGATGAAAACTCTTCAGAAACTTTCGGTTGTTTAAATCTGTACTTAAAAGGAATAGTAAATATAGAAACTGTTCCTTCAATAAAAGGCAGCTTTAATCTATCTCCATTTTGTAGTTTGAAATAAAATACATCGTCTCCTCTAGAATTATTAAAACGCTTTTTTGTTACATACACCTTGTTATCTATAAATTTTGCATAACCAATAAAATCTAAATCCGCATTCGTTTCTTTTTCTATAACAAGGCTTTTATAAAAATTTTCGTCAATAATAACATCTCGTGTAATTGTATGATCTTCTCCATTAATATTAACTTTTTCAGAAATTTTTATAACCTTATTATTTTTGTACACATTTTTAACTGAATCCAATTGTTGCTTACTCCACTTGTCATAACTTAAAACATTATTTTTTTTTAAATGCATATTATTTTTTGATGAAACTATAAAGTAAACCTTATTTGAAATTTCTTGTCCGAACGCTACGCTAACGAAACACATCAGCAACAGCAATAAAATTTTTGTTTTCATAATAACTAATTTTTCTACAAATTTTAAAAATCCAGAAACACAAATAAATTACCCGTTTGTAGTATTTTCAATAGTGACAAATGACAAATCTCATTTCCTTTTTCGGCTCAGAAATTGTAAATTTAATTCAATGGAAAAGACAATATTAAAGCCTCGTTTTAAAGATTCTCCACATTTCAAAGACTTCTGGACAAAAGGAAACGGAAAGCAGCTGATTGATTTTTCCGGCGCAGAAGTGAGCTTTAAAGATTTTGAAAAATTTTCGCCTTATTTCAATCATTTCGATGAAACAGGAGATCAGGTTGTGAAGGATATTTATTTTACGAAAAGCTTTCGTGAGGCTTCCAGAGAAGTTGAAAGCTATATCCGCAACGGAGTTTCTGAAAGTGATAATGTTCCCGAAAGTGTAAAAAAACTGTTTCTTCAGACACAAAAAATCCCTGACTGGCTGGATTATGATTTATTAAAAAGCGGCGCCGAGCTTTGCATGAGAGCTAATCTGGATTCCCTGATCTCTCTGAGGGATTACTGCCTTATGGGAGGCTATGACTTTGCTTACCTCAACAAACCACTTATTGTAACGGAAGCTTTAAAAAAAGGAGCAGTAAAAAGACTTTCCGAAACGCTAGACTTTTGGGTGAATGTGACCAGGTACGATGCCTTAAACCTTCATCATAAAGGTTACGAATTTGCCATTAAAACAAGATTTATTCACTCCTATGCCAGGCTTTCTATCAGAAAACATTACAAAAACTGGGATACCGGAAACTGGGGTGAGCCCATCAATTCCTGGGATATGATGGCTACCTATATCGGCTTCAGCCTGGTTTTTCTCCATAGCCTGCATAAACTCGGCAATACTTTTTCTACAGAGGAGGAGTCTGGTCTTTTCCATCTTTGGAAATATGTAGGTTATCTTCTGGGAATTCCGGAAAATCTAATGCCTGAAAACAAAAAGCAGGCTACGGAGTTTTTTTATCTGTGGACCTCCATCCAGCCGCCGGCGGATAAAGATTCAGTCCTTCTGGCTCATTCCCTACTGAACGAATCGCTGGAAAATCCTATTTTGAAATATAAATTTCAGAGAAGAAATCTCCGCTATCTGCACATCTGCTGTACGTGGTTTTTACTGGATGATGAAACCTGCAAAAGACTTCAGATCCCTGAGGTTGCCAATAGAAAAGCCTTTCCTCTAATCAAAAGAACAATGAATAAGATCTTCGACAAACTGTTTAGCCGGGAGGAAAGAATACGCAGAGGAAACAAGGCCCAGACAAAAGTCCTCAAGGACTATCTAAGCATTACTATCCAATCCAACTTTCATTAAACAAACCTCTGACAATCTTTGAGATACAGACACCGTGAATGTTTAATTTGAAAATGTAGCCTGTAAGTGAAATAAGATATTAATACAAGGAAATTTTATAATTTTTTAACTATAATAGTAGGTTTTAGTGGTACGCAATATTAGTTTTTGACTTTAATTTTTCGTATTTTTGATAAATTATTTAAACAACAGATGAGTAATATAGACGATAAGAAAAAAGCACTGGCACTGGTGCTTGACAAGCTAGATAAAACATACGGAAAAGGAACGGTAATGACTTTGGGCGACAGCTCTGTAGACAGTACCATCGAAGTTATTCCTTCCGGGTCACTGGGATTGGACATCGCTTTGGGAGTAGGTGGATATCCGAGAGGAAGAATCATCGAAATTTACGGCCCAGAATCTTCAGGTAAAACAACATTGACCCTTCATGCCATCGCGGAAGCCCAGAAAGCAGGAGGTATTGCAGCATTTATTGATGCAGAGCACGCTTTCGACAGAGGATATGCCGGAAAATTGGGAATCGATCTGGAAAACCTGATCATTTCGCAACCGGATAACGGTGAACAGGCATTGGAAATTGCCGACAACCTGATCCGTTCCGGAGCTATTGATATTGTAGTGATCGACTCCGTAGCCGCTCTTACCCCAAAAGCTGAAATTGAAGGGGAAATGGGAGATTCTAAAATGGGTCTGCACGCCAGATTAATGTCTCAGGCGTTGAGAAAATTAACAGCAACGATCTCAAGAACAAAATGTACGGTAATTTTCATCAACCAGCTGAGAGAAAAAATCGGGGTAATGTTCGGAAATCCTGAAACGACAACAGGTGGTAATGCTTTAAAATTCTACGCTTCCGTAAGAGTAGACATCAGAAAAGCAAGCGCACCGATCAAACAGGGCGATGAAGCGATCGGAAGCCGTGTAAAAGTGAAGATTGTTAAAAATAAAGTAGCTCCGCCTTTCAAACAGGCAGAATTTGATATCATGTATGGAGAAGGTGTTTCCAAAACAGGGGAAATCCTTGACCAGGCGGTTGAGCAGGGAATTGTGAAAAAAAGCGGTTCTTGGTTCAGCTATGATGAAACAAAGCTCGGGCAAGGCCGTGATGCCGTAAAAGATGTCCTGAAAGACAATCCTGAACTGGCGGAAGAGCTTGAAAATAAAATCAAGGAAGAACTGAAAAACAAATAATTTTTTTGTTTTAAAATATTCGAGACAGTCTGAAAAGGCTGTCTTTTTTATATTTTTTGGTAAAAATCAAATGAATTTCTCCAGAATATTTTTTTTTCATTGCATTTATCATGCTGGTTTCCTGTAAAAAAGACCGGGAAATTAATTCTGATTTTGTTATTTTTTACTTGAATTCCGAAGAAGACAAAGTTGAATTATTCTGGAAAAATGATAAAAACCAACCTTTAAAAAGTATTCTCAATTTAAAAAATTACATTAATCCTAAGAACAGGAGTTTAAAATTTGCTATGAATGGAGGAATGTTTATGGAAAATAATATTCCACAGGGTTTATATATAGAAAACTATAAAACCTTACACCCGATCGATACATTAGCCTGAAAGGAAAATTTTTATATGAAACCGAATGGCATTTTTTATATCACATCAGCTAACAAGTTTGGAATTGTAGTTACCGGAAATTTTAAAGAAAATTCAGAGATAAAATTTGCAACACAATCGGGTCCAATGTTGGTTAATAAAAGAAAAATCAACCCTGTATTTCAAAAGAATTGCAGCAATTTAAATATCAGGAATGGCGTTGGAATCTTAAAAAATGGCAATCCTGTTTTTATCATGTCCAAGAAAAAAATCAACTTTTATAATTTTGCGTTACAGTTTAAACATTTAGGCTGCGAAAAAGCCTTATATCTTGATGGCTTTGTATCGAGAGCCTATTTTCCTGAAGAAAACTGGATTCAGAATGACGGAGATTTTGGGGTAATGATCAGAATCAATACTATTTATAATTATGTCAAAATGTCACTTTCTTTCAAACGGTATTTTTTTTGAGCAGGAAAAGAAAAATCAAAACTAAATATTATGACTAAAGGAAATATTAATGTATCAGTGGAAAATATTTTCCCGCTAATTAAAAAATTTCTTTACAGTGACCACGAAATATTCTTAAGAGAATTAATTTCCAATGCAACGGACGCGACTTTAAAACTAAAGCATCTGACCAGCATTGGTGAAGTAAAAGTGGAATACGGAAATCCGAAAATCGAAGTGAAGGTTGACAAAGAAAATAAGACGCTTCACATTATCGACCAGGGAATCGGGATGACAGGTGAAGAAGTTGAAAAATACATCAACCAGGTCGCTTTTTCCGGAGCGGAAGAATTTCTGGAAAAGTATAAGGATACGGCGAAAGACTCTGGAATAATAGGGCATTTCGGATTAGGATTCTACTCGGCTTTTATGGTAGCGGAGAAAGTTGAAATTTTAACCAAATCTTACAAAGATGAGCCTGCAGTACGATGGATCTGTGACGGCAGCCCGGAATTCACCTTAGAAGAAACCGACAATAAAACGGAGAGAGGAACTGAGATCATTCTTCATATCGCTGAAGACTCTACCGAATTCCTGGAAGAAGGAAAAATCCGTGAGCTGTTATTGAAATACAACAAGTTCATGCCCGTTCCAATTAAATTCGGAACAAAAACCCACACACTGCCATTACTGGAAGACGCTCCTGAAGACGCCGTTGCCGAAACCGAAGAGGTTGACAACATCATCAACAATCCTACACCGGCATGGACAATTGCTCCAAGTGAACTGACCAATGAAGATTACATGAAGTTCTACCATGAATTGTACCCGATGCAATTTGAAGAACCGCTGTTTAATATTCATCTGAATGTAGATTATCCTTTCAACCTGACCGGAATTTTATTTTTCCCTAAACTCAGCAACAATGTAAATATTGAAAAAGATAAAATCCAGCTTTACCAGAACCAGGTTTTCGTAACGGACGAAGTGAAAGGGATCGTTCCCGATTTCCTGATGCTTCTGCGCGGGGTTATCGATTCTCCGGATATTCCTCTGAATGTTTCGCGGTCTTACCTTCAGGCTGATGGTGCCGTAAAGAAAATTTCGTCTTACATTACGAAAAAAGTAGCCGACAAAATGTCTTCACTCATTAACGAAAACCGTGAAGATTATGAGAAAAAATGGAACGACATCAAGGTTGTTATTGAGTACGGAATCGTAACGGAAGAGAAGTTTGCTGAAAAATCCGACAAGTTTACCCTATATCCTACAACCGACGGAAAATATTTCCTTTGGAACGAGCTTGAAGAAAAGATAAAGCCGAACCAGACTGATAAGGACGGTAACCTTATCATTCTTTACGCTTCCAATGCGGATGAGCAGCACAGCTATATCCAGGCCGCAAAGGATAAAGGATATGAAGTTCTTCTTTTAGATTCACCGATTATTCCTCACGTAATTCAGAAGCTTGAAACTTCAAAAGACAAGATTTCATTTGCGAGAGTTGACGCAGATCACATCAATAATTTAATTAAAAAAGACGAGCCCGTTATTTCTAAATTAAATGAAACTGAAAAAGAATCATTAAAGAAATATGTTGAAGAAGCGATCACAGATAAGAAATTTACCGTTCAGCTTGAAGATCTTGACAGTAAAGATGCGCCATTCACCATTACACAGCCTGAATTCATGAGAAGAATGAAAGACATGCAGGCTACCGGTGGCGGAGGCAGCATGTTCGGGATGGGAGGCTTCCCGGAAATGTATAATCTGGTGGTAAACTCCAACAGTGAGTTTGCAGGGCAAATCCTGAAAGCCGAGAATGACGAAGACAAAGCAGGATTAATCCAATATGCACTAGATCTGGCCAAACTTTCTCAGAATTTGCTGAAAGGAAAAGAACTGACGGATTTTATCCAGAGAAGTTATAAGCAATTGGAAAAGTAATCTGTTTATGATAATTTGTTTTTCCGGGCGACTTCGTCGCCCGGAAAAACAAAAAGTTTCGGCGGAGCCTTTTGGTCCGCCGAAACTTTTTTAACGAATGTGTTTGTCACAACACCGACATCGGGTCCCAGAAAAGTTTTTTAAAATCTTTAATTCTGAAGTTTTCAACTACAATTCCTTCTGCTTCCAGCTTTTTCTGAAATTCGGGAACCGATAAAGTTCCGGAGCTCGAAATTACACGATGGGCGGGAACTTCCGGAGGACAGCCCCCCATAGCTTTACCGACATGGCGGGAATGGTTAGGAAAACCCACTGCTTTAGCAATTGCTCCGTAGCTCGTCACTCTTCCTTTGGGAACTAATTTCGTGATTTCCCAGACTTGCTGTTTAAAAATTTCATTCATGTTATGAATTGTTGAAAACAAATTTATGAAATTAAATTATTACGATTTACTTATCATAGATCAAGATACAACCTATTTTTATTATGTAATTTTAATCCATCAATAGAGAATCCAAATACATACGGAATTCGTAAATAGTGTGATGAAGTGTAATGTTGCCTGCAGAAATGCGGGCAATTTTTATTTACTGCATATTAATTTATCGTTGCATAATTTTTGAATGTTACTATCAAAATCTACGTTATGAAAAAATCATTTTTCCGTTGGCTGAACAAGGTTAATAAATCGGTTCTGCCGAAATTAAGTGACAAGGATCCCACGAAGCTGACAAAGATCCAAAAAGGAATTCTGGCCTACCGGTATTTTGTGCTTGTGAATTCCCTCGACTGAGATGCGTGAGGGATATGGAGGGGGTGAGCAAAGCGAGCCGTCTTTTTTGTTGTGCAGCAACAGAAAAGACCGGAACGAAGTGGAGCCTGGAGAAGCCCGGCCTGAGCTTTGGGATTGCCCGGAGAAGGACACGCCCCAAAAAAAAACGTCCCAAATACATTGGAACGTTGTCTATTTGTAGCTTGAAACTTCTTTTTCCTTCTTTTATGAATTTTCCAGGATGTAAGAGAACATCAATGGTGCACAGATGGTGGCATCACTTTCAACTATGAATTTCGGTGTGGTGATATCCAGTTTTCCCCAGGTGATTTTCTCGTTCGGCACAGCTCCTGAATAAGAACCGTAAGATGTCGTAGAATCCGAAATCTGACAGAAATACGACCAGAACGGAATCTCATGCATTTCCATATCCTGATACAACATTGGCACCACGCAGATTGGGAAATCACCGGCAATACCGCCACCAATCTGGAAGAAGCCTACTCCTTTTCCTGATGAATTTTTGGTGTACCAATCGGCAAGATAAGCCATATACTCAATTCCGGATTTCATGGTAGAGAATTTAAGCTCTCCTTTGATACAGTATGATGCGAAAATATTTCCCATCGTAGAATCTTCCCATCCCGGTACAACGATCGGCAAATTCTTCTCCGCCGCTGCGATCATCCATGAATTTTCTCTCGGGATTTCATAATATTGCTCAAGAACCCCGGAAAGGATCATTTTGTACATGTATTCATGAGGGAAATATCTTTCTC
>JBMDXW010000113.1:0-3484 GCA_048594965.1 Chryseobacterium sp.
TCTGATGAAAATTTTTATGTTGTATTTCTACGGCAATAACTTCATCACTTTCCATGGAAACACATGTTTTTACGGAAATTCCGGTATCTTTTTCCAAAGCATAATCATTCCATATTCCATCAAAAAAGAGCTTTTTTTCAACCCACCCTTTCAGACGGTGTTCTTCATTTTCAATTTTATAATACAAGCCATTGTCTTCTGTGGTCATCATTTCCACTTCATCTTTTATGGGCACAGCAATGCGTTTCCCATTTTTACCGGGTTCGGTATAAACGGGCGTATCTGAAGTAATTGTAAGATAATAAGATACTATGGTTTTTGATTTTGTTTTTCCGTAAAACGTCGTCTCTTTCGAAGGAAAATAGCCCCATCCGTAAT
The DNA here is from genome assembly GCA_048594965.1 of Chryseobacterium sp. Classification (GTDB taxonomy): domain Bacteria; phylum Bacteroidota; class Bacteroidia; order Flavobacteriales; family Weeksellaceae; genus Chryseobacterium. The sequence continues at coordinate 379 of JBMDXW010000113.1, forward strand.
TAAAATTAGTTTCTTCTGATAAGGTGAGTTTTCCGTTTACATATTGATATATCTGCGATTGATACATACCGGCACCGCCACGTGAGTAAGATTTGATTTGCTGATTTTTTACATCAATCTCAATTTGACTCAGATCAGATAGGAATGTATCAAATTCAAACAAATGAGATTTCGGATTATAAACATAGTAATTCCGGACATAATTTACACTTCCCATGGTAGCAATCGGGGTCTGTATATCCGGATAACCATCAAAATTAACATCGATAAAATTTAGTGTTGAAGCACCATCAATAGTGCTTTCAAAAAAGTCAGGATGGATTACCTGATGTATTTTTCCGCTTTTTTTGTCAATAATACGAATTGCATACAGCGCACCTTCTGATTCGTTATCAGCATCATCTGCATAAATTTCTAAACGATAGTCCGGTGTTTCTTCTTTTTGAGCGATCCACTTACCATCATAAAAATCGGTACTTTTGATCCATCCGGTGGTCGTAATAAGCTGCGAATATTTTTTAGGACCTTCGAGAAACTTTCTTAAACCGTCATAAGGGACATCCTTCAGTAGTATTTTATCAGCTTTGAGCCAGCTGCCATTGGCAGAATCTTTCCGGATAAATACTGCTTCATTTAAATAAAATGAATCTATTACTTCTGCTTGTTCATCAGGATTCTTATATAAATGAATTCTATCTACATTTGTGTTTTGTTGAATACTGATGTACGACCGATTTCCATCATATTTGTAAAAACCGGATGCTTCAATTTTCAGATCATTAGTGTACAGATATTGATTAGTAATACTGTCATAATAACTATTTAAGTTGCTTACCAGATTTTTCTGCACCACAAATTCATCTTCATAAAAACTATACCGGTAATAATCGCCGTAATTCAAAAAAGTAAAAACGTTCTGAAGAGAATCTGTCTGAAAAGTAATAGGTTTATTGTAGGGATCAAAGGTCTGGTCCGGATTAAAATCGTTTTGGTTGAGATAATAAACCTGTATCGTTTTAATCTCTTTTTCTTTCTTTTCAGCAATTATTGCATACCGGGTGTCATTTGCTGTCACAGACGACAATGGAATGCTCTGGACGGATATTTTAGAAGTATTTGAATAATAGTTTTCCAGAGCCGATAAATCAATGCGGCTCAGGTATGCTGAAGGCTGGTTGAGAATATAAATTCCTTTTGTCTGAGCATTTGTAGCAGTACAAACGAGAAGAAGTAAAAGAAAGGAGCCGATAGATTGCATACATCCTGATTTAGGGAATAAAGATACTTAATAATTCGTACCAAAACGGATCTACAGCTGTCGCTAAAAATAGTGATTTTCTATTTTTTGTGAATCAGGCGGGTAAGTTTTATCGATAAATCGGTAAATATAATTTTAGGATTACCGTTTCGTTCCACATGGTACATAGCCTCAGAAATTTCTTCAAAAATTTCAAGAATATTTTTATCGTTTACAAAAGGAGCAAAGTTTTCGAGTTTGAAATTTTCTGTTGCCGGCTGCATATAAACAAGTTCATTCACATTATAATTCAGCAACAAAGCCTGTCGGAACATTTCCATACAATACTCCAGAAATAATTTTTGTTTTTCCCTTCCAATAGCGGCGATTTCTTCACTCCAGGCAATCAGATTAGAAATAACTTTGGCATTTTTATTGGCGCGAAATGCTGCGCGAACCCATTCTACAAACCATTTTTCAAAAGGCAGTTCCTCCTCCTCTTTATAAAAAAGTTTCAGCGCTTTGTTATAATTACCCTGTGCCTGTTTGGCATATCGTATTGTATCGGCAGGAATACTGTCTTCAAGCTGATTAAGACCTTCAGTAATATCATGTTCAGACAGATGGTTGAAATGAAGAATCTGACAGCGTGATAAGATGGTCTGCAAAATAGCTTTTTCGTCTTCACAGATCAAGATGAAAACAGTTTTTTGTGGTGGTTCTTCCAGCAATTTCAATAATTTATTGGAAGCTTCAACATTCATTTTTTCAGCCATCCAGATGATCATGATTTTATAACCGCCTTCATACGATTTCAAAGATAGCTTTTTGAGAATACTGGCAGCTTCATGTACGTTGATAATACCCTGTTTATTTTTTATTTCAATGGTATTATACCAGTCATTGACAGAACCATAAGGTTGTTTTTTTAAAGAATCAAACCATTGATCCATATAATCATCACTTGTTGTTTTTTTAGAAGCGCTTCCACCCTCAACCGATACTGTAGGAAACGCAAAATGCAGATCGGGATGCTGATAATGATCAAATTTTAAATTACAGGCTGTTTTACCCCCTTCATTTTCACTTCCGGTATTCTGACAAATGATATACTGAGCATAAGCTATGGCCATGGGCAGCGTTCCTGTCCCTTCAGCTCCGATAAACAATTGTGCATGGGGTATTCTTCCTGAAGAAGCACTTTGCAATAAATGATTCTTTATATTTTGCTGACCTATAATTTCTGAAAACTTCATACGCAAATGTAACGAAAATATGATTTTTTGAAAGACATTCTTTTTTATAAAAGTTTTCCGGAAAGAAAGAACGAAGCAATAGTAAAATAAATGATCAATCCTGAAACATCAACCAGAGTAGCTACAAAAGGAGCAGAAGCAGTTGCTGGATCCAGTCCGGCTTTTCTTAAAATAAACGGAATAAGAGATCCTGATAATGTACCCCATAAAACAATAAAAATAAGGGAAATAGAAACACTCAATCCGATAAATATCCAATAAGGACCATAGTCATATAAGCCTGTTTCCTGCCAGATAAGGATGCGTGAAAAACCAATCAAGCCCAAAATACCGCCCAATATAAGACCTGATGCAAGTTCTTTTCGCATGACATACCACCAGTCTTTTATTTTTAGCTCTCCGATAGCCATTGCACGGATGATGAGAGAGGCAGCCTGAGAACCGGAATTACCACCACTCGAAATAATCAATGGAACGAAAAGTGCCAATACAACAGCTTTTTCGATTTCACTATCATAATATCCCATTGCAGAAGCAGTAAGCATTTCCCCAAAAAAGAGAATAATAAGCCATCCGGCACGTTTTCTGATCAGTTCAAAAATAGGTGTTTTGG
>JBMDXW010000114.1:0-2254 GCA_048594965.1 Chryseobacterium sp.
TCTCCATCCACGATCATGATCTTTTTATCGGGATAAAAGGCCTTCAATTCTTCCACGTGTTTTTCTTTGAAAGGAAAGGGTTCCGAGGAAAGCATAATGAGATCGGCTTCAGCTAAATCTTCCGTAGTAATCTCGGGATAACGTTTCCGGTGGCTGAAAATGTTTTCAAAGCCTATTTCTTCCAGTATTTTATGGATAAAGGTATCGGAACCGACGGTCATATAAGGATTGTTCCAGATCAGATAGGCCGTTTTTATTTTTGACTTTGTTTTTGCCTGGTTGAGGACATCGTAAATTTTTAGGTTGAATAATTGTGCGCGTTCTTCTTTATGAAGCAGTTGGCCGAGATTTTTCAACAGGTAATAATTGTCTTCGATATTCTCAACGTTGGTAACGGTTACTTTAAAGTCATCCATTAAAGCTTCCACCTGCTCTTTTACATTTTCTTCCTTGTTGGCTAAAATAAGATCGGGCTGTAAAGCTTTGATCTTATCGATATTGATGTTTTTCGTTCCGCCGATCACCGCAACATTTTTAACTTTTTCAGCAGGGTGGATGCAGAATTTTGTCCTTCCGACGACTTCATCTTCCGTTAAGCCTAAGTCAAACAAAGCCTCCGTAATGGAAGGAACCAAAGAAACTATTTTCATGTTGATATTTTAGAGGTGGCCTAAAATTACAAAAGTTTGCCAGTTAAGAAAAGCCCTGCCACCGAAAAATAAATAATGAGCCCCGTAACATCCACCAAAGTGGCTACAAATGGAGCAGAAGAAGTAGCGGGATCGAGTTTTAATTTTTTAAGGATAAAAGGAACCATCGATCCGGAAAGGGTACCCCAAAGGACGATCATCACCAGGGAAACTCCGACACTCAGTCCTACATAGGCCCAGTGCATTCCGTAATTGAAAAAGCCGGCCTTATGCCAGATCATAATTCTCAGGAAGCCGATTATACCCAGGATTCCTCCAAGAAGCAGCCCGGTGAAAATTTCCTTCCGCATCACGTACCACCAGTCTTTCAGCCCGATTTCCTGAAGGGCCATTGCCCGGATAATAAGGGTTGCTGCCTGGGAACCGGAGTTTCCGCCACTGGAAATAATAAGCGGAACAAATAAGGCCAAAACCACGGCTTTCTGGATTTCATCCTCAAAATATCCCATCGCAGAAGCAGTCAGCATTTCGGAAAAGAAAAGGATGATCAGCCACATGCCTCTTTTTTTAACCATTTCTATAAGAGAAGTCTGTGTGTATGGAAGATCCAGGGCTTCCAATCCCCCGAACTTCTGGATATCCTCGGTATTCTGCTGTTCAATCTGGTCAAGAATATCGTCAATCGTTACGATGCCTACCAACACTCCGGCTTCGGTGATAATCGGAAGGGCAGCACGGTCATACTTCTCAAAATATTGTACGGCGTCTTCTTTTGTAGTGGTGGTAGTAATCGCTACGAAATGATTGTCGGTAATTTCGGAAACCATTGTATCTTCTTCAGCGAGCAGAAGGCTTCCCAAGGCAATATCGTCGATCAGGCGGTTTCTTTCGTCCACCACATACAGGTAGTTCATGGTTTCCACCTTGCTTCCTACTTTTTTGATCTGCTGAAGACATCTTTTAATCGTCCATTCCTTGCGGATCTGGATGTAATACGGCGTCATCAGACGGGCAATGGAATCGGAATCGTAGCCGAGAAGCTTCAGGGCAATTCTCCGTTCCTGCGGGTTGAGGTGGTTGATGGAATATTTAATGAGCTCGTCCGGGAAATCTTCAAAGAGCGCCGTCCGGTCATCCGGCGTCATGGCGTTAAGGATCTCGGAAACCTCGTCGCTTCCGATGCTTCGGATGGTTTCTTCCTGGAAATCAGGGTCGAGGTGGGAAAAAACTTCCGCTTTGTATTCTTTCGGAACTTTCAGGAACGCCAGAAGCCTTTCGTCAGCGTGAAGTTCACTGAGGGTTTCGGCAATATCGGCAGGATTGAAGATAAGTTCGTCTTTAGAATTCAAAACGTTCAGATTTTGGTTATGCAAAAATAGTTCAAATTTTTAAAACAGGCCATCGCTGCCATAAATTTAAGAATTAATTAAACTGGATGGCAATAAAAAAAGCACCTGTAGACAGATGCTTATGATAAATTTTGGTTAGGAATTAGTCTTCTATACAGGCGTAGGGCGCACACATCATATTGCAGCACCAGCCGATAACGCAGTCTGAGTGCGATCTGCACTTATTAATTACTCCGCCATTGATTCCTTCCTGCT
>JBMDXW010000115.1:0-7545 GCA_048594965.1 Chryseobacterium sp.
GTCTGTTACAACAGCTTTTGCAGATATGAAAGCCAAGCATGAATATTTTGAGGAGATCTTCGCCGACCAGGCCGAAGCGAATGCAGATCTCCGGAATATGACCAGCGCATCAGCCATCCGCAAGGGTCTTGAGAAGGATCTTAAAGCGTACATCAACCTTCTAACCTCCATGAAGGGCGTTGCCGGATGGGAGATGTTGTACAGCGATACCCATGAACTGGTAAAAGCCGCTAAAAATTCTGCCAAAAACAAAAAGGACGACGATGAGCAGCCTCCGAAGAATTCATAAATCACAAAAACTCAGCCTTACCGCTGGGTTTTTTATTTTATTCAGGTAAATAATTTAACATGATTTTGGCGGTGTGTAACTTATTTTGATTTTTTTGTCGATGACCATCTTCTGCGGTATAGGAAACAATTGCCTTTCATGCTTTTATTTTTTTAAATTTGAATTCATTCGCTATCATGAAAGATTTAATCCGGGATTTCAATATCCTTTCCCAAGAGTTTAAAAAATCCGGTGCCTCGCAAGAAAGCATCAACAAGCTCTATGATTTGGTGTATGAATTAAACGGCAGGCCTCGAAGTTTGGAGGAAAATTATATTCTTGCCAGCACCCACAGGCTTTTAGGCAACCGTCATGAAGCAGAAAAAATCCTTGAAGAAGTATTGGAATCCTGTGAAGGCAGGCAAAAGGAAAGACCCCAGAAACTGCTTCAGGAGATCATCCGTGAAAATAAAAACTTTCACCGTAAAGATCGTATATACCGGGACCTGCGGGATACCGAAAAAATAAAGACAGCACCGCTGCTGTCCTTTGATGATTTTGTGACCAGGCAGGACCACGAAGAATTTATTACTTCTTTATCAGAAAATGTAAAAGACATCGTGATATTCAATAAACATGTAGAAGCAAAATCCATCAGTATATTCTCGAAAAAAAAACCTGATGAGCTCTTAATTTTAAAGCTTATTTATCATTTTGAATGGCTGGCAGCCGTAAAAAAGGACCTGATTGCGTTTTATGAAAAAACCGAAAGCGATTTTAAGACTGAACCTAATGGTACCAAATGGTTTGACGGGCTCAACATCTGGGAGGTCAACCTCGTGATCACCGAAGAGGGCATTATGGAAACCGATTTGTTTATACAGGATTACTACAATCATAATTCAGGATTTTGCCTGAGTCTTAAGGATGAGATCATCACGGATCTTGAATATGATCCTATTTTATAAATCATTATAATCATTCACGATTTGGATACATCATTCGTGGATCAGGCTACTTTTAAAAACCTTCTTCTTTCCATCTTTGTACCATCATTTAAAACAAAAAAAATATTAAAAAATGGAAACAAAAAAAGTATGGTTCGTGACAGGCGCTTCAAAAGGTCTTGGCTTCGAACTGGTAAAAAAATTGTTGGCTGAAGGATATCAGGTAGCCGCAACAAGCCGCACGGTGGAAGCTTTAACATCAGCATTCGGAGCGTCTTCGGAAAATTTCCTGCCATTGAGCATGAATATTACGGATAACGGTGACGTAAAATCTGCCATCGAAAAAACCGTCGGTCATTTCGGAAAAGTAGATGTCATCGTAAACAATGCCGGCTACGGACAGCTGGGTACCCTCGAAGAGCTGAGCGATGAAGAAACAAGAGCTAATTTTGAGGTAAATGTTTTCGGAACTTTAAATGTGATCCGAAACGCCATGCCTTACCTGCGCGCTCAGAAATCAGGGAATATTTTTAACATTTCATCGATCGGGGGCTATTACGGAGGGTTTCCGGGCTGGGGTGTTTACTGCTCCACAAAATTTGCAGTGGCAGGTTTTACTGAAGCGCTGGCAGAAGAGGCAAAAGATTTCGGGGTTCATGCCACGGTTGTTTATCCCGGCTACTTCCGCACAGAATTCCTTACGAAGGATTCTTTAAGAACGCCTGCCAACTCTATCGAAGCTTATGAAGCCGCCAGAAATTCTGAAAAAACCCATCTTGATGAGATCAACGGGAATCAGCCGAATGATCCTGTAAAGGCAGCTGATGTTTTGATACAAATCAGTAAAGAAGCTCATCCTCCGGTACACCTGTTGCTGGGTGTAGGCACTCCGGAATTTTTGGATAATAAGATCTCGGCTATTACGAAAGATGCAAAAGACTGGGAAAGGCTGACGTTGTCAACAGCCATTTAATTAATCAAGAATTCAGTTAATTAATTTTAATGGAAAGCTTTATACTTTTGGATCAGCTAAAAGTGTAAAGCTTTTTTATTGATCAGAATAAAGAAAGCTGGATCGCTTTTGGAGACGAAGGTTTTTCTGCGTCACCGAAGACCGTTTTTCCGCCAAACCGCCACGAGTTCTGCCGTTCTTCCTCGATGACCTCCCGGATATTGAAATCGGGGGTAAAATCTTTCTCGGTTTTTACGACAATGTCATGAAGCTTGTTGATGGTCTTTAATTTATCAGAATTTCCAAGTTTGGATTTTTCAATTCCCTTTCTGATAAGGCTGATGCTTTCATCATATACATTGGCCGGAACAGGAAACGGATGGCCGTCTTTCCCGCCGTGGGCAAAAGAAAACCGGGCAGGATCGGTAAATCTTGACGGTGCCCCGTGGATAACCTCACTCACCAACGCCAGAGACTGCATCGTTCTTGGCCCTACTCCTTCCAGCATCAGCAGGTCTTCGAAATTCTGCGGCTGCTGTTCGCGGGTCACATATAAAAGTGCTCCCAGACGTTTCAGGTCTACATCAGAAGCCTGCACATCGTGATGAGCAGGAAGAATAAGCCTGGCAAAATCACTCATGATTTCGGCAGAATCGGTGTGGGAGATGTCCAGGATTCCTTTTCTGTTTTCTGAAGCCTGGGAATCAGTAAGGTTTAAAATTTTTCCTCTTGAAATTCCGTTGATTCCCGTGTGAGGTTCTTCCACAAATGACTTAATATTCTCAGAATGCCAGTGATAACGTCTTGCGGTACCGTCGGATTCATGCATTCCCTGCTGAACGACGCTCCAGTTTCCGTTATCGGCCAGGATAAAATTATGGAGATACAGCTGATATCCGTCCTGCACCGCCGTGTTATCAACTTTTGCCGAAAGCTTGCTGGCTCTTACCAGTTCATTTCCATTGAGTCCTGTTTTATCAGCGATCTTAATGAGTTCGGAAGGGGTTTCTCTTGAGAATTTTCCTTTTCCACCACAAATGTATAATCCGAGGGATTGGGAATTCGGGTTTATCGAACGTTTAAGGGCGCCCATTACAGAGGTTGTTATTCCGGAAGAATGCCAGTCCATCCCCATCACCGCACCAAAGCTCTGGAACCAGAACGGATCTGCCAGCCTTCTGAGGACCTCATCTTTTCCATAGTCGGCAAGAATAACCTCAATGATGGAGAGACCAAGCAAAGACATGCGTTCATACAGCCAGGGCGGTACTTTGCCATAGTGAAGCGGTAAATCTGCTGTTCCTGAACGTTTCATGAGGTAAAGGTACGGTTTTATTGCGGAAGGATGAAGGTCATGCCGAGGTTCTTGGGGGAGATAAAATTTAAGCCCTGCGGATTTCCTGCAGGGCTTTTGGTTTTGGTATGTTTGTAAAGTTTATTTACTTTAAAGCGGCCAGTGCAGCTTCGTAATTCGGCTCGTCTGCAATTTCGTTTACCTGCTCGGTGTACACCACTTTATTGTTTTCATCGGTAACGATCACGGCACGGCTCAGAAGTCCTTTCATCGGAGAATCGGTAATGGTTACTTCATAATCATCACCAAAAGTGCTTCTGAAATCCGAAAGCGTCTCTACATTATTAAGACCTTCGGCAGCACAGAATCTTCCCAGCGCAAACGGAAGATCTTTAGAAACATTGATAACCACCGTATTTTCCAGCTCAGAAGCCTGCTCATTGAATTTCCTTGCCGAAGAGGCACAAGTAGGTGTATCAATGCTCGGGAAAATATTGAATACTTTCTTCTTTCCTTCGAAAGTTTCAAGGGTTTTTACCTGAAGCCCGGAGTCGACCAAAGCAAAATCCTTAATCGTGGTTCCTACTTCCGGCAACTGTCCTATAGTGTGCACTTCATTTCCTTTTAAAGTAATTGTTGTAGACATAATTCTTTTTTTAGTTTTTCAAATTTAAATAAAAAATAATTTTCTTTTAAGCAGTTATGGTTAAATTAATCTTAAAACTAAAATTGCATTATTTATATCTTATGATGATATTTTTTTATATATTCGCAATCTTAAAAAACAACTTATGAGAAAAAAAATGACCCTATTCTTGTGTGGAGTTCCGTTTCTTGGTTTTGCTCAGTCGGCGATTGGCAGCATGAATTCAGGAGCTCTTTCTACAGACGCTTTCGCTCACTCGGTAGGAGAAATTTATGTAATCCCGGCCGATCCTGAGCAGGCAAATTCCGGAACAATGGGATTGCTTTACCAAACCGCTTTCCAAATTCTAGGTATTTCCGAACTTGAAAAGGACAAAGTAAAAATCTTTCCTAATCCTACGGCTGATTTTATTTATCTTAAACTGAATTCAAAATCAAAAATCGAAGAAGCAGAGATTTATGATCTTTCGGGAAAGCTTGTTTTCAGAACAAAATCAGATTCTGAAAAACTGGATCTAAGACAGCTTCAGCAAGGAACGTACCTGATCGTTTTCAAAAATTCTGATATTAAACCCATTAAAATAATTAAAAAACCTTAAAACACATTTTAAAGATGAAAAAATCACTAACGACTTTAGGATTATTCTTAGCCACATTATTCAGCGCACAGGTTCCGCAGGCTTTTAGCTATCAGACTATTGCTTTCAATGCTTCCGGTGCTCCCATTGCCAACGGAAATGTCTCCTTAAGAATAAGCATTTTAGAAAACTCGGCAACAGGTACCGTTTTATATACGGAAACCCATAATAAAACAACGAACTCAAAAGGTTTGGTGAATTTAAATATCGGCCAGGGAACAGCGACTGCCGGAAACTTCGGAGGCATCAACTGGGGAACCAATACCAAATTCGTAAAAGTGGAAATGGATCCTGCCGGTGGAAACAATTATACTAATGTAGGAGTGAATCAATTGATGAGTGTACCTTATGCGCAGGTTAGTAAAACGGTGGTGACCGGAGCCGGACAGGGAATTACGCTTACATCACCAAATGGAACAGCTTATAGTTTAAATGTAAGTGATAATGGAACTTTAAGTATGCCGGCAAGCTCAAATTCCAATACGGCTACACCAGCAAACATATATTTGTATGGTTCTTATAATAATTTTGATGCAAACTCAGCAGAATTATTAAGAAATGTAAGTAATTCAAAAATCGGATACAAATATTTTGCAGCCAACTCTCAGATAAAGTTTCTAACAGCACCTAATTCCTATGCACAGAGTTATGGTGCAGGCAGCCAATCTGTATTGATTGCTAATGGAAACAACATTATCCTTTCTTCAAATGGCTTTTATAAAATCAATGTCTTTGATTATGGTATGTCTGCAGTAATACAGGTAGATAATTTTGTTCCAAAATTAATTTTTAATTCTCCATCACTTACAACATCATCAACTGCTTACAATTCTGCAACCAATAAGTTTTCGATTACTATATCTTCAGCTTCAACAGGGAACTTTACTGGCATGAGAATACATTTACCAACTACAAATAGTAATTCTGAAACTTTGGGAGATAATTTAAGTGACGGAAACTTTGATGTGGGAGGAGATCTCATAATGCTTCCAAACCTTTCCAATTCTCCGAAAAATTACAAAATCGAGTTCAGCATTAATTTTAATGGAACAGGAACGTACACAATCACTCAAATATGATTAAAGAGGCAAATGCCTCTTTTTTTATGCAAATAAAACAATCATAATTACTAAATTTGTGAGTCTTAAAAAATCAAATAATAAATAACAGTATAATGTCAGACAAATCAAAAATCTATTACACCCTTACGGATGAGGCTCCGATGTTGGCTACACACTCGTTTTTACCGATTGTAAAAGCTTTTACCAAATCAGCAGACATTGAAATCGCCGTCCCGGATATTTCTTTGGCAGGAAGAATCTTAGCCAACTTCCCGGAATTTTTGAAAGATGATCAGAAAATAGGCGATGCTTTGGCTGAATTGGGTCAGCTGGCTACCCAACCTGATGCCAATATTATCAAATTACCGAATATCTCGGCTTCCGTACCTCAGCTTGATGCGGCCATCGCCGAACTGCAGGCGAAAGGATTTGCCGTTCCAAACTACCCAGCAGAACCAAAAAATGACGAAGAAAAAGCAATCAAGGCGAAATATGCCAAAGTATTGGGAAGCGCGGTAAATCCAGTATTAAGAGAAGGAAATTCTGACAGACGTGCTCCTAAAGCCGTAAAAAACTACGCCAAAGCCAACCCTCACAGAATGGGTGACTGGGCTTCCGACAGCAAAACTGATGTTGCCCACATGGAAAGCGGTGATTTCTACGGAACGGAAACGTCCACAACATTGGAAAATGCTACCAAATATAAAATCATTTTCAAAGGAAACGACGGTGCCGAAACCACTTTAAAGGATTTCGCCAGCCTTCAGGCCGGTGAAGTAATTGACTCTTCGGTAATGAATTTAAATGCTCTGAAAGCTTTCGTTCAGCAGGCAATCGACGAGGCAAAAAGCAGAAACGTTCTTCTTTCCGCACACCTTAAAGCAACGATGATGAAGATCTCCGATCCTATTATTTTCGGAGCGATCGTAGAAACTTTCTTTAAGGACGTTTTCACAAAATATGCTGAAACGTTCAAGTCTCTGGACATCAATCCGAATAACGGACTTGCCGATCTTTTTGAAAAAATCAAAGGCAACGTACAGGAAGCTGAAATCAAAGCAGATATTGAAACTGCCCTGGCCAACGGACCCAGAGTGGCCATGGTGAATTCCGATAAAGGCATTACCAACTTCCACGTTCCTTCTGATATTATTGTTGATGCTTCTATGGCAGCTTTGGTAAGAGGCGGCGGTAAAATGTGGAACAAAGAAGGAAAAGAGGAAGATACGGTTTGTATTATTCCGGACCGTTCTTATGCAGGATTCTACCAGTCGGTAATCGATGATATGAAAGCGAACGGAAAACTGGATCCTACGACGATGGGTTCCGTACCGAACGTAGGTTTAATGGCCCAAAAAGCTGAGGAATATGGTTCTCACGACAAAACATTCCAGGCTACTGCCGAGGGAACGATTGAAGTTCAGGATGAAAACGGGAGTGTTCTTCTTTCTCAGAAAGTGGAAAAAGGAGACATCTTCAGAATGTGCCAGACCAAAGATGCGCCGATCCAGGATTGGGTAAAATTAGCAGTAAACAGATCGAGATTATCCGACACGCCTGCGATCTTTTGGTTAGACAAAGGAAGAGCACACGACAGAGAAATCATCAAAAAAGTTGAAAAATATTTAGCGGACCACGATACAAACGGCCTGGACATCAGAATCATGGATGTTAAAGACGCTATGACCGAAACTTTAAAAAGAGCCCGAGAAGGAAAAGATACGATTTCAGTTTCAGGAA
>JBMDXW010000116.1:0-8364 GCA_048594965.1 Chryseobacterium sp.
ATTTTGCCCTTTTCTGCGGAAACGGAAACAACGGCGGGGATGGATTTGCCCTGGCCAGAATGCTGTACCAAAAAGGATTCGACATCGATGTGTTTACCCGTTCAAAAGCGAAATTCTCTCCTGATGCCCAGGAAAATTTTAAACAGATCAAAGAAATCTCCGGGATAACCGTAAGGGAATTCAAAGATGCATTGAACTACCGGTTTGATTCCAGGACCGTTATTATCGATGCGCTGTTCGGTACCGGGATTTCCAGAGTCCTGGAGGGAGAAAGCAAAGATCTGGTGGAATTTTTAAACCGGAAAAATAATATCAAGATCTCCATTGATCTGCCGTCAGGACTCATGGCTGATGGGATGGCGGAGAATCAGGATGCGACGGTTTTTATGGCAGATTATACGCTCAGCTTCCAGTTCTGGAAAAAGACCTTCCTGCATGCTGAAACAGGAAAGTTTGCCGGAAAAGTTCAGATCCTGGATATCGGCTTAAGTGAAGATTATATCGATGAAACCGAAACCGAAGATTTTATCACCGATGAGGAGGCAATCAAAAACATCTTTAAAGTAAGAAGCGAGTTTTCTCATAAAGGAACATACGGCAAAGCCACCATCGCAGGCGGAAGTTACGGGAAGATAGGAGCCGCCGTACTTTCCACAAGGGCAGCACTCAAAATGGGTGCCGGACTTACCTTCGTTCTTGCCCCGAAATGCGGATATGAAATCCTGCAGGCTTCCGATCCTGAAGCGATGTTTGTAGAAGGCGGACAAAACTACATAGAGCATTTTAAAATCGATGAAACCTCCGTATGCGGAATAGGTCCGGGACTCGGAACTCATGAGAAAACCGCGGAAAATCTCTTGAAGTTTTTAAAGAAATACCCCAAGCCTCTCATCCTGGATGCAGATGCATTAAATATCCTTGCCCAGAATGGTAACCACCTTCAGTTGATTCCTGAAAGATCAGTGATTACGCCTCATCCGAAAGAATTTGAAAGGCTTTTTGGCAAGACGGAAAATTCTTTTGAAAGGACGGCACTCGCCAGAGAAAAAGCCCGGGAACTCAACCTCTACATTGTATTAAAAGACCATCATACACAGGTGATCACTCCGGAAGGGAAGGTTTTTTACAATATCACGGGAAATTCCGGGCTGGCAAAAGGAGGCAGCGGAGACATTCTCACAGGCATCATCACTTCGCTGCTGGCTCAACAGTATTCTGAAGAGGAAGCCGCTCTCCTTGGCGTATGGTTTCACGGTAAAGCCGCGGAACACGCCTCTGAAAAACATTCCCGGGAGTCGATGTTGCCTTCAGATGTTATCGCTGAATTCGGAAATGTCTTTGCGGAACTGAATGCTAAAGCTCAGAAGTTCTTGTGAGATAACAGGTAATGATTTTATAGAACAGCGTAGGATTTGCTCCTTCGGAGCATAAAAAAATACTCGTTTAATTTTCAGACGTAAAAAAAGAGGCTGCCAAAAAATATTGGACAGCCTCTTCTTATGATTTAATATTTAAAATTATTCAGGTTTTTCGTTTTCTGCCTGGGTAATTTTGAATTTTTTAGAAATGATCATGATCACAACTCCGGCAATCATGAAAGGGATCGATAGCACCTGTCCCGTGTTCAGTCCGCCAAACTGGATAAATTCGTCACCCTGGGGTTCTTTCAGGAATTCCACAAAGAATCTGATCGCCCAGAGAATGATGAAAAACAGTCCGAACAGCCATCCCTGCTGATACTTCTTGTCGGTTTTTCTATATAAAACCCACAAAAGGATAAACAGGCACACATATCCGAAAGCTTCAAAAAGCTGCGAAGGATATCGCGGAATGGTCACTCCATATTCACTGCTCTGTTGTGGGAAAAGCAATGCGAACGGAGAGTTGGGATCTGCCGGTTTGCCGATGATCTCAGAATTGAAAAAGTTACCCATTCTTACGAAAGCTCCGCCCAGGGCAACAACGATTCCCAGTCGGTCATACACCCAGAAAGGATTTTTCTTAATGATCTTAAATGAATAATACAGGGTGGTAAAGATCAGGGCGATGGTGGCCCCGTGGCTTGCGAGTCCGGAAAAGCCTGTGAATTTTAATCCGTTTTTGGTACTGATCGGCAGGAATACGCTCCAGAAATCTTCCTTAAACAGTTCCGGCTGGTAAAAAATAACATGCCCCAGTCGCGCTCCCAGGATCGTTCCGATAAGGGTCCAGGTGAACAGCGGCTCAAGATATTTTTGGTTTACGTTGTCGATTTTAAAAATCCTGTTCATTAAAACATAGCCGAATCCGAATGCGAAGATAAACATCAGGCTGTAAAAATGCAGGGTGATCGGTCCCAGGACAATACCTTTCGACGGATCCCAGATTTTAAAAGGAGTCTCCAGGCTTACATGGTCTGCGGAGGTGATCGTTTTATTTGATTTTACGGCGTACTTGAAGGTGGTGATATTCTCCTTCGTAGCGGGAGATTCGATCAGTCTGAATTTTTTATCCAGAAGCCGGTATCCGGAATTTTTAAGCTTGTCAAGGATTGAAGCACCGGAACTTAGGAAACCAGGTTCCAGGTTGGACTCATTCAGGATGATCAGGACATTTCCGTCTACTTTACGTTCCGGGAAAACAGCCAGGTCCCCCAGCTCGGTGGTACTGTAAATCTTTACGGGAACCGTTGCGGAATTGATCTTTAATGTTCCTTCCGACATTCCGTCCGGATAATTCTGCGCAAAAAGACATTGGGTGATCAGCGCAAAAATGACGAGATACATTCTGAAAAAAATATTACTCATTTCTATTTTTTTAGTAGTTTGTTATATTCTAGTGTTTACATTTTTTAGGGGGTACGGGATCATATCCGCTTCCTCCCCAGGGATGGCATCTTGAAATTCTTTTGATACCCAGCCAGAAACCTTTCAATGGTCCGTGTACCTGCAGCGCTTTTACCATATAGTGCGAGCATGTCGGTTCATACCTGCAGTTCTTGGGCAGCAGCGGCGAGATAAACCATTGGTAAAACCGGATAAGAATTACCAGGGGAAAAGTGATGATCTTGTTGGCTGTGACTTTCAAAACATTGCAAAAATAGGCTAAAAAATCGGAAAGTACTTTAAATATATCAGAACTTTCGGCAGGGCAGAGGCGTGTTCGTCGGAGAATTTCAGGGGTTGGTCGATTTGTGGTTTTTATACAGTTGATATAATTCGAAAACAATTATTGACAAAAAAAGATCACTTGAATTTACCGGTGATCTTAATCCCATTTTATGAAATTTTATTTAAAATCTGAGTTTCTGATAAAATCTTATTGTAATATTAGACTCTTCAATACTGTTCCCACATAGGAGGATATATCATCTGGACTATATTCATGGGAAATTTGAGTTGCATTTATTTTTTCTCAGAAAAATCGTTCCAAATTTTTACTAAATCTTCCGCATATCTTCCCATTATAGGATAAGCTTTTCCATTCTCTATTTTGTAATATTCTTTAGGAAATCTGTATTCAATATGTTCAATGGGAAGATCACTCACATCAAAATACAATGATTTTTCGAAAGTTATTTTGGTGGGTTTATAATTTTTATAATAATGCTCGTCTCTCATTTTTATTGGGGTTGCCCATCTTCCATTTGCTGTCTTATATATCGGAAAAAAGAAATCTTTTATTAAATCTCCACAATATTCTCCCACAAAAAGTAATACCATATCATAATTTCTAAAATCGTAATCATACATATTATTATGATCATAAGCACTAAAAATAATTTCACCATTTGGATAATGCTCAGCCAGCTCCTTTACTATTCTATATTCGGCTTTATATTCAAGACTCAATGAATGGCCGCAGTATTTAGATTGATCAACGTCTGTTACATTTATTTTCTTTCCTACAAAAGCATATAATTTTGAAGGGAGTTTTTGATCACATTTTTTATATGGAATACAAGGTGCAGGTGATAAGACGACCTTTATGTTATTTTTAATGATATCTTCAACTTTATATTTTTGTGTTGTATATTTTAACTTATGGAAATATAACGTATCTGTAAGTTTCGCATTTATCGTATAATTTCCATTTGGAAAATCAGGAGAAGTGCTGAATTTTTTAACTATTTCATCATATTGATCCCAATTTTTACTTTTAAATTCTTCGTCTTCAAGTGCTCGGTCTCTAAACTTTCTTACGGTATCATTGATAACAATTCCTATAAAGTTGTTTATTTTTAAGGAATCTCTTGCAATACCTTTAACAGTAACCGTCTGAGAATTACAAAAATTCACTACCACAATTAATAGAATCAGAAAAAATTTTAATGATATTTTTTTCATTCCGAAGTGGGACTTTTGTTTATTGTTTCGTGAAAATCAAATCCTTTGTTTCCGGCAGATAAATCGTTGTATCTAATGTAGGAGGGCATTTGGCGGCTGTTGTTGTAATATCATCTGGATGATACTCCCATGAAATTTGTGTAGGACTAATTTTTTTTAGATTAATTTCTCCCCACCCAACACTGCAATTTGTGCCACTGTATAAAAATCCTATCATATTGGGAGCAGGTATATCTATGCTATAGAACTCGATATTATATAAATTATTATTCTTCGTGTCTTGTAAAACAGTTCCTGTTGAATTTTTGACAATATATTTTACAATTAAAGCATCCATATAATAATTTTTATGTGTACTTTTTTCAAGTTTATCTTCTTGTTTAGTAATAAACAAAGTAATTTCATTCCCATTATAGTTTGCTTTATAAGTTCCTACAAATGGAGTTAATTCATTGTTTGTATCTTTTAGATGTGCACCAGCCGGGGTTTCATTCAAAGCAGTATTTATCGGAAGAATCTGTGCTTTACATGAAATTAAATTTATAAACAGCAATAATGCTAGTGTTATTTTTAATTTTATTGTATTCATAATGTTTGATTTATATAATTATTAATTAAGGACAAGGCGTTCCTGTAGGCATATTATTATTGTCCAAGGTTATATTATTAATTGTTCCATTAGCTTCCACTTTCTGCAAAATTACTTTCCCTGTCAATCCCATGGTATTAAGCATTTCAAAAAATAATTTTTCTAATCCTTTTTTATTAAGCTCTCCAGAAGTTTGAATGTAATTATTTCCATTGATGTATGTGTTTTTTAAGTTTCTGACAGTTTTACGATAATCATTTTCGAACTGTGTTACTTGTGCCTGTGTAAAATTATAACTACCTCCGGTTCCGATATCTTCCGCTGCGCCTGTATATTGAATAACATAATGCAATATCTTTTTATTACTTGGCGGGCAATTGCACCATTCTGCGGCAATCATTCCAAAATAGGCATCTCCCACATTATCCTGTGCAGCGGCAAAGCCCAACAACGTGTCAGCGATATCCGGTGGAGAAAACATATGTGTGCCATTAGCAGTATGATTGTGATAACCTCCATAACCATCGGTTACATCGTTATAAACCACTTTATGTGAAGCATTGATGTCTGCGGGAGCGACGGTGCCGTCTTTTTTCTCTTTAAAACCTAATTCTCCTAAATTCGTATTACTTAAAGTGTTTAACGCCTGCGTTTTTACATCATTGATAATTTTTTGTACCGTAGGTTTTTCCAATATATTCTTCGTTTTCTCACAAGGGGTTGTTTCTTCAGGAGGATCAGGATATTCGTATCCATCGTTTCCGCCACTTCCTAAATTAGGGTCTCCCGATGGGGGTAAGCCTTTAGGAGGATTAATCGTAAATACCCATTCGCAAACCATTGTTGTATGGCTCACAGGAGGGCAATTCGCCTCACCATTGGCACAGCCTACATAAATCGTTCTTGTAGAACACATATAGCTTAAACCTTTTGCTGACGGATTTGCCTGGGTATTTATTTTCTCTTCAAATCCTACAATGTTCGAATACATGACCTGCTCAAAAAAAGTCTGAAGATTCTCATCTTTCTTTTCATAAAAATAGACTTTGCTCCCGATTCTGACCGCCTCCATTAAAAGAACGACTTTATTCTTCTTTGTGATAGGGACTAGTGCATATTTTTCCCCAAACTGTCCGTACGACATGGCATAACTCCAGTTGAGCTCTCCATAAGTAGCATTGAAACGCTCCAGATTGGCGTGCTTCAGAAAAACCTGCTGTACTTTGTCAATATACAGCACATCTTCCTTCCATAAGCTCCGGGAAACAAATTTAGCTGTACTTACATTTTTTGCTGATAGCCGATCAGCGTTTTCCTGCTGAACAAAATCTTCACTATGGCAGGACCACAGAATGGTTAGGAAGACTGTTAGAAAAGACAGGTTGAGAATCATTTTTCTCTTCATGGTTAATTTAGTTTTTAAAGCGCTAAATATAGTATTTTTTATCCCCCTGGAATGAAAAAAAATATACAAATTGCTAAACACTGTATTTTATATCTGTTTATTTTAATAAAAAAAATTATATTTGCTCTGTTCAAATGATAATTCTCCGGCATTCCCGGACAGTTTTAAGGATGCGTAAAGAATTAAAAAAGACCAGGTAGCATACTGGAAAAGCCAGGCTGAAAATAATAAATAAATTCTGCCTTTCCGGAAAGCTTGTCGCACCCTCGCGTCAGGTTTTCCGGAAACCGGGAAAGTTCCATGCACCCTTGCAATGACTTTTCCGGTAACCAGGAAAGTTTGTAGCACTCATGCGACAAACTTTCCGGAAAGCGGGAAACCTTCTTGCAACCTCGCAACAGGTTTTCCTGATAAAAAACGCAAACAATGTTAAAAAAATATGAATACAATTGAATTGAAATTACTCCGTAACGCAGAATACCTGCAGTATGTGAAAGACTTCTCAGGAATCATTAACCTGAACAATCCCGAAACCTTACAGATCGATGCCAAGCTTTCGGCTTTTAATGCCAGAATTGCAGAGCTGGAAGCGCTTTACAAAAAAGCTTTGGCCAACGATAAGACAAAGGAACTGCTGTTGCTGGATGAAAGAAGAGACAACGCCATCAACGGGATCAGTTACTTTGCGTTATCAAAGTCTTATCATTATGACAATGAAAAAAGACAGAAAGCACAATTGATTCTCAATAATATCGCACTGTACGGAAGCGGTATCCCAAGACTCAACTACCAGGCAGAAACCGCCACCCTCAACAACCTGATCCGCGACTGGGAAAATAAGCCGGAACTGATGGATGCCATTGCCTTTTTTGATTTGTCGGATTGGGTAAACGAGCTGAAAGATGCCAACTACCAGTTCAATGCAAAGTATCTTTCCAGGACACAGGAATATGGCGATGCCAATCCGGATACCATCAAATCAAAAAGAGAAGAAACCAATGTCGCGTATTACGCATTGAGAGACCGTATCGATGCGCTTCATCTGCTGACGGAAACACCGCCGTCGCCTTATTCCACAGTGATCAATCAGCTGAATGCCCTGACCGATCAGTACAATGTGCTGCTGGTAAACCGAAAGGATACGGCCGCTCCGGAGAGTGATCAAAAGCCTCCTTTACAGCAATAAAATATTTATAACCTGTTGTGCATTGATTCATTCGTCACTTCGAGTAGATTTTGAAAAAATCGTATCGAGAAGTTGGTTTTGAGTATAAATTCATTCTCGATACATTTTTTCTCCACTTTGTTACGAAAAAACACTCGGATTGACGAATCAAACATCAAAATTTTTCAAAACGTACTATAGTAAAACTTATTATTGTAACCCGCCAAATCACCGGCGGGTTTCTTTTTGAGTAAATATCCGTCGTACATTTTAAATTAATTTCAAAGAAATAAGAGTCATTTGATTAAATGTTACAAAATCATCATTCATTTTTTGACGCAAAGATTCATTCTTATGATGAATACTTTAAAGGAAGCAAAGAGCGAATCAGCAAGCTGATTGATGAAGCTCACCTATAAACTTCGCGAAGCAAATTTATTTGCCTTTGCTTTCTAAAAGTACTATGTAAAGTTGAATCAAAACTTTGCGTTATAAAAAATAATGGAATCATAAAAAATTTAAACAGACTCTTATGTTGAAAACATATTTAAAATTTAAACATTCTCGAAGAATTTACCCTATTCCCAATTCTTGTTTTACTTTTTTAAATGAAATGCCCTTGTTTATCTTTATTAAAGATTGATGTATAGTAACAAACTTTGTTTACCCTTGCGATAGTTAAAAACGCAAGGAAAGAAAAAGAATTGATTAACCATTGAAAAATAAGATAAGCAAAAGCATTTGACTTAGTCGAAAATTCGGTTTGCAGTTAATTCTGAAATGAGTTTAAAAATGGTTAATATATAATTTAAAAAAATTCTTTCTTTACCTTTGTAAGTAATAAAATGTATTCACATTCAATGCATCAACGCAAACAATT
>JBMDXW010000117.1:0-2300 GCA_048594965.1 Chryseobacterium sp.
CAAAAAAGACTCTGATATTAAAAATATCAGAGTCTTTTGATGTTGTCAAGTAGCCCGTAGGGGACTCGAACCCCTCTTACCAGAATGAAAATCTGAGGTCCTAACCGATAGACGAACGGGCCATCTGTCTTCTACTGTTGCCAGTATGTTAGTTTTTTTGTTTTTAGAAGTTTACAACTCTTCGAACAATCACCAGGTTAGATC
Source organism: Chryseobacterium sp. (assembly GCA_048594965.1). Taxonomy (GTDB): domain Bacteria; phylum Bacteroidota; class Bacteroidia; order Flavobacteriales; family Weeksellaceae; genus Chryseobacterium. The sequence goes on from JBMDXW010000117.1 coordinate 205, forward strand.
GTGATTATTTGTAGCCCGTAGGGGAATCGAACCCCTCTTACCAGAATGAAAATCTGAGGTCCTAACCGATAGACGAACGGGCCAACTATACTTATTAAGCCAGTTTATTAACGTGCTTAGTTAATTTGCTTTTTAAGTTAGCTGCTTTGTTTTTGTGGATAATATTTTTCTTTGCTAATTTATCCAACAAAGAGATAACCTTTGGCAATTGTTCTGCAGCAGCAGCTTTATCTTCTTCATTTCTTAACACTTTCATTGCTGTTCTAGCAGTCTTGTGGTAGTATCTGTTACGAAGTCTTCTTACTTCGTTTTGTCTAATTCTCTTTAATGCTGATTTATGATTTGCCATATCGTTCAAATGTGAGTGCAAAAGTATAAACTTTTTTTTTATCTACCAAATTTATTTTTGAAAAATTTTAATTTTCTTCTGATAAATATTTTCGGAGTTTATCAATCGCCTGTTCTATTTTAATATTCTCTTCTTCTCTTTCTAATTTTTTGATGGTTGCCGTAAGCATGGCCATCGCGTTGTTCCATTCTCCAGTCGTATTGGTGAAGGTAAGTCCGTCAATCGTCACTTCAAAATCGACTCTTTCTCCTACTCTGTAAAGTCTGAAACTAATTTTTTCATCACTGCCTGTTATCCCGTCTTCATTGATTCTTAAATCGTAACTTTTGGGGTTAGAGTGGATTTTTTTAAAAAGAAGTTTAGCTTCCTGTATTTTTAAATCCGGCATGATAATTTGTGGCTCCGTCAGGAATAATGATTCCCCGATAAAGCGATGCAAAGATAATATTTTTTTTTTTTCAACAAAATAGCAGATTGGTTTTTGAGTTTTTTTTTTAAAATATGATCTGTCAGGAAGTTTTAGTTTAAAATAGTAATTAATAAATTATATTTCATATAAAAATCCCTCTCAACCATTGTTGAAAGGGATTTGTTCATGAGTATTTCGTAGCCTATAGGGGAATCGAACCCCTGTTGCAAGAATGAAAATCTTGAGTCCTGACCACTAGACGAATAGGCCGAATTTTGAGGTTGCAAAAGTAGGTATTAACTTTTTAACTTCAAAATTTTATGGTGTCATTTAGACACTTTTTGAATGACCGTATTCTTAATGCCTTTAGCCTCAAGTTCTTTCTGAAGCTTCACGGCATCTTCCAGTGTTGATACTTTTCCGTAGGTATAATAGAAAACCCCATTTTCCTTATTTCTTTCCACATCTTTCAGGGTCTGAAGAATGAATGAATTGCCATTCAATTTATCTCCGGTATAGACTTCGATCGTGTAATAGCCGGTACTTAGTTTCTGATTCGGCATAAATCCTACGGCATAGGCATTTCGGAATCCTGCATCTTTTGCTGTTTTAATGTTGATGTCTCTTACAGAAGCAAGATTGGTAACTCCGTAATAATATTTATATTGTCCGTTTTCTTTGATCGGCAAAATGTAGTTTAAACCTTTCAGGGCAGGATCGCCATCGTTGTATTTTGTTGGCGAGCTCAATAATAAGATTCTGAAATCATTTTTCAGGGCTACTTCCGCTGGTTTTTCCGGTTCAGGCTTTTTTGCAGAGACAGTATATCCGGATTTGCGGTCAACCGCTTTCTTGTAATCGATAACTGCTTTATAGATACTTTCTGCAATTTCATCCTGGCCTTTCTCAGATGCAAGGTAGTGGCTTTCTTCTGGATGGTTGATAAAGCCCGTTTCGATAAGCACGGAAGGCATGGCATTCATACGGAGAACGTGAAGGTTTTTCTGCCATACCCCTCTGGAGGTCCTTTTATCTTTATTAACGAAATTCTCTTCCACGAGTCCTCCCAAAAGCAGACTGGATTCCAGGTATTTGCTTTGCTGAAGTTTGAGAGCAATAAGGGATTCAGGAGAGCTCGGGTCATAAGAACCGAAGGTCTGCTTATCTTTTTCATCCAAAAAGATAACATCATTCTCCCTTTTGGCCACTTCAAGATTGGTGTCATTCTGATCCGGCCCCTGGACGAAAGTTTCGGTTCCGTATGCTGTCGGTTTTTTGGAAGAATTACAATGTATTGATATAAAAAGGTCTGCCTTGCTTCTGTTGGCAAGATTGGTT
>JBMDXW010000118.1:0-5103 GCA_048594965.1 Chryseobacterium sp.
CCGACAATAGCCGCCCGTGCTATTCCGGCCGGCCCCCCGACTGCCAATGAATTGGCCACACCCATTGCGACACCTCCAATGGCTGAGAATAATTTTGACATTTTCTCCGCTTTGGCTTGCTTATACTCTATCTCGGCCTGCTTATTAGCAAGCTGTGCATCCATGAGCTCAGTCTGCTTCTTATAATTTTCCTGGGAGATAAGTCCTAAAGCAAGATTCTTATCCAGTTCGGATTTTTTTCGTTCCTGAACCTTTTTAAAATTCCTTAGTTCTCTATCCCCCAAAGCCCTCTGCAAGTCGGCATAAATAGTTGCCGCATTCCCTAAAGCCTGGAAAACAACAGAAGCCGCCCGAAGGCCATCCTCCAAGTTTTGAATATTATCGAAAGTGCTGTTCCAGTCCGCGGCGGAAAAACCGAGAATATCCACGCTTTCTCTTGCTTTCTTTTTAGAATCATGGGCTTTACCCTGATCGGCCTCCTTACCGCCAAGAATCTGCCCTCTTATTTTGGTAAGTTCCTCCTCTAAAACCTTAAGATCCTCTAATATTTTTTTCTTTTCCGGGCCATCGATCATTCCGGAAATGGCATCAACCAGGTTTTTTCGCTGCTCCTCTAGAAATAAGAGTTGCTGTTCTAAAGCCTTTCGGTTAGCCCCCTCACGAAGTACAGCTTTCCCTTTCTCCAAAGTATCAATCTCCTTAAACTCCTCTTTTGTTAGCTTCAGATATTCATTTTTCTTCAGTCTCGACTTTATCTCAGAGAGAGAAGTTAAGCTCTGAATTTCCTCTTCATCCTTTCTTGCTTTCTCGGCTACTTCATAACCCTTTGCTTTTATAAATTCTTCAAGTCTTTTGTCTTGCCATTTATATTGAATAGCCAAAAGCTTTTTTTGATGAGCTACTTCGGAGTTCAGAACTATTTGATCGTGAGTTTGCAGCGATACAAGTTCATCCTGTAAGGCTTTTTCGTAATTAGCTTTAGCCTCAGGTGATTTTGTTTCGGATATTTTCTTCTGAAGATCCTGGATATTTTTAATAACCTGATCCTGATATTCCCTTTGCTTATTTAGCTCTACAGAACGTTTTGCGTTTTCCGCATCAATTTCGTTATCAAGAGATGCTTCCTCAAGATTTGCTCTATCTGCGTAAAACTGAGCCTCAAGCTCCAAAAGTCGATTATTGCTTTCAGCAACAAGTTTTTCGGAGTCATTGATATCAGCTTCTTTTTGCTTTTCTAACTTTTTACGTTCAGTTTCTGCTGCTTTTAATCTTTTTTTTAGTTCAGCTTCAGCAGCAGCCTGTGCGTCTAAATCAATATCGGTTGAAGGTGTTGGAGTATTTGTTGGAATTTTAAAAGGCTCAGGAAGTAATTGTGATTCTAATTTCATTAATTGAGCCTGTTCCTCAATTCTCTTTTTTTCATCGATATTAAAAACCTTATTTGCATCGGAAAGACTTTTGGTTCTAGCTTGAACTGTTCTTAAAAAATCAGTATCAATACTCCAACTATTTGCATCGAAAATAGTTCCATTGCCTTGTTTAGAGCGTATATCTTTTAAAAGAAAAGCTTCTATTTCTCTAAGTTGATTTACAGTAGCCTTAGCTTTAAATTTGAAATCGGGATAATCCTTCAAAAACTGACCGATAACCGTTTTTCCTTTTTCCTCATATTCAACAACCTGAATAAAACTTTCAGTAGCTTTCAAGTTGGTTTTGTCGAATTTTTCCTGAAATACTTGGGCTTTATACTTCCTGCCCATCGCATCAATGGTTCTGTTTACAGCAGCCGTAATCTCATCATGCTTCATCTTTTCCAAATCCAAACCGCTGAAATACTGCGGCCATTTGGATTTCAATTCATTATAAATCTCAACCCGCCTGCCTTGAGAAATATTGGTTTGATCAAGCTGACTCTTCAGGTAACGAAGGCGATATTCCTCCTGGAGATATTCATCGGAGAGTTTAGCCTGCTTAATATTGAAAACAGTTTCCAATACCGAAGCCAGTCCCAATTTTAAAGAGGAATAGGCTTTGCTCAAAGTCGAAGCGGTTCCGGTAAGCTGAACCCATACAGAATTCAGTCTTTCATTGGCTTCCAACTCATATTTTTTCGCAATAGCAATTTGATTTGTGGATTGGGTAAGCTCATCAAGATTGGTGTTGATATCCTGAATTTGAGAAAGGTATTTATATCCCGCGTCTTCTCCGGGACCACCAAAGATATCGGCGATCGCAGTTCCCGTAATACGGCTGTCAGCTCCGGTATCTTTGATTTTTTTCGAAACAATTTTTAGAACATCGAAGTAACTCATTGCTCCGGAAGAAATCTTCTTATAAGTAGCATCGACATCAATGCCTAATGCCTTCATGGCATCTTTTGTCGTCTTAGTTCCCTCGCGGACACGCAGCATTCCCTCCTTAATCGCATCAATACCCTTGTCATCGTAAACCCCCATTTTTTCAGATTGAGCGATGATGGCTATCATTTGCTCGGCGGAAACTTTCGCATCATTCATCATCGTCGGATACTCCTTAAGCTGCGTAAGCATTTCCCCGGAAGCATCTGCTCCGGCGTCAAATCCTTTCTTAATAAGATCCAATGATTTATTGGTGTCTCCGGTTTGAGCATTTAAAGCTTTCACCGCAAGCATAATCTCTTCAACCCCCTTTCCATAAGTATCAGCGATCGATTGAACACTAACAGCCGCACGGTCCAAGCTCACGCCCTTTAGCGCTGAATCAAGCGAAAGAAGATTGCTTTTTATTTCGACGAGCTGTTGAACACGTTCTGCAAGCTCCTTACCCCATTCAACAACTTTAGATGTTGCATTTGAAAAGAAATCTGCGGCGACATTTCCGGTGAAGATCTCTTTAATCCGGCCCATCAGGGTATTTGATTCGTTAATTTCCCGATTTGTTCCTCGGATTTCGTTCCTTACTTCCTCGTAATGTCTTCTTACCTGGCGTAAGTTTTGCGAAACACGAATATATTCTTCGGTTCCAGGAGTTAAATTGCGAAGCTGTCGCTCGTATTGCGCAACAGTACGTCTTAGACTATTAAATGTATTTTCGACCTGTTGGCCGTTGATATTGATAACACCGGTTGTCGTAACCCTATTTCCAGCCATGCTGTATTAATTTCCCGCAAGGTGTTAATACAGCGTTGATGAAGAAAGGACATGAAAATTAGGGTTGATTTCGTTCTATAAATTGCTTAAGATCAAGTAGTATTTCTTCAGATCTGAGCCTCGTAATATTCTCCATCACAAAATCTATCACTCCTGATTGCTTGATTGCAGAATTGATAAACGGAGTCGGTTTCATATTAAAATAATGAGCCGAGAAATTATATGTGGTTTCTTTTGGATGCTTGCGTGTTCTGCTCCCGGATTCCCGCAGGTTGTTCACTCCAAAATGTTGTATAAAGCCATGTTTGGCCATTCTGATTGATAGACGGGTCATATATCTTTTAATAGTACCTCTACCTTTGCCGTACTTTTTAACCGTTGCATAAGCCGTTGCATCTTTCATTGATTTTTCCTGGGGATAATTTCGGTAATGGTCTGCAAAGCGTGAAGTTTTCGACCGAAGAGAAGATTCTAATTTTCTGACTGCAGCATCCGCTACCTGCTTTTCATTATTAAAGTTCATCTTTTAATCTTTTTCGTAAACCACCCACTTAAAAACTTCTCCCACAGGAATAAGATCTACTTCTTCCTGAATGCCCTTACTCGGATTTGCTTCAACTATGATCTTTTCTTCATAAATGATTACTTTTTCCTGAAAGTAGCCTTCAAGCTTCATAAATTCATAGACATCATGTTCGGAAACAGGAATTCTCGGCATAACGCCTCGAAAAAGAAAATCAATCTCCGTAGTGGTCATGTGTTTTTTCTGATATTGTTCGCCCAGACTTGAATAGTACCGGCTAAACAGAGCTGCCATTTCTTCTTTATAATCAATCATTTTTGATCAAAAATAAAAAACCTGATATCTCCTAAAAAAGACATCGGGTATTATAAAATTACAAGTAAATTGTTGTTGTTATCTATAACAAAAAAAAGTGCCGAAGTTATCCGGCACTAAATGTTGTTGTATAAATTCGTTTTTGTTAAGAATTAAGCGAAGTCGAAATGCTTAAGTTCGGATGCTAATTTATGCAATCCTTCCTTAATTTGCAAGGCCTTTTTTTCTGACAGTTCTTCGCGTCCTGAAGAAAGTCTTCGTAGTAAACTTGGATTGATTCCAAGATATGAAGCCAATTCGCTTTTATTGAATAAAGAATAATATTCAAAGAATGTTTTAAGATCCAAGAAATAAGTGATATTTGAATCTCTTAATTCTTGAGCATCATTTACTTTACCTTTCTCTTCTAAGTAATCTGCTTTCATTGATAAAGCTTCTGTAAAGTTTCTTTTTACTTCATCAATAGTATCGCCTGCAGTTACTACTCCTGGTAAGTCCTCAGAAAAAGCACTATAACCTGTATCGCTTTTTTCTAAGATTAATTTAATGTCCATTGGGTTGGAAAATGTTTAATAGTTTGAACCTCTGTACTAATCTCTTTGTTAATTTAAATTTTTGGATTTAATTTTTCTACTAATTGTTTTTGCATGGAATTTTTCATTTAATTGTTAAAGCATTTTTTGATTAAAGCATTTTGTGAATAAAACTATTAAGATTAAAATTTGCAGGACCATTAAAGTCCTGCAGATTTTAAAATAGATTGTTCTGTTCCTTTTTTAAGCTCCTTTGAAGGATGCCTGGGAATGATAATCTGACCATCTTTGGTATCATGCACATAAATATCATGGTTTCCTCCATGTTTGTACAAATACCATCCATCCTTCTTCAGGATTTTAAGCATTTCATTGACTCTCATCTTTTTAATTATTAAAATTTAAAACAAAGACCGTCTACTCTTCTTAATCCTTATAAGAATTTATTCAACAGAGCAAATTTAAGTAACATTTTTGTTACTTCCAAATATTTTGAAACATTTTTGTTACTTTTTTTTCTTCTTTGCAGTAAAAACCCAACCTTACGGGGCTGGGTACTGTAAAACTATATGAAAAAACTAACAGGATAAAAAATTATCAGTCC
>JBMDXW010000119.1:0-11733 GCA_048594965.1 Chryseobacterium sp.
ATTCGGGCTTGAGATGATCCGGCATTCCGATTTCAATAACAAGAAAATAAAGAGGGTAGGGGTATTGGGCGGCTCCGGAGCCACTGGCATCCGTTCTGCAATTTCCAAAAAATGTGATGCTTATCTCACCGGCGATATAAAGTATCACGATTTTTTCCTGGCAGAATCTAAAATGATGATCTGTGATATCGGGCATTTCGAGTCAGAACAATTTGTTACTCAACAATTATTTGAAATTTTTTCACAAAAATTTAGTACATTTGCAATCTCAAAATCTATTGAGAAAACGAACCCGGTAAATTATTTCATTTAAAATATGGCAAAAACCAACGATATTTCAGTTGAAGAGAAGTTAAGAGCTTTATACGATTTGCAGATCATTGATTCCAGATTGGACGAAATCCGAAATACAAGAGGAGAATTGCCAATCGAAGTAGAGGATCTTGAAATTGAAATCGAAGGTCTTGAAAAAAGAGCTGAAAAATTTCATGCAGATATCAAAGATCAGGACGACCAGATCAAAACGAAGCATGAAGTGATCAACCATGCAAAAACTTTAATTGAAAAATACAAATCTCAGCAGGATAATGTAAGAAACAATAAAGAGTTTGAAGCATTAGGAAAAGAGATTGAATATCAGGAGCTTGAAATTCAGCTTGCTGAAAAAAGAATCAAAGAATTCGGGGCCAAGATCGGTCACAAAAACGAAACCCTTGATGAGCTGAACGGAAAGATCAATGATCTTAAAAACCACCTTAAATTCAAAAAAGAAGAATTGGAAGGCCTGGTTTCTGAAACTCAGAAAGAAGAAGAATATCTAATCGAGCAGTCTAAAGAATTTGCGGCGAAAATCGATGAAAGATTATTGGCTTCTTACAACAGAATCAGAACAAATTCACCAAACGGTCTTGCTGTTGTAGGATTGGAAAGAGGAGCTCCGAAAGGATCATTCTTCACAATTCCGCCTCAGAAGCAGATGGAAATCGCCCAGAGAAAGAAAATCATTATCGATGAGCATTCAGGGAAGATCCTTGTAGACGACGAATTGGTCATGGAAGAAAACGAAAAAATGAAATCGGTAATCAAGTTTTAATACCGATTACAATTTAAAAAATACGAAAGCTGCTTCAATCGAGGCAGCTTTTTTTTTATTCGAGTTTTTTATAAATTAATATTTTTAACTCATAATCAATGTTAATTTAATTAATAAAGTTAAAAAATTATAAAGTACGGAATTTCTTTTTTAATATGAAGAATTTAGGTTTTTTTGCATCTTATATCTTTATATTTTTACACCAAAAACACAAGAGTTTAATTTCTAATGAAAATTGTATTTATTTTTTTTCTTTTTTTTGTAAGTTTTAGCGGTGCTGCTCAAAAGCCTGATGATACTTTAACTGAAAGATCCGCTGATATAGAAACGGTTGTTATTAACGATAAAGATTATGAAAAATTAGATTTTTCATATGGGCTCAAACAGGAAATTAATAATCGGTTGAAAATAGGAATCGCTCCATCAACTTATGAAATAGGGCTAAAATTTAAAAATGATCTTGGGCAAAAGGGTAGAATAAGTAATGTTGTTCTGTTTTTACATAAAACTGATCCAGATTATAAGTTAGTAGATTTAGAAATCAACTTCTACAGAATTGATTCTATAACCGGAAAACCAGTCGAGAAGTTGAATAAGCAGCCCATTATCTATACATCCAAAAACAGAAAAAGAGCTAACGTAAAAATAAATGTTGAAAATAATCACATTCCTTTTCCTAGGGAAGGGGTTTTAGTTGCTGTACGGTGGTTACATGATGAAATTAAGGATAAAGATATTGGCCCTTCTTTGAGATTAACATCTTATAAAGAAATATTGACATACAGTCGATACGATGAGAAAATTGGTTGGGGGCCTTTTAGTCTTTCGAGAAATCCTGGAATATATACTAATGTAATGATGGGGTTAGAGGTTTATATTAAAAAAAGAAAAGATAGTCGTGAATAAAAACTACTCATATGTAATTATTGTCTTTTTGTTACTAGCAATTTTATGTCTACTCACCTATAAAACTTCTGAAAAGGTGGTTTTCAATATGAACAAAGAGGCTATCATTTATGATTTCGGAATACTTAACAAAAAGAATGTATCTGTTTTTGAATATACTTTTAAATATGTTAATTCAAAGTATGATAGTTTAAAAATTTATGGTGTTAAAGATGCATGCGATTGTACAGAAAGTAAGGTGAAGAAAGGGTTTTACTTAAAGAATGATATTATTTACATAAAAACAAAGTATAATCCTAATGAATATAATGATTCTGGAAATGTTGCTAAACGAATCTTTCTAATTACAAATAAGAATATATCAAAATTTGATACGATATATCCTTTAACTTTAAGAGGTATTGTTAAATAAATAAAACCGCCTTCAAAAAAGGCGGTTCTATTTATTCATGATGATCATACATATTATTATACAGATCAATAAACTTCTCTTTAATAGCCTTTCTTTTCAGCTTTAGGGTGGGTGTCAGAAGCCCGGTTTCAATACTCCAGATTTCAGGGGTGAGTTCTATTTTTTTGATCTTTTCCCAATTCCCCAGATGCTCGTTGGTGCTTTCGATTTCTTTTTCAATTCTTTCCTTCAGTTCTTTGCTTTTCGCAATTTCCTGTGGGGTAGATCCGATACTCAGGTTGTTTCTCATGGCCCAGCTTTTCGCAAACTCAAAGTCAGGCTGTACCAGCGCAGTCGGCATTTTTTCTCCATCGCCAACCACCATAATCTGCTCAATGAATTTGGAAGCTTTTGCCAGGTTTTCAATGGTTTGCGGAGCAATGTATTTTCCGCCTGAGGTTTTAAACATCTCTTTCTTGCGGTCTGTGATCTGAAGGAAGCCGTCGTTGTCCAGGTGTCCTATATCACCGGTTTTGAAGTAGCCGTCTTCCGTGAAGACTTCTTTTGTCAGGTCTTCATTTTTAAAATAACCTTTAAAAATGGAAGGGCCTTTCACCGTGATTTCACCGTCTTCCTGGATCTTTACCTGTACATTATCCAATGGCAGACCCACGGTTCCGATTTTCATTTTTCCGAAAGCATTGACGGAAATAACCGGTGACGTTTCCGTGAGGCCATAGCCTTCCAGAATTGGAATTCCCGCGTTTTGAAACATCAGGTTGAGCCTTGTTGACAAAGCTGCCGATCCGGAAACCAACGTGATGATCTCACCGCCAAGTCCTTCACGCCATTTCTTGAAAACCAGTTTATCGGCAATGATTTCCTGTAGTCCCGAAGGTTTGGAAATCGTCTTCTTTTTAGAGATAAGATTGAGTGCCCAGAAGAATATTTTTTGTTTCAGGCCGCCTGCAGATGATCCCGTTGCATAAATTTTATCATAAACTTTTTCCACAAGCCTCGGAACGACACTCATATAGTGAGGTTTTACATCCTTTACATTTTCTCCCATTTTTTCAATGCTTTCCGCAAAATAAATGGAAAACCCGTTATACTGGAAAAGGTAAAAGAGCATTCTCTCAAAAATATGGCAGATTGGCAAAAAGCTGAGAACCCTGGTATCTTTATAATCCAGTCCTTTCTTTTTCGGAATTCTGGGAATGGAACCTAAAACATTAGACACAATATTGTGATGGGTGAGCATAACGCCCTTAGGCCTTCCCGTAGTTCCGGAAGTATAAATAATGGTCGCCAGGTCTTCCGGATTAATCGTATTGGAAAGATCTTCAACCTCGATCTGCGTAGAATCGTCCTCTCCCAGATCCAAAACTTCTTTCCAGTTGGCGGCTCCGGTAATGTTCTCGAATGTGAAAACTCCCTGTAGCGACGGGATATTATGCTTAACCTTAATTACTTTATCCAAAAGATCTTTATCGGACAAAAAGCAATATTTGATTTCTGCATTGGTAAAGATAAATTCATAATCTTCAGGAGAAATGCTGGGGTAAACCGGCACCGAAACCACTCCGATCTGCGAAAGCCCGAGATCCATAATGGCCCATTCCGTTCGGGAATTGGTCGTGATAAGGGCTATTTTATCACCAGGCTTGATCCCCAGTTTTAAAAGTCCGCGCGAAATTTTATTCGCTTCGTTAATAAATTCCTGGGTAGAGGTCTTTTTCCATTCTCCCTGGTATTTCGTGACAAACATATCCGATTTCGGATAGGTCGCTAAAGCATAGTGAGGTATATCGAATAATCTTTTGATGGTCATGATTTAAAAGTAAATAGTTAAAGGATTTTAAATATAAGCATTTTTTTTAACTGGCGAAATTCTCAATTTTAAATTAACAATTAATAGCATGTGTGGCATTATATATTTACAGGTAATTAAATTTAGACCGGATTTATTGACGATAATTTATCGAATAATCACCTTTGTTAATCTTTCATTAATTGCTGGTTTTCAGTAGATAACGACTTAGTTTTAATTCTGTTTTCAGATTTGCCCAAAAAGTGTAAATTAGCGACCATCTAATTATTCAATTTTTATGGACTTTAATTTATCGGAAGAACAGCTGATGATTCAGCAGGCAGCAAGGGATTTTGCACAGAACGAATTATTACCTGGAGTAATCGAGCGGGACCGCGATCAGAAATTTCCTGCCGAACAGGTAAAGAAAATGGGTGAAATGGGACTGCTGGGGATGATGGTAGATCCTAAATACGGAGGCGCAGGAATGGATAGTGTTTCTTACGTTCTGGCGATGGAGGAGATTGCAAAAATAGATGCGTCTGCAGCTGTGGTAATGTCTGTAAACAACTCCCTGGTATGTGCAGGCCTTGAAAAATTCGCTTCCGAAGAACAAAAAGTGAAATATCTTACCCCTCTTGCCAGCGGCCAGGTTATCGGAGCATTTGCTCTTTCCGAGCCTGAAGCCGGTTCCGATGCTACTTCACAAAAAACAACAGCAGAAGATAAAGGGGATTATTATTTGCTGAACGGAATCAAAAACTGGATCACCAACGGAGGCACTGCTTCTTATTATATCGTCATTGCTCAGACCGACCCGGAGAAAAAGCACAAAGGAATCAACGCGTTCATCGTGGAAAGAGGATGGGAAGGTTTTGAGATCGGCCCAAAAGAAGATAAATTGGGAATCAGAGGAAGTGATACCCACTCTTTGATCTTCAACAACGTAAAAGTGCCTAAGGAAAACCGAATCGGAGAAGACGGCTTCGGATTCAATTTTGCAATGGCTGTGCTGAACGGAGGAAGAATCGGTATTGCTTCCCAGGCTTTAGGAATCGCTTCAGGGGCTTACGAACTGGCATTAAAATATGCAAAAACCAGAAAAGCATTCAAAACGGAAATCATCAACCACCAGGCAATCGCTTTCAAACTCGCTGATATGGCAACCCAGATCACGGCAGCAAGAATGCTTTGCTACAAAGCGGCAGTAGAAAAAGACGCCGGGAAAGACATCTCTGAAAGTGGGGCAATGGCAAAACTGTACTCCTCTCAAGTGGCGATGGATACAACGATCGAAGCGGTACAGATCCACGGAGGATACGGATATGTGAAAGAATATCATGTGGAAAGACTAATGAGAGATGCAAAAATCACCCAGATCTATGAGGGGACTTCTGAAATCCAGAAGATCGTGATCTCAAGAAGCATTGCCAGGTAATGGCTTATCATATATTGAAATAGTAAAAGGCTCTCAGAAATGAGAGCCTTTTTACTTCACACGAACCACAAAATATTAATAATATGTTTGTTTTAACACTTGTTTGATTAAGTCTTTTAACTAAAGTTAAATTCTTAATTAAAATTATAATGTAAAATTAAGAACAACAATCCTTAAAAAAACGGAATTATCATTAAAATATTATTAAAATACGGTAATTATGATGAATGTTTGTCAGAAGAATTCCTCTTTTTGTAAAAATAAAATCCAATACCGGCGATCACAAACAGCGGCCACAGCGGAAGAATGAAAAGAAAAATGGACGTAATCACATTCCATCCGGATGAAATGGCGGCAAGTGACTGATCCCCGAAAGTCTGATGCTCTTTGTCAGTCGCTCCTTTACCTTCCTGTCCGTACAAAGTGATGTCAATCTCACTCAGTGTATTTCCAACAGCATTTGTTCCGGAAACCTCCATGCTTTTATTCTCAACTTTTCCTAGATTATAGCTCAGATCAGACATCAGGTAATCAAATTTCTCAGTAGGAACTTTTACCTTCAGGTAGGCTGTCTTTTGGTCATCATTTTGCAGCGATATATTTTCGCTCCTTATAAATCCGTCGTATTTGGTCACCTCTTCTTTTACGATTTCCTTCGCTGTTTCGGCATCGTTTACCATTAATTCAATGGTGCCTTTTTTGATAAGCCGGTTAGACAGGGCATTAAGCTCATTATTTTCCTTTTTCGGCTGATTTTTATAAATCACTTTCGTTTCGCGGATCACTTTCGGAGCCGGAACATGTACAACAATCTTTTCCTCTTTTTTTACAGAATCCTTCTTTCCCGGTTTAGATTCCAGCTTTACCGATGCTATTTTTTCAGATAGCGAATCGACGATTTCAGAGGTACTTTCCATATCTTTTTTTAAATCATTTCCAGCCTGCTGAAAGTCCCTGATTTTAACTTGTGCGGAATCCGATGCTGCCTTCACATCGCTCTTGAGATCACTTAATTTTTCAGAAGTATCGGCGATGGTGCTGTCGGCCGATTTTACAGCATCTTCCAGCTGGCCTGCGGTTGTTTCTCCCTTTTTACACATAATGAATGTACCTGATAAGGCAACAAGTAAGATGAATTTTTTCATAACCTTAATTTTTTCGTTGAGGTAAAATTAGGAGCGGAATTGTTGTAATGATTGTAAAGGAGATGTATTACGTTCGTAAAATGATAAGGTTTTGGAAATGAAATCGTTAGTCTTGTTTTACAACCGTTTTACAGAAAAATAGTTTCAGTCGCAAGTTATTTTACAATGATCACCTTAACATATAACATTCTTGGTTAATTTTTTTCTTACCTGGTCAAAAAAACATGAATTTTTTTCTTTCCAAATATATACATGGATGAATAAAATACTGTTTTATGTAAAGTTCTTATAATTAAGTTTTTGCAGATTCTGTGAGTGCGTATTTTTATTATATTTACATCCTGGACCAGGGCGCTTTTATTTATTTAAATTAGGGTTAATTTTTATATAATCCGACCGCCCTTGTCATTAAAAAATATTTATTAATCTTCAAATGATCAATCTATGATTACAAAAAAAACACTTTTTTTAGGACTGTTGGTCCTGGGCTTTTCCATGATCAGAGCACAGGATTTTTTCTCGTCCGTTGATGAAAAATCCATCAGAACAGATTCCCGGACTAGAACTGTACAGCCGGAAAAATTCCTCACTTATCAACTGGATGTGAAGGCTGCTCAGAATTACTTCAATTCGGTTCCCGAATTAAATGATCAGGATTTCAAAGACAGCGCCCCTGTCGTGGTCCTTCCAATGCCAGACGGAACGAAAGCCAGATTCAGAATCTGGAAGTCGGCTGTGATGGCTCCGGAGTTGGCACAAAAGTTTCCGCAGATCACGACTTTCACCGGGCAGGGAATCGATGACCGGTATGCAACCGTAAAACTTGATTTTACGGAAATGGGATTTCACGCCCAGATAAAATCGATTGTGACCGGCGATGTCTATATTGATCCTTATGCAAAAAATGAGATCAGCCATTACATCGTTTATAGAAAAGCTGATTTAATCAATAAGAATCCCAGAACCTGCGGCGTCAAAGAAGACGCTTCGGAACTGGTGCAGAAGAACGCTCAGAAAACAGTGACCCCCGGTGTCGGAAATCAGATCCGGATTTTCCGTTTTGCAGTGGCCTGTACAGGAGAATATGCACAGGCAGCAACAGGATTATCTTCTCCTACCGTTGCCCAGACACTCTCTGCCATTGTAACTTCCGTCAACAGGGTAAACGGAGTATACGAACAGGAAGTCGCAGTAAGACTCGTGTTGGTTGCCAATGAGACCTCACTGATCTTCACAGATCCGGATGCAGATCCCTTTGATGGAAATGACGATGCCTATACCTTGATTGATGAGAGTCAGACCCAGATTGATGCGATCATAGGAACAGCCAATTATGACATAGGCCATACATTCAGTACCGGTGGCGGCGGATTGGCTGGTCTTGGAGTGATCTGCGACAGCTCAAGTAAAGGAAGCGGTATTACCGGTTCTCCAAATCCTGTCGGAGATCCTTATGATATCGATTATGTTGCGCACGAAGTAGGGCATGAGTTCGGTGGTCCGCATACTTTTAACGCAACCACGGTCAACTGTCAGGGCAATCGTGACGGATCACACGCCGTAGAACCGGGAAGTGGAGTAACCATTATGGCGTATGCCGGAATCTGCGGCAGTACAAACGACCTGGCCAACAACAGCATCCCGATTTTCCATACCAATTCATTTCAGTCGATTACCCAGACCGTACAGTCCACTTCATGCCAGGTCACAACCCCGGTTTCAAATACGGCTCCCGTTGTCAACGCCGGAAACGACTACACCATCCCGAAAAGTACACCCTTCAAACTTACAGGTTCAGCCACCGACGCACAGGGGAATGCATTAACGTACTGCTGGGAACAAAACGATACGGGACCCGCCGGAAACTGGAACGCTCCTTCCGGAAATGCGGCCCTGTTCAGGTCGTTTTTACCGACCACCGTACCTTACAGGTATTTCCCGAAGATTACCGATGTGATCAATAATACCACAACCAGAGGTGAAATTATGCCTTCATACGGAAGAACCATGGAATTCAGGCTGACCGTGAGAGACAACAATGCAGGTTGCGGAGGCGTTGCCAATGACGACGCCAAAATCACCGTAGACGGAAACTCAGGACCCTTTACCGTTACCGCACCTTCTTCAGCAGTAAACTGGACAGGAAATTCCACCCAGACCATTACCTGGAATGTCGCCAACACCACCGCTTCACCGGTAAGCTGTGCCAATGTAAGTATCCTCCTTTCAACAGATGGCGGGCTTACCTATCCTACCACCATCCTCGCTTCTACACCAAACGACGGCTCACAAACCATCACCGTTCCAAACCTCAGTACCACCCAGGCAAGAATCATGGTAGCAGGAGTCGGAAATGTATTTTTCAATATTAACCCCGTGAATTTTACCATCACCCAGGTGCTTGCCGTAAACGAAGCAGAGGGAGCCACCGATGCGTTTGCGGTATATCCGAACCCGGGCAAAGATCTTCTGAATATCAGATTTATCAGTCAGAACGAAAAATACGATATCTCCATTTATGACGCCAGCGGCAGATTGGTATTCACGAAATTAAACAATACCTTAGGCCATGACAAGACCGGAACTTTCAATCTTTCCCAATTAATAAAAGGAGAGTATATGGTGAATATTAAATCTAAAAACATCAATAAAACCGTAAAGTGGATTAAAGAATAATATCTTTATACCATACATCTAAACATAAAAAAACCGTTCACCAAAATGAACGGTTTTTATTTATGTCGTAGACGGATTTACGCATTCCTGAACTCGCTGATAAAATGCAGCTTCACATTCGGGAACTTCTCCTGCGTCATGTGGATCGTAAAAGAAGAATCAGCAAGAAAAACCAGCTGGTCGTACTTATCTCTCGCCAGGAATCGCTGCTTCAGTCTCGCAAACTCCTTAAACTCTTCAGACTTCTCATCCGCTTCCACCCAGCATGCCTTATGCATTGAAAGAGGCTCATAAGAACATTTCGCACCATACTCATGCTCCAGACGGTACTGGATCACCTCATACTGAAGCGCACCCACCGTTCCGATGATCTTCCTTCCGTTCATCTCAAGCGTAAACAGCTGCGCAACACCCTCATCCATCAGCTGGTCGATGCCCTTCGCCAGTTGTTTCGCCTTAAGCGGATCCGTATTATTAATATATCGGAAATGTTCCGGAGAAAAGCTCGGAATCCCTTTGAAATTAAGCTTTTCACCACCCGTTAACGTATCCCCGATCCGGAAACTTCCCGTATCATGAAGCCCCACGATATCTCCCGGGAAACTCTCATCCACCACCTCTTTCTTGTCTGCAAAAAAAGCATTCGGAGAAGAAAACTTCATCTTTTTACCTTCCCTTACCAGCAGGTAATTTTCATTTCTCTTAAAAGTTCCCGAAACAATTTTCACGAAAGCCAGACGGTCCCTGTGCTTCGGATCCATATTCGCGTGGATTTTAAAAACAAATCCCGTGAACGTATTCTCTTCAGGCTTTACAAGACGCGTATCGCTCTCCTTCGGCTGTGGCATCGGCGCAATATCAATAAAAGCATCCAGCAATTCACGAACCCCGAAATTATTTAAAGCCGAACCGAAAAATACAGGCTGTAGGTCACCCTTCATATAATCCTCACGGTTAAATTCAGGATAAACCGACTGCACCAGGTCCAGTTCCTCTCTCAGATTGGAAGCAGCCTTTTCGCCGATCGCTTCATCAATAGAAGTATCATTAATGTCATCAAACTTAATAGAATCTCCAACCTTCTGTTTCTTTTCCTCCAAAAACAACTGAATGTTGTTTTCCCAGATGTTATAAATCCCCTGGAAATCAGCTCCCATACCGATAGGCAACGAAAGCGGGCAAACCGTTAATCCCAGTTTCTGTTCCACCTCGTCCAGAAGATCAAAAGCATCCTTCCCCTCACGGTCAAGCTTATTGATAAAAACAAGCATCGGGATATTACGCATTCTGCACACCTGTACCAGCTTTTCCGTCTGTTCCTCCACCCCTTTCGCCACATCAATTACCACAATCACAGAATCTACAGCCGTTAAAGTACGGTACGTATCCTCTGCGAAATCCTTGTGACCCGGCGTATCCAGGATATTGATCTTGTGATCCCTGTATTCAAAGGCCAATACGGAAGTGGCTACAGAAATTCCCCTCTGTCTCTCAATTTCCATAAAGTCGGAGGTGGCTCCCTTTTTTATCTTGTTGGATTTTACCGCACCCGCTTCCTGGATCGCGCCACCGAAAAGCAGAAGCTTCTCCGTAAGCGTCGTTTTTCCGGCATCCGGGTGGGAAATAATCCCGAAAGTTTTTCTTTTCTCTATTTCTTTGATTAAGTCTGACATATCGTATTTTGAAGTTGCAAAAATCGTAATTTTTAATGGAATGTGAAAATCAATTTCATACACCCGGCAGCTTATCAGTCTAAAAACAATATCTGCATCCCCACCGTCTAAAAGATCCTCCCAGATAAATAAGGCATTGTCCAAAGTAAGTAGGATACCGTCCAAAGTGTATAAGCCTTTGTCTGAAATGTAAAAGGCATTGTCCAAAGTAAATATGACACCGCCCAAAGTGTATAAGGCTTTGTCTAAAGTGTAAAAGACATTGTCCAAAGTAGATATGACACCGCCCAGAGTGTATAAGGCTTTGTCTAAAGTGTAAAAGACATTGTCCAAAGTAGATGTGACATTGTCCAGAGTGTAAATGGCATCCTCCAAAGTAGATAAGGCATCCTCCAAAATACATAAGGTATCCTCCAAAGTAGATAAGACATCCTCCAAAGTAAATAAGACATCCTCCAAAGTAGATAAGGCATCCTCCAAAATAGATAAGACATCCTCCAAAGTGTCTAAGGCACCCTCCAAAATACATCACCGGCTTCGTATGACATCCATAAGTTTACGTCCTTGTTTATCTTTAAAATGTTAAGTACGAAAGATCAAA
>JBMDXW010000012.1:0-47636 GCA_048594965.1 Chryseobacterium sp.
AATTTTTATTATTTTAGCCTTAAGTTATGAGAGAAGTTTATTTCATTAAACAAAATAAAGAAAAATGGTTGGGAATCGAGCAGGTTATCCAGGGGAAAGTTAAAAAAAATCCCGATGACCTGTCATCACTGTACATTAATCTCATCAATGACCTTTCTTTTGCACAGACCTATTATCCCAAAAGCAACACAACTGTTTATCTCAACCATCTTTCAGCCCGGATCTTTCAGAAGATTTACAAAACAAAAAGAGTTGAACAAAACAGGATTCTGTATTTCTTTAAAACAGAAGTACCACTGCTCGTATACCAATACCGAAGATATCTGGGCTATGCATTTTTGTTCTTTACCCTGTTTACCCTGATCGGAGTGCTTTCTGCAGCTTATGATAAGGATTTTGTTAATATTATTCTTGGCGAAGGCTATGTAAATCAGACCATCGAAAATATAAAATCGGGAAATGCCGTCGGTATTTATCAGAGTGGCTCCACCTGGGGAAGTACCATAGGCATTATCTTCAATAATATCGGCGTAGGTGCAAAGCTTTATATCAACGGAATTTTTGGTGGTGTAGGAACGTTGTGGGCGCTGTTGTCCAACAGTGTTATGCTGGGTTCATTCCAATATTTTTTCTATGATTACGGGGCCCTCCGGGATAGTGCAAGAGGAATCTGGCTCCACGGCGTCTTCGAGATCTTTTCCATGGTCGTAGAAGCGATGTGTGGGCTTATTCTTGGAGCATCGATTCTGTTTCCACGTACATTTTCAAGGTTTAATTCCTTTAAAAACGGATTTAAAGATTCATTTAAAATATTCTTAAGTACAGTGCCTTTTACGATTTGTGCGGGAATTATCGAAGGATATGTCACCCGACACGCTTTGAAAATGCCCTTGCTTTTAAACTTAATCATTATCTTCGGATCTTTGTTTGTCATAGGATTTTATTACTGTATTTATCCGAAGATCGTAAACCGAAAAATTAATACCCAAATCCATGATGCAGTTATATAAAAAGAGAGATTTCGGAGCTTTTATCTCCGATAGTTTCGCATTTTTCAAATTATACGGAAAGAACTATTTTAAAAACTTTTTATTCCTCAACGGCCTGCTGTTGATTCTTATGGTTATTGTCATCGTCTTTGGCTACAAGGAGTTTTTCGGATTGATTTTCGGATCCAATATCAGCGGACAAAGCTATTATTTTGAGCAGTTCTTCAACGACAATTTAGGTCTGTTCATCATTTCGGGAATACTGCTTTTTGTCCTTTCTACGGCATTGATAACAGTTAATTTCCTGTTTCCCGTATTTTATATGAAAAGGATCGCAGAGGGAAATACCGATATTAAGGCAGATGATATTTTAAGTGATTTCAAGGCAAACAGGAAGAAGGTTTTCGCGACCTATTTCGGACTGACTTTTCTGGTGCTTCCCGGTGCAACCATTATTTTCGGAATCTCATACGTCCTTATTCTGATTTTCATAGGTATTGTTCTGATGCTTTTTGTAGGACCTACCTTATTCAATATCATTACGTTTCTCTGCTACGATTATTTTAATGGGAAAAACGGTTTCTTTGAATCCCTGAGTTATGCAATACGTTCCCAGTTTTCGTATAGAAACGGAAGAGAAAAGTCTCCGTATTGGAAATACTGGGGAGGAACGCTCATCATGGCGATTTTATTTTATGTGGTCAGCATATTCTTCTCTTCCATTCCCATGATTATTTTCTTTGTAAAGCTTTCGACAACAGCGCCGGATGCACAATTTGAAAATAATCCTTTTACAGGAAGCTTCGGGATCATCTTTTTTATTCTTTACGGAATATCTTCGGTGATTTCTACTTTGCTGATGAATATTCTATACGTGAATTCAGGCTTGATGTACTACGACAGCCGTACCGATCTGCACCAGAAAGTAGAAATGGCAGAAATAGATACCATCGGAATTAATGAATAGGATATTTTTCGTTTTACTGATTTTTATCTCTGCAGGAAATCTCAATGCACAGTCGCAGACCGCCCCGCCACCGCCGGCCGCGGAAGTCTATATCGATTCTTTGAGTACCGGGCATTACAAAAATATCTACCGCGCAGATTCTGTCTTGCTTCAGAAACCGGTGACCGATAATACCGTTTATCCTAAGCAGTTCAAAGAAAACATACAGTCCAGATACAAAGAGAAAGATTTTGACTATACCACGGTGAAACCGCGGATGTCGATATGGCAGAAGCTGATGGCAAAAGTGGCAAAAATTTTAAGCAGCATTTTCGGAGAAACCGTTTTTGCAGACTCCGGTAACGTGGCGGGGGTGCTGATAAGGCTTTTTGCGATCATCCTTGTAGGCTTCCTGCTTTATTTTATTATTAAATATCTTGTAGGAAAAGAAGGGAATTTCCTGTTCGGAAAGAAAAATAAAAAGGTAAATATCAAAGATGAAGAACTCCATGAAAATATCCATGAGATCAACTTTCCTGAAACTATCCTGAAGTTCGAAAAATCCGGGGACTTCCGCTCGGCGGTACGCTACCAGTTCTTATTGGTGCTGAAGAAGCTCAGCGATAAAAAGCTCATTGCCTGGAATCCCGAAAAAACCAATAAAGATTACGTCGCAGAACTCAAAGCGGCCCATCTGAAAGAAGAATTTTTTAACCTGTCGTATATTTTCGATTACGTGTGGTACGGAGAGTTCAGCATTTCGGAAGAAAGCTATCAGAAATTTAAAAACCAGTACCAATCCTTTAAACCGTAATTTTTACCATGAATAAGACTTTCAAAATATATGCTGTAATTTTCATCATTGTGATGATTGTTCTGGCGTTGTTTGAAGTGAACAAGACGGAAAGTACGGACTGGAGAAAAAACTTTGACATCGATCAGAAATCGCCTTTCGGTTTGTTCGTTTTTAATAATGAGGTGAATGCCCTTTTTAAAAATAAAATCAAAAAGACGGAACAGACACCCTACGACTACTACCAGACAAAAAAACGGCCTCACAATATCCTGGTCATAGAAGAAGAAATCGATAAGCAGTCCTGGAATAAAATTCTCAGCCAGGTTTCAGACGGTTCCGATGCGATGCTGATCCTGAGCGAAATGCCGAAAGAAATCTCAGACAGCATTGGCTATTACGATTCGCAGATTTCATTCGAAGATGAAAATGTGCTGAAGCTCACGGATAGACGATACCAAAATGATTTCATCCATCTCGATAAATTTCCCTCAGGTAAAGGGTTTACCTATATAAAACCCGGTGTTGAAATACTGGGAAAGACCGTTGAAAAGAACAATTCCGATCAGGCCAATTTCATTAAGGTTAAATTTGGAAAAGGAAATATATATGTTCACTGCGAGCCGCTTTTCATTACCAATTATTACCTTCTTAAACGGGGAAATATAAGATATGCACAGGATGTATTTTCATACCTGGAAGACCGGGAAACCGTTTGGTTTGTGGAAAGTGACGCAAAAGTCTCACGGTTCTTCCTGAGATTTATCCTTTCCCATCCTGCCTTGAAATATGCGTGGTGGGTACTTTTGGGCGGGCTGCTTCTTTTTATCTTTTTTAATGCCAAAAGAAAACAGCGCATCGTACCCATCATAGAGCCTTTAAATAATACATCCGTCGACTTTGTGAAGAGTATCGGAAACCTGTATTTGCAGGAAGGTGACTTCCATGATATGATGGCTAAAAAGGCCCAGTATTTCCTCAGCAAAGTGAGAATGGATCTCCTCATTGATACGCAGCACCTGGATGAAGAATTTGCAAAAAAACTTCAGATGAAAACAGGGAAACCGGCAGAAATGATCGCTGAGGCCATCAGTCTTATTATAAAAGCCCAGGATCCTTACGCCTCTGTAATGAAAGAGGACCTCGGAAAAATAAATAAGTTACTCGACGAAATAATTAAAAAAATATAACACTAAAAACATCACAATGTAGCAATTCTCTAGATTGGTAAATTGGTACATCGGTAAATTGTAAAATCATAGTCTATGGAAAATTTCGAAAACCAAAATACAGACGACCAGAATTCGATACCGCTTGAAAAAAAAGAAGATCAGTTTCAGTCCAGGATTGATATGACGGAGCTTCGTACAAGCCTTGATAAAGTAAAAGCTGAGATCGCAAAAGTAATCGTAGGTCAGGAGGACATGATCGATCACCTTCTGGCAGCACTTCTTTCCAATGGGCACGTCCTGATAGAGGGGGTTCCGGGAGTGGCCAAAACCATTACCGCAAAGCTTCTTGCGAAAACCGTAGATGTGGGATTCAGCAGAATCCAGTTTACCCCGGATCTGATGCCTTCCGATATTTTGGGAACTTCTGTTTTCAATGTAAAAAATTCGGAGTTTGAATTTAAGAAAGGGCCTGTCTTTTCAAATTTTATTTTGATTGATGAGATCAACAGGTCACCTGCGAAAACACAGTCCGCATTATTTGAAGTGATGGAAGAGCGGCAGATCACGATGGATGGCACAAGATATCCTATGGAAGAGCCTTTCCTGGTGGTTGCTACTCAAAACCCGATCGAGCACGAAGGTACCTACCGTCTTCCCGAAGCTCAGCTCGACCGTTTTCTTTTTAAGATAAACGTCGGTTATCCTGATCTTACCCAGGAAATAGCAATCATCAAAAATCAGCACGAGAGCAGAAACGAAGATAAGACAGCAGCCGTAAACACCGTGATCACCGCACAACAGCTGAAGAACTACCATCAGCTCGTAAAAGAGATCATCGTAGAAACACAGCTGATCGAATACATTGCCAGGATCATTATGAATACCCGGGAAAACCAGTTTTTATATCTGGGCGCATCACCCCGGGCGAGTCTCGCCCTGCTAACCGCTTCCAAAGCATTTGCCGCATTGAGAGGCAGGGATTTTGTAACACCTGAAGATATTAAAGAAGCAAGCTACGCCGTATTGCGGCACCGCGTGATCGTCTCCCCTGAAAGAGAGATGGAAGGTCTCACGGCAGATGAAATAATCAGGCAGATTTTAGAAGGAATAGAGATTCCAAGATAGATTACAGGTGATAGGTTGCAGATAAAAGGGTGCAGTTTAAAGATTTAAGTTTTGCATTTTCAATATGGCAAATTTTAAAGAGCTTTTAGTTTGGCAGAAATCAATAGATTTTGTGACGGAAATCTATAAGGCAACATATACTTTTCCAAAAGACGAAACATTCGGTTTACAATCTCAGATCAGAAGGGCTTCTGTTTCGATTCCGTCTAATATTGCTGAAGGGAATTCAAGAAGAAGCAAGCCAGATTATCTACAATTTTTAAAAATAGCAAGGGGGAGTTGCGCTGAAGTTGAAACACAGTTAATTATTTCAAGAACTCTTAATTTCTTAAATCCGGAAATCTATTTAAAATTAAATCAGGATATTATTGAAATTTCTAAGATGTTGAATGGACTAATTAACTCCTTAAAATAAAGGAACTGTAAACTAATTATACTGCTACCTGCAACCTTAAAACTTGGACCTTAAAAAATGAAAAACTTATACATCAATACCCGTTTTTTCTTTTTGCTCATTACCGTGGGCATTCTCTATGTTTTTGCTTTTTTCTTCCCGTTTCTTCTATGGGCAGCGCATATCGTTTTGCTGCTGGTTTTTCTGGCCGCGATGGTGGATTTTCTTTTCGTCTTCAACAGAAATAAAGGGATTTCCGCACAGAGAATCTTACCCGAAAAGCTCTCCAACGGAGATGAGAATCCCGTAAAGATCGATATTAAAAACAGGTACGATTTTAAAATCAATGTTAAAGTGATCGATGAAATTCCGTTTCAGTTTCAGAAGCGCGATTTCCTGATCGAAAAGCAGATCGGCTCCGGAAAGAATATTTTTTTCCAGTATATCCTGGAGCCGAAGCAACGTGGAGAATACCATTTCGGAAGCCTCAATGTGTATGTGTCTTCACCATTGGGTTTCGTATCCAGAAGATTCCGTTTTCAGAAAGATGCCAGTCTGCCTTCTTACCCGTCATTCATTCACCTCAGAAAATATGAGCTGATGGCTATTCAGAGCGAGTTTTTATTGGGCGGAATCAAGAAAATCAGGAAGCTGGGGCATACCATGGAGTTTGAACAGATCAAAGAATATGTTCCCGGAGACGATATCAGGACCATCAACTGGAAAGCGACGTCCAAGACAAACCGCCTCATGGTGAATCAGTTCCAGGATGAAAAAGCCCAGCGTATTTTCATGCTGATCGATACGGGGAGAACGATGAAAATGCCTTTTAAAGGATTAAGCCTTCTCGATTATTCCATCAATGCTACGATGGCATTATCCCATATCATCCTGAAAAAAGGAGACCGTGCCGGGATGATGACTTTCTCAAAGAAAACGGAAAATAAAATAGCCGCCGATAACAAATCCGGACAGCTGAGGAAAATCTCGGAAGCCCTTTACAATATAAAGACCGATTTTTTTGAAAGCGATTTCAACCGTTTGTACCAGGACGTTAAGTATTCATTAAATCAAAGAAGCTTAATCCTCCTGTTTACCAATTTTGAAACACTCGACAGTCTCAACAGGCAGCTGAAATACCTTCGCGGAATTGCCAAAAACCACTTGCTGGTCGTTGTCTTCTTTAAAAATTCCGAGCTGCAGACACTGATTAATAAGAATCCTGAAAGCATGCAGGAAATCTATGATGAGATTATCGCCGAAAAATTTGAATTTGAAAAGAAACTGATAATCCAGGAACTCAAGAAATACGGCATCTACACCGTCTATACCTTGCCGGAGAATTTAAATATCGATGTGATTAATAAGTATCTGGAGATCAAAGCCCGGGGAATTTTATAACTTGGTATAAGCATTAAGCTTTAGGCTATAAGCTATAAGCAGTAGGCACAGTATGCTCTGAGCGGAAATTTTAGGTCTGAGAAGGAAAAATTTAAGTCTTAAGGCTAAAATTTTAGGTGTTTTAGCTAAAGTTTTGAGTATAATGTCTAAAATTTTAATACTAGAGCTTAAAATTTTTGTAGCAAAACTTAAAAGCTTCATCAAATCACCTAAATTCCGGGTTCCGGAGTTTAATCATTTAGCATAAAGAGATAATCAATAAACAGTAAGTAAAGCATACCAATAATGAAAATAACACTAAACCGAATCAACGACGATTTTTTATTTGAATGTACCAATGCCCAGGGAAATTCTATTTTGCTGGATAATACGACGCAGCCCGGGGCGAAAGGGGTTTCTCCCATGGAAAGTGTCCTGATGGCCGTCGCCGGATGCAGCGGGATCGACGTCGTTTCTATTTTGAAAAAACAAAGACAGGAAATCACAGGATTTAAAGCTGAAGTGGAAGGGGAAAGAATTCCGGTGGAGGATGCAAAGCCTTTCAAATCAATGAAGGTGAAATTCTTCCTGGAAGGCAATATTGATCCTAAAAAGGCATATAAAGCTGCCCAGCTTTCCTTTGAGAAATACTGTTCCGTTTCCAAGACCCTGGAGCCGAATGTGGAAATCGGCTATGAAGTTTTTGTAAACGGAGAAATTGCAGAGGTATAGAATGAGATGCAGGCTAAAATAAAAACCCGGTTGGAATAATTATCCAACCGGGTTTTCTATGAATGTGTAAAATGCTACTTTTTAATGGTTTTCATGCTTTTTACAGAACCGTCTTTCATCGTCAAAGTCAGAATATACATTCCTGATTTTATTCCTCCTAAGAATAGAGATGAAGAAGGATTTTCCACGGTTTTTACAACCACTCCCGAAAGATCTGTGATCACAGCTTTTTTCACGTTATCAGCCTTTTCAAGATAAAGCGTATCTGCAAATGGGTTAGGATAGGCAATTCTTTCTTTTCCTTTCGCCGCTACCTCGCTTGTTGCCAGGGATAATGGCTCTAAAGTGATCGTTACGGTAAACGTGTTGTTGTCAACTTTGTTGTAATCTAAGTTACACCCTGAACCTCCATAGGTTCTCCATGCTCTCAGCTCAAAGTTTACGGTTCCGGTAAGATCATTTGCTAAAGTGAGCCCGGTTCTGTTATAAGAATAGGTGCCTGAAGTTCCTCCCGATCCCGAAGTTATGGCAGATTCTGTGGTATTGTTTGTGGTACATACCAAAAGGCTTCTCTGCTCGCTCATCCATCCGTTTCCGGCAGTAGACATGGAATAGGAAACGTCTGTGGATTTTATTTTATATCCTGCCGGAACGTTTACCGTTAAAGCTCCTGCGCAGCTTGTGCTTGATGAAGTCGTAAGATCGAAACTGCTGGCAAATTGTGTATTGATCTCCCCGTCTGTATATACGGTGCTTACCTGGCCCGGTGTAAACTGTTTCATTTTCCAGAAACTTTGGGAAGAGCCGCCGCAGTTGGATCTCACCCAGAAATAGTAGGTTTGTCCTGTCGTCAGCTGATCAAGGGATACTGAAGTTCCCGAGGTTACGTTTCCTGTAGGAGTTGTGGTGGCAGTAGGTGCCGTAGGGGAAGTACTGTAGTAATATTGATATCCGGAAGACGGTGCGCTTGCCGGTGCGGTCCAGCTGATGGTCGCTGCCGTTGCGGTAGTCGTAGCGGTGATGTCTGTAGGCGTTGGGCATGCATTATATGCATCCGCAGAAAATGCAAAGATATTAGGAATTCCTCCTGTTCCGGTTTTGGTTACCGTTATACTCTGGATGCTCTTTGATTGATTGGCGGCATCGATGGGCAAAGCGATCTGGTATAATCTGGGATTCGTTCCGGAGCCGGATTCCAGGTTGTCATTGGTCTTATTGATCCTTCCGATCCCCTGGATGGCATAATTGCTTCCTCCATACCAGTCTGAAATATTGATTCCCGTGAAGGTCTCGGAAGTGCTGTCTGTAAAATTTACATCGACGTCCACTGTACAGGCCCCGCTACCCCCGGTTGCAAGCATGTATACGGTAAGCGCCTGAAGCGGTGTTGAAAATACCAGAGTTCCGTTATCACCGGCTGTTTCCAGTCTGAGCGAGTTGTCGGAGCTGTACGGAGCCAGCTGGTAAGAAAGTCCCGGCGTTGCAGTTACCACCGAATTAATGATACCGTTGACAGGCAGTCCGTAATTGAGTGGGGTACTGGCTGCAGTAAGCTGAAAATCCCGCGATAGAAAAGTGTAATTTACTCCATCTACATCGTTGTTTGTAGAAGTGGCTGACGGGCCTACGCCGTTGGCAATCACGTCTGCATTAAATCCGCTTTGTATCGGCAGCGGCTGATATTCCTGAGCTTTAAAGTAAGTACAGGCAGCTGTTAATACCATAGCTGCCAGAGGTAGTAGTTTTACTTTCATGAAAGTTTATTATTAGGTTTATTCAGCTAATATAGATATTTTATTGGTAAAATGTTATAATAAATGTAAAATTGATATTAAATTTTTACATATAACAGAAATATGATATGGTTTGTTTAATTTAAATAGATTCTGGCTATGGTATTGCCGATTTTGAATTGAAATAATAAATATATATCGTACAATTCATGAAAAAAGCCTCTTCATTGAGAGGCTTGTAATATTATCTGTAATAAAATGTCTAAAAGGTCATTCTCGGTTTCATGAGTTTGGCGACGGTGGCGGTCCATCCTGTCTGATGGGATGCTCCTATTCCACGGCCATTATCCCCATGAAAGTATTCAAAGAACGTAATATAATCTTTAAAGTTTTCATCATAGTTGAACTTGGCATTGCCTCCGTTAAAAGCCCTTTGGCCCACCTCATCTTTCAGAAAGATCGAGCAGAGCCTGCTGCTGATGTTTTGGGCAACTTCATCAAGGTTTTTTTTGTCGCCGCTGCCGGTAGGAAGTTCCACTTTAAGGCTGTTGCCATAATAAAAATGAAATCTCTGCAGGCTTTCAACAATGAGGAAATTAATCGGGAACCAGATAGGCCCGCGCCAGTTGCTGTTTCCTCCAAACATCCGGCTGTCACTTTCGCCCGGGGTGTAATACACCACATTTTCGGTTCCGTGAACGGAGAATACAAACGGATTTTCTTCGTATACTTTAGACATGGCCCGAATTCCGTAATCACTTAAAAACTCCTTTTCATCGAGCATACGGCTCAGGACTTTGGTAAGCCTGGTCTTGCGGAGGATGCTCATGAGGTGTTTTCTTCCCTGGCCTTCTTCTTCCCAATGGGAGACAAGCTTGGTAAGCTCGGGTTTGTTTTTCAGCACCCAATCCATTCTTTCCACGAAATTCGGCATTTTATCCAACAGGTGATGATCGATGATCTCTACGGCGAACATCGGGATAAGCCCGACAATACTTCTGAGCTTTAATGATACGCTGTCTCCGTTTCCAAGCTGCAGTACGTCATAGAAAAAGCCGTCTTCTTCGTTCCAGAGCCCTTTTGTACCGTCCCCCAAATTCTCCATGGCCTCGGCAATGTAAAGATAATGCTCGAAAAATTTAATCGCCATATCTTCATAAACCTGGTAATACTGGGCCAGTTCCATAGCGATACGCATCATATTCAGGGCGTACATCGCCATCCAGCTCGTACCGTCGGCCTGCTCAAGATGCTGGCCGTCTTTGAGGATCATGTTCCGGTCGAAAGCCCCGATGTTATCAAGCCCAAGGAAGCCTCCCCCGAATATATTTTTTCCGTTTTTATCCTTTCGGTTCACCCACCAGGTGAAATTCAGAAGCAGCTTCTGGAAGACTTTTTCTAAAAACAGAAGGTCCGGTTTTCCGTTTTGCTTTTCATCAATTTTAAAAACCCTGAAGCAGGACCAGGCGTGTACCGGCGGATTGACGTCACTAAGGTTCCATTCATAAGCAGGAAGCTGCCCGTTCGGATGCATATACCATTCCTTCGTTAACAGAAGGAGCTGTCCTTTGGCAAATTCCGCGTCGATGATTGCATAGGGCACACAATGGAAAGCGAGATCCCAGGTGGCATACCAGGGATATTCCCATTTGTCGGGCATCGAAATGATGTCCTTATTATGAAGGTGGTTCCACTCGGTATTTCTTACGTAATGGTCAAAATCTCTAGGTGCTTCAAAATTAGGGTCACCTTTCAGCCATTTTCCGACATTGTAGTGGTAAAACTGTTTATTCCAAAGCAATCCTGCAAAAGCCTGTCTTTGCACATTCCGCTCATCGTCATTCAGGACATCATTCTGGATTTCACTGTAAAAATCATCTGCCTCGGCAATTCTGGTATTAAAGATGTCATTAAAATTCTCAAACGGATCATCCAGATCATTAGGTGAAAGCCTGAATTCAAAAGATTTTGAATTTCCTGCTTCAATGATCTCTTCTAGAATAAAGGCGGCTTTCGTCCCCCTTTTATCAGGATTTATGGTGTTGCTGCCGTAAATGATATAATCATTGATCCCGTCTTTGAAATAGGTGTTTCCGGGATAAGGAGCCCCGTAAAGTTTTGGGGTATTGGTTTCATTTTCACAAAAAGCACTTTCAGCTTCTGTATTCCTGGAATAAAACTTTTTAATAGAAATGCTGTCATGCCGGATGTCAATACATCCTTTCCGTAATGCTTCTGTCTGGCCCTTGTAGGTATTATAGCCCCATTTCCAGTTGTTTCTGAACCAGACCGTAGGAGCCACTACAATCGGCGCATCGATCTGGCTTCTGTTGCAGACGGTAACACGGACTAAAAAATCATTGTGATCCGCTTTGGCATATTCAATGAAAATATCGAAATATTCATCTTTATCAAAAATTCCCGTATCAAAAATTTCATACTCACGTTCTTTCTTGGTTCTTCTGGCATTTTCTGCACGGATATCATCGTAAGGAAAAGCATTGATGGGATATTTATACACCATTTTCATGTAACTGTGCGTCGGTGTATTATCAAGGTAATAAAAGATTTCCTTGATGTCTTCGCCATGGTTTCCCTGAGGATTGCTGAGCCCGAAGAAGCGTTCTTTTACCATCTTGTCTTTTTTGTTCCAGAAGGAGAGGGCAAAACAGAAAATCTGTTTGGCATCCGAGATTCCGGCAATGCCTTCTTCGCCCCAGCGGTAAGCATAGCTTTCCGCACTGTTATGGTTGGCAAAATTCCATGCATCGCCGTTGGAGCTGTAGTCTTCACGTACATTTCCCCATTGGCGGTTACTTACATAAGGACCCCAGTTTTTCCAGTCTGTATCTTGTAATCTTTGTTTTTCAGCAATCATATTTCGTCACTTTTCATTACGAAGTTAGTTTTTTTGGGAAAAAATTCCAACTTCACTGATTTGAATTAAACTTAATATATTTCTGCAAACAGCCTGCCGATGAGGATTCTCTATATTAAATTAAATTTTTATAAAATTTTAAAAGAAAAGTTTTATCTTTGCACCATTCGTTCATTCAAATATTGAAAATGTTATCAAGAAAGGTTGAGGGATTAGACCCGATGAAACCTTAGCAACCCTTTGCGCAAGCAATGAAGGTGCTACGTTCTACCAGAATTATTTTGGACAGATAACTTACTGAAGTTCTTTCAGCCATTTCCTGTGGCATTTTCAATTGTATTAAAATAATAGAATTGAAAGCTGAACTAAAACATATTAATTTGTCGTATCACACCCATTCCGGTAAGGAATACCAGATCCCGTTGAGCTATCAGCTTTTCGGGAAAGAGCTGTTTTCTGCGCCCATCATTCTGGTGAACCACGCGTTGACCGGGAATTCGGATGTTGCCGGAGAAAAGGGCTGGTGGAAAAACCTGATCGGTCCGGATCAGGTGATCGATACCGACCGTTATACGGTGCTTTGTTTTAATATTCCCGGAAACGGCTATGATGATTTTTTTATCGATGAATATGAAAATTTCACCGCTTCGTACATCGCCGGAATCTTTTTGAAAGGTCTTGAGATTTTAAATATTAACAGTTTACACGCCATCATCGGAGGTTCTCTGGGCGGCGGGATCGGTTGGGAAATGCTGGTTAAAAATCCGGAACTTACCGAAATTTTTATTCCGATCGCCTGCGATTTCAAAACTCATGACTGGCTTCATGCCCAATGCCTGGTTCAGAAATTTTTACTGAATCAGAACAATGAACCTTTGCAGAAAGCCAGAATTCATGCGATGCTGTGTTACCGTACTCCTGAATCGTTAAATGACAGGTTTAAAAACAGATACAATCAGGAAAAACAAAGGCTGGAATCGGAAGACTGGCTGATCTATCATGGCAATACGCTTAACGAAAGGTTTAGTTTAAAATCCTATAAGCTGATGAACCATCTGCTGATGAATATTAACGCGGAAGAATTAAAGCTCAGGAATATCCGGGCGCAAATACACCTGGTTTCAGTAGATACCGACTTATTTTTCCCCGCATCCGAAATCCGGATGTGCTTTCATAAGTTGAAAGAAAATAAAGAAGATGTTTTCTACCACGAAATAAAATCAATTCACGGGCACGATGCCTTTTTAATGGAATACGAACAATTAAATACGATCATAAAAAATATTTTGTAGAAGATGAAGAATAATGCAAACGAGATAAAATTTTTGAAGAACAGGTCCATCATCAAATTTGAAGGTGAGGATTTTCTTGGAGAAATCGGGATCGACGGACGGATTTTTAAAGCACTTACTTTAGCGAGGATCAGCGTGGGGGTCATTTCCCAGCAGGCGATTGAAAACGGGATTTCTATCCTGGTTCAGGAAAGCGATTCCGAAAAGGCAGTAAATTGCCTGATTGACGAATTTGAGGCGGAAAGAAAATCGGGGAAAGTGTCCCAGATTTATAGCATCAATAATGTATCGGTTATCGGTTTTGTGGCTGAAGATTTTAATAAAGTACTGGCAGAGCTGGCTAGAAACAATGTATTTCCGTTGCTTCTAAATCAGATCGCTGCGGAAAAGCGGGTGAATATTGTCGTAACCTCTTCTCAGGATGAAAAAGCAAAAAATATCATCGAATCTGAAATTTCCAAAAAGCCGAAAACTGTACATTTGGCGATTATCGGTCACGGAAATGTAGGAAAGACTTTAATCGAGCAGGTGCTGGAGTCTTCCGAAGAAATCAAAAGACGAAAAAAAATCGATCTGAAAGTGGTGGCCGTGGCCAACTCCAAAAAGATCGCCTTCAATAAAAAAGGATTCGGAACCAACTGGAGCGATGAGGTTTTAACGGCGGAAAATCCATCCAATGTTCAGGAGTTGATCACTTTTTCAAAGCAAAATCAACTGGAAAACTTAATTGTTGTGGATAATACCGCAAGCAAAGATTTCGTCCACAATTATCATGCGTTGGCCGAAAATGGTTTCGACCTGGTGTCTTCCAACAAAATATTTAACACCCTTCCCATCGAGGAATACCGTAAACTAAGATATACGTTGAACAAAAACAACAGGCGTTACCTGTACGAAACCAATGTAGGTGCAGGTCTGCCGCTGATTGATACCATTAAGCTTCTGCATCTTTCCGGGGAAAATATTACAAGAATCAAAGGGGTATTCTCCGGTACGCTGAGCTATGTTTTCAATAATTTTTCTTTAAGGGACGAAAAGTTTTCCACCATCATCAATGAAGCGTTGGAAAAAGGATATACCGAACCGGATCCAAGGGAAGATTTATCAGGAAACGACGTAGCCAGAAAGCTTCTCATTTTAGCGAGAGAATTGGATCTGATCAATGAATTCGATGATATCAACATCCAGAATCTCGTTCCCGAAAGCCTGCTGGATGTTTCAAAATCGGAATTTCTTTCAAGATTGAATGAGCTGGATGAGGAATATCAAAAGATCAAGGAAAATCAGGAGCCGGGGCATGTTTTAAGATATGTCGGGGATCTTCACGGTGACTTACAAAAAGACAAAGGCGAACTGGATGTAAACTTAATTTCCGTACCTGCAGGTTCCGCTTTAGGACAATTACAAGGTTCGGATTCGATTTTTGAAATTTATACCGAAAGCTACGGCGAAAACCCGATTGTCATCATGGGCGCCGGAGCCGGAGCCAAAGTGACGGCAAGAGGCGTGTTCGGAGATATTTTAAGAGTAAGTGAAACGAAATAATAATTAATGTAACAATATAACAGTGTAGCAGTTTACCAATGATTTTGAATGTGATGCTTAGCTTATCCAGGCGTTTCATTGTTACATTGATAAACTGTTCCATTGGTAAATTTATCTCTATGGAAAATTTTGAAACCCTTGCCATAAGAACCCAAACGGAGAGAACCCCGTTTGATGAGCATTCGACGCCGCTTTTTCTTACGTCAAGCTTCGTATTTGAAGATGCGGAAGATATGCGGGCAAGCTTTGCCGAAGAAAAACCGAAGAATTTATACAGCCGTTTCTCAAACCCGAATGTAACGGAATTCACCGATAAAATCGTAAAAATGGAAGGGGCAGAAGCCGGATATGCTTTTGCGACAGGAATGGCAGCGATCTATTCCACTTTTGCCACCTTGCTGAATGCGGGTGATCATATCGTAAGCTGCCAGTCGGTTTTCGGTTCTACCCATACACTGTTCACGAAATATTTTCCGAAATGGAATATTGAAACCACTTATTTCAAAGCGGAAGATGCGGAAAAAGTAGAACAGTACATTCAGCCGAATACAAAAATCTTATATCTGGAAACCCCGACCAATCCGGCGATTGAAGTATTGGATCTGGAATATTTCGGACAGATTGCAAAAAAGCACAATCTTATTTTTATTGTGGACAACTGTTTTGCAACCCCTTATCTGCAGCAGCCGATAAAATACGGTGCCGACATCGTCGTGCATTCCGCCACCAAGCTGATTGACGGCCAGGGCAGAGTACTAGGCGGTGTTGCAGTCGGGAAAGCTGATCTGATCCGTGAAATTTATCTTTTTGCCAGAAACACGGGTCCGGCCATGTCACCGTTCAATGCGTGGGTTTTGTCTAAAAGTTTAGAGACCTTAGCGATTCGTGTAGAAAGACATTGTGAAAATGCCCTGAAAGTCGCTGAATTTTTGGAAAATCATCCAAATGTGGAACTGGTAAAATATCCTTTCCTGAAATCCCATCCGGGATATGAAATTGCCAAAAAGCAGATGAAACTGGGCGGAAACATTGTGGCTTTTGAAATCAAAGGCGGTATTGAAGGCGGCAGGAATTTTTTAAATAAAATTAAAATGTGCTCGCTCTCCGCCAACCTGGGTGATACGAGAACCATTGTCACCCACCCGGCCTCCACAACGCATTCCAAATTAACGGACGAAGAGAGAAATGAAGTGGGGATCACGGCAGGATTGGTTCGCTGCTCGGTCGGTTTGGAGCATGTGGATGATATTATTGCGGATCTGAAACAGGCGTTGGATTAATTCATCACTAGGAATGGGCTTTAGCCCATTTTTAAAATCAACAAAACAAAACGGGCTTTAGCCTAAACATATAATGAAAAACTCAGAACAACTATACAAAGCACTATCCGAAAGGATTTTAATCCTCGACGGCGCTATGGGAACCATGTTGCAGCGGTACAAATTTGAAGAAGAAGATTACCGCGGCGAACGTTTCAAAGACTGGGAACATCCGGTAAAAGGAAACAACGATTTGTTATCCCTTACCCAGCCCCATGCCATTGAAGAGGTTCACAAAAAATACCTCGAAGCAGGTGCAGATATTATCGAAACCAATACCTTTTCCGGAACGACGATTGCGATGGCCGATTACCATATGGAAGATTTGGTGTACGAGCTTAACTATGAATCGGCAAAGATTGCAAGGAGAGCCTGTGATGAATTTACGGCAAAGAATCCTGACAAACCGAGATTCGTTGCCGGTTCCATCGGGCCAACCAACAGGACGGCCAGTTTAAGTCCTGACGTGAATGATCCCGGGTACAGGGCTATCACTTTTGAAGAACTGAGGGTAGCATATAAACAGCAGTGTGAAGCATTGCTGGACGGAGGATCGGATATTTTGCTGGTAGAAACCATCTTCGATACCTTAAATGCCAAAGCGGCTTTGTTTGCCATCGATGAGATCCAGGACGAAAGAGATATCAGGATTCCCATTATGGTTTCAGGAACCATTACCGATGCATCGGGAAGGACCCTGAGCGGGCAGACGGCAGAGGCTTTTTTAATTTCCGTTTCCCATCTGAACCTGCTGAGTGTAGGCTTCAACTGTGCGTTGGGAGCCAATCAGCTGACACCATACTTGGAAACGTTAGCGCATAATTCGGAATTCCATGTTTCCGCATATCCGAATGCCGGATTGCCGAACGCTTTCGGGAAATATGACGAGACCCCGGAGGACATGGCCGGACAGATTAAAGAATATGCCGAAAAGGGCCTCATTAACATTATCGGAGGCTGTTGCGGTACCACGCCGGAGCACATTAAAGCCATTGCCGATCTGGTGGCGGAGTACCCGCCGAGAAAAGTAAAGCAAAATGTCTGAAATTAATTGATCTTTTGATGAATTAGTAAGCAAAAGGGAACAATTTTTACTGTTATATTTTATTCAGTCACACAAAATTAGATATAATGGAAAAACCTATTTACTTAAAAGATTCGGAAGATGCAAAATTGTTTAATGAACTAAGGAAAAAAGTGAACCGGAGAGTAGAAGCCATTCCTGAAAACCGCGATGTTTATATTCAGATCAAAGCAGTCATTCTGCCTTTGGTCTATTTCGGTTTATATGTATTTGCCCTTTTCAATGCAGACAGGCCATGGGTGTACATTTCAAGTTTTTTGCTGATGGGACTTTCCTTGGTTTTGATTTATTTGAATCTCATTCATGAAGCGGCACACAACAATATTTTTAAAAGCAAAAAACTCAATGGTCTCGTGTTGCAGATTTTTGATTTCGTAGGAGCCAATTCTTACATCTGGAAGAAAAGGCATATTGCGAGCCACCATGCGTATCCTAATGTTGACGGCTGGGATACCGACATCGAGCAGAGCGGATTGCTGCTGATCGTTCCCTGGATCAAAGCGAAAGGCATTCAGAAATACCAGCACCGGTTTTTCTTTCTGGTGTATCCGCTGTATTTATTCAACTGGATGTTCATCCGGGATTTCCGGGACTTTTTTGATAATGAAAGAGTAATCCTGAAAACACAGGGCGCGATTCCGGTAAAAGAAAAGGTTAAAATGGTGGCGTATAAGCTGTTTTATTTTTTCTACCAGATTGCCGTACCGATTCTGTTTTTTAAAGTTTCGATCGGGCTGGCTTTGGGCGCATGGTTTTTACAGGTGATTGCAGCGAGCATTTTTGCCCTGTTTGTCCTGTTGCCGTTGCATCCGCTTCCG
This sequence comes from Chryseobacterium sp., assembly GCA_048594965.1. Classification (GTDB taxonomy): domain Bacteria; phylum Bacteroidota; class Bacteroidia; order Flavobacteriales; family Weeksellaceae; genus Chryseobacterium. The sequence continues at coordinate 18,201 of JBMDXW010000012.1, forward strand.
GATAATGCTTTCCCGAAGCTGGATGAAAAAAACGGATTGCCATTCAGTTGGATCAGACACCAATTGGAGGTCACCAACGATCTAAAAGAAAATAACTGGTTTGTACGGAATGTACTGGGGAATTTCAACTTCCATGTGGCCCATCACCTGTTCCCGAATTACAGTTACGCTTATTATAATGAAATCACCGAGGAGATCGAGGAATTTGCCAGGGAACACAACCTGGGCTACAAACGGTTTCCGATGGTTACGGCTTTGGGCAAGCATGTGGATTTGCTCAGGCAGAATGCGAACAACGCATATTATATTTTAGAAGAATAATAAATTGATGAAATATTTAAGATTATCAGGGCTGGAGCCTTTGATTATTACACCGGAAAGTAACTTTATCAACGTTGGGGAAAGAACCAATGTTGCCGGGTCCAAAAAATTTTTAAGATTAATAAAAGAAGAAAAATTCGGGGAAGCGCTCGATATTGCACGTCACCAGGTAGAGGGCGGCGCACAGATCCTGGACGTCAATTTTGATGACGGACTGATCGATGGGAAAGCTTCCATGATCAAGTTTTTAAATCTCATTGCTTCCGAGCCGGATATCGCCCGGATTCCCCTGATGATCGACTCGTCGAAATGGGAAATCCTGGAAGCGGGTTTACAGGTTGCCCAGGGAAAGTGTGTGGTGAATTCCATCAGCTTAAAAGGGGGCGAAGAAGAATTCATCAAGCAGGCCAAAGCCATTAAAAGATATGGTGCTGCCGTGATTGTCATGGCCTTCGATGAAGTGGGGCAGGCCGATACGTACGAACGGAGGATCGAGATTTCAAAACGGTCTTATGATATTCTGGTCAATCGTTTAAATTTCCCGGCGGAAGACATTATTTTCGATTTAAATATTTTCCCGGTGGCAACGGGAATGGACGAACACCGTCGGAATGCCATTGATTTTATCGAAGCGACGAGATGGGTTCGTCAGAATCTTCCTTATGCATCGGTGAGTGGCGGAGTTTCCAACGTTTCGTTTTCGTTCCGTGGAAATGATACCGTAAGAGAAGCGATGCACTCGGTATTCCTCTACCACGCCATTCAGGCGGGAATGAATATGGGAATTGTAAATCCGGCGATGCTTGAAGTTTATGATGAAATTAATAAGGAACTTCTGGAGTTGGTAGAAGATGTGATTCTTGACAAAAGAGAAGACGCTACCGAAAGGCTTCTGGATTATTCCGAAAAACATAAATCCGTTAAAAAGGAAAAAGTTGAGGAGCTGGAATGGCGTACGAAACCTTTACAGGAAAGAATCACCCATTCTCTGGTTAAAGGAATCGACCGTTTCATCGAAGAAGACGTGGAAGAAGCCCGGCAGCAGGCAGAAAAGCCGCTGCATGTGATCGAAATAAATCTGATGACGGGGATGGGCGTTGTCGGTGACCTGTTCGGAAGCGGTAAAATGTTCCTGCCGCAGGTGGTAAAATCAGCCAGGGTCATGAAAAAAGCGGTGGCCTATTTACAGCCGTTTATCGAAGCGGAAAAAGACGGCTCCAAACCGGCCAACGGGAAAATCCTGATGGCTACCGTAAAAGGTGACGTTCACGACATCGGAAAAAATATTGTGAGCGTGGTTCTGGGTTGCAACAATTATGAAATCGTCGATCTCGGCGTCATGGTCCCTGCTGAAAAGATCATTCAGACCGCCATTGAAGAAAAAGTGGATGTGATCGGACTGAGCGGACTGATTACGCCAAGCCTGGATGAAATGGTATACATCGCTTCGGAACTGGAAAGACAGAACCTTAGTTTCCCTCTTTTAATCGGAGGAGCCACCACCTCAAAAGCGCATACCGCTGTAAAAATCGATTTAAAATATAAAAATGCCGTCGTTCATGTGAATGATGCTTCCCGAGCCGTAAACGTGGTAAGTTCATTATTGGGCGACCGGAACAAAGAATATGTGGCCGATCTGAAAAATGATTATTCCGAATTCAGGGAAAAATTCCTGAACCGGCAGGTGGAAAAAGATTACGTATCTATAGAAGAAGCCCGTAAGGATAAATTCAAAATCGATTGGGAACATGAAGAAATCTTTACCCCGAATCAATTGGGAATTATGGTCGTTGAAAATCAGGATTTACGGGAGTTGCTGCCGTTCATCGATTGGTCGCCGTTTTTCAGAAGCTGGGATCTGCATGGCAAATACCCGAATATTCTGGAAGATGAAATAGTGGGTGTGCAGGCAAAAGAACTGTTCAAGGACGCACAGGTCATCCTGAAAAGAATTTTGGATGAAAAATTATTAACGGCAAAAGCAGTTTTCGGAATTTTTAAAGCCAATGCTAATGAAACTGATGATATTCTGATCTATGATGAAAATGATAATCAGCAGGTAAAATTCATCACTTTGAGACAGCAGGCACAGCGTTCCAAGGGAAAAGATTATCTGGCTTTAAGTGATTTTATTGCTCCCCAAAGTTCCGGGAAAACGGATTACATGGGGGCTTTCTGTGTAACCACCGGTTTTGGAACCGATGAGCTGGCCCAGGAATACGAAAAAGCCAATGACGATTACAACGCGATCATGGTAAAAGCCCTGGCCGACCGTTTTGCAGAAGCCTACGCCGAATTTTTACATAAAAAAGTGAGAACCGAATACTGGGGCTATGCGAATCAGGAAAACCTGACCAACGAAGAACTGATTGCAGAAAAGTATAAAGGAATCCGTCCCGCTCCGGGTTATCCGGCTTGTCCTGACCATCTGGAAAAGCATGCCATCTGGGATCTCTTGAAAGTAGAAGAACAGATCGGTGTCTATCTTACGGAAAGCCTGGCGATGTTCCCGACGGCTTCGGTTTCCGGGTATTACTTCGGAAGCCCGCACGCCAAATATTTCGGCTTGGGGAAAATCGCAGAAGACCAGTTGAAAGATTATTCCGTAAGAAAAGGAATTTCTTTGCAGGAGGCAAGAAAATGGTTATCACCGAACTTAGCGGATTAAAATCTATTTTTGTAATTAAAATAGCATCATGAAAAATATCAAAATATTAGAAGGTTTAGCCGAAATACAATCTGTTGATGAACAAAAAAAGTTAATCGATGCACACCGCCCGTTTTCTAAAGAATTGGAAAATAAAATTTTTCAGAAATTAAAACTGGACTGGAATTATAATTCCAATGCTATTGAGGGAAATCAGTTGAGTTATGGAGAAACCGTTGCTTTTTTAAATTTTGGACTGACTGCTAAAGGAAAGCCTTTCAAAGATCATTTAGATATTAAAGGACACAATGAAGCGATAGGATTTATGCTGCAACTGATCAAAGAAGACCGTCCGCTTTCAGAAAGTGATATTAAAGATTTACATAAAATCATTTTGGTTGAGCCTTATTATTCAACAACCGCTTCTCCTCAGGGAATCGAATTTCAAAAAGAAATAAAAGTCGGGCAATATAAAACCTCGCCCAATCATGTAAAAACGGTTTCGGGAGACATCCACTATTACACAAATCCGGAAGAAGTGGCTTTTGAAATGAATAATCTGCTGGAATGGTACCGGAATGCCGAAGAACAAAACCTTCATCCTGTAGTGATGTCCGCACTTTTTCATCACAAATTTACTTCCATCCACCCATTTGATGACGGAAACGGCCGATTGGCAAGGATTTTAAGCAATTTTATTTTATTAAAGCATCATTATCCTGTACTTGTTATTAAAAACAAAGAAAAAATTCAGTATTACGCGGCTTTGAATATTGCAGATAATGGAATTTACGAAGATCTGATAAAGCTGTTTGCTCAAAACATCAGTTTCAGTTTTGCTATTATTCAGAAGGCTATTAATGGGGAAAATATTAATGAGCCGGATGATTTGGATAAGGAAATTGAACTGTTTGTAAAAGAATCGCAAATTAGCATCGATACCGTTTTAAATTTTGAGCAAAATAAAGAGTATTTAATAGAGCATTATGTAATTGATTTTCTTAGATATTTATTACCAAAATTAAATAAAATTGGAACTCTTTTTCAAGAATCAACTATAGAGTATTCTAAAATCACATATTTATTAGAAAATTTTAAATTATTGGTTAAAGATATAGCTCTTAATGAAAATGATTCTAATGAAGAATTTAGATTTTCAATCTATCTTAAAGATCACATTAATGATGAGTTTAATTACGATTTTGATTTAGAAGTATTACTAAAAAGAAAAACTGTGAAATATACAATTAGTAGAACTTTCTGGACAGATCATCCTATTGTAGATCCTTATCCAGAGACAGAATATATATATACAAATATTTACAACTATAGTATTGATAATTTTCAAATATTTAATGAAATATCCAAAGAAATAATTAGTCATGCTATTAATTATATAAAAAATAAAACTAAACAAGGTTAATGAAAATCACCGACCATATAAAAAACGCCAACGGCAAAACTCTTTTCTCCCTCGAGGTTGTTCCTCCACAAAAGGGCATCGGAATCGAGGATCTCTATAGAAACATCGATCCGCTGATGGAATTCAAGCCGCCTTTCATAGATGTAACCACTTCAAGAGAAGAATATATTTACATCGACAAGGGAAACGGGCTGATGGAACGCCGGATCACCAGAATGCGTCCGGGAACACTGGGAATTTGCGCCGCCATTCAGCATAAATACAGCGTAGATACTGTGCCGCATCTGTTGTGCGGAGGATTTACCAAGGAAGAAACCGAATATCTTCTCGTAGACTGTATGTACCTGGGAATCGATAATGTCATGGCTTTACGCGGCGATGCAATGAAAGGGCACCAGTATTTTGAGCCGACTGCCGGCGGGCATGCCAGTGCGATGGATCTCGTGCATCAGATCAATGATCTGGGAAGAGGAAAATATCTTCACAATCAGGATGAAGTCTGTGACGAACACAACAAATTCTGCATCGGTGTAGCTGGCTATCCGGAAAAACATATGGAAGCACCCTCCATGAACTACGACCTGAAATGGCTGAAGCAGAAAGTAGACGCCGGCGCAGATTATATTGTTACCCAGATGTTTTTCGACAATAAAAAATACATCGAATTTGTAAAAAAAGCCCGTGAAATGGGAATTACTGTTCCGATCATTCCGGGGATCAAACCGATTGCCACGAAAAAGCATTTAAAAATCCTGCCCCAGATCTTTAAAATCGATTTACCGGAAGAGCTGATCAATGAAGTGGAGCATGCCAAAAATAACGAAGCCGTCAAGCAGATCGGAATCGAATGGGCGATTGCACAATGCCGGGAACTGCTGGATTTCGGAGTTCCGGTGCTGCACTTTTATTCCATGGGCAAAAGCGACAACATTAAAAAAGTAGCCGGAGCGCTATTCTGATAAAGTAAAATGAACCTTCTGAAAGTCCTGCCGAAAAGTAGGATTTTCTTTTTGAAACTATCTGATTTCACTTTGATACTGCAAAAGCTTTTCAAAAACACTACGGGTAGTCGGCTTTGAAGAATTCAGATTAAAAATAAACATGCCGCTTTCTATATTGAAATAATATTTCTTTTCCTGATCTTCTATTGAGAACCACTTCAGCAGGCCGTTTACAATGTTGATGTCTTCCCACTTAATGGTGCTTTCGTGTAATGCAAAAGTGTGGGGATGCTGATGCAGAGTGTCTACAAAATGAATATGGCTGCCGTCCACATAAATCATTCCGCTTCCCTGGAAAGCTTTGATCTTGAAAAATTCGTTCTGGGCGTTGCCCATATTATAACGTACAAAAGCATAATATTCAGGTGTCCCGATTTCTTGCAAAAGAAGGTTTTGTTTTTTCCTGCGGCTTCTGGCAGCAAGATAAGCAATCAGAAAGATGATAGCCGGAATCGAAAAAGTGAAAAACAGGAAAATGATGATCAAAATAATAATTGAGTCCATAAATCTGGTGTTTTTATTTACAATTTAGGATGCCTTTTAAAATCCTTATTCCGGTCGAACAAATATCGGTAGGTCGCCAGTTTTCTCGTAACGGTTGTATCCAGGTTTTCTGCGATCCTGATCATTTTAGGATTGAAGTCGCCGATCCACTGCATTTCCGTAACTTTAAAATCGGTATGTTTCCTCAGGTGCTGTGTCCCTTCCCAGATCATGTATCCTTCAAGGCCCTTCTTTTGCCACTCCGGAACCACTCCAAAAACAAGACCAATCATTTTCTCGTTTTTTCTAAATTTTTTTATCCACAGAAACTTCAGCTTTTCCCACAGCCCGAACTTCCCGTTGAGGTATTTAAACCATTGGTTGGTATCCGGAAGATTCATCCACATAGCGACCGGTTTTCCTTTATCATAGACAAACCAGGAAATATGCTCATTGATGATCGGCTTCATTGTCTTAAACATTTTCAGAACCTTCGATTCTTCCATCTGCTTTCCTTCACCATGGGCCGCCCAGGCTTTGTTGTAAATTTCGGTAAAATCCCGTGCGAATTTTGCCAGGTGGTCTTTCGTCATCGGCCGTGCGGAAAGATCCGGATTCTTACTGTGCTTGGCGTGCATTACCGTGAATACCCTTGAAACTTCTGCAAAAATCGGCCGTGAAAAACAGAGCTGTTCAAAATAAATCCTAAAGCCGTAGTTTTCGAAAAGGTCTTTGTAATAAGGGAAATTATAATTCATCCCATACAGCGGTTCTATAAATCCTTCGATCACAAGTCCCCAGAATTTATCCCGCTCCCCGAAATTGATCGGTCCGTCCATGGCTTCCATGCCTTTCTGCTGCAGCCAGTCTTTACAGTGGTCAAAAATAAAATCGGCTGTTTCCTGATCATTGATGCAGTCGAAGAATCCTATTCCTCCGGTAGGTTGTTTCTGCTCGTAAGTTTCGTTGATGAAAACCGCTACTTTCCCAACGGTCTCCTGTTGCTTATTTCTAAATAAAAAACGGGCACATTCTCCGGTTTTGAACGTCTTGTTTTTTTCGGGATTGAAAACATCTTCAATATCAATATTCCGTGGTCTGATGTAGTTTTTGTCGTTCTTATAAAGCCTTGCCGGAAACTCTAAAAATTCCTTTTTCTGGGAGTCGTTCTGTACTTCTTCAGCGGTAATCATGATGTAAAAAGATGGTGGAGGTGAAAGATAATGTTTTTCAGCCAAATTAAATATGACGAACAGATTTTATCCGTATTTTTGTGCAAATTAAATAAAAATGGTTGATTTTACGGATAACGACGATGATATTTTTACGGGAAAAGAACATACGCCTATAAGAAAAGATGCTTTTGATAAATCACCGGAAGAGAAGATCGAAAAAATTACGGAACTTTTCGGGGAGATCATGCAGACCCTGGGGATGGACATGACCGACGATTCTTTAAAAGACTCGCCGAGACGAGTAGCCAAAATGTATGTAAATGAAATTTTCGGGGGGCTGCTGCCGGAAAACAAACCGGGAATTTCCACCTTTTCAAACAAATATAAATACCGCCAGATGCTGGTGGAAAAAGATATTACCGTATATTCGTTTTGCGAACACCACTTTCTGCCGATTATCGGAAGGGCACATGTAGCCTATATTTCCAACGGCGAAGTGATCGGACTTTCAAAGATCAACAGGATTGTGGATTATTATGCCAAGAGACCGCAGGTTCAGGAAAGGCTGACGATGCAGATCGTAGATGCTTTGAAGGAAGCGCTGGGAACGAAGGATGTCGCTTGTATCATCGATGCCAAACATCTTTGTGTCAACTGTCGAGGAATAAAAGATACGGCAAGTTCGACCATTACGGCAGAATTAAGCGGGATTTTCAGGACCAATCCGATTACCAGACAGGAATTCCTGCATTACGTGGGAAGCCATGCGAAATTGGATTAAGCAATAGTAATTTTAACAGGACGGTGTAAAGAGGAACTTCAAAATATCCTTTGTTAAGGGGTGAGGTTAAATTAAGACAAATATTATCCAATGCCTTTAAAAGCCTGAAGTTTTTGAAAATAAAATTAAAATGATAAAATTTAAAAAACTTTCACATAAGATTTTCATTACAACAATTATCTGTTGTGAAAGGTTTATCTTAAATTAATTAAAAAAATCATTTATCAACCATCAATTATCACTCATAAAAAATCATGCAGTTAAAAATATACAACTCGCTTGCAGGCGAAAAAGAAATATTCAAACCTATTTTAGACGGAAACGTCGGAATGTACGTTTGCGGACCCACAGTTTACAGCAATGTGCATTTAGGAAATGTGAGAACTTTCCTCTCCTTCGATTTCATTTACAGAAGTCTGATGCACCTGGGATATAAAGTACGGTACGTAAGAAATATCACGGATGCAGGACACCTTACCGATGATGGAGATGTCAACAACGACCGTTTCGTAAAGCAAACCCGCCTGGAAAAATTAGAGCCGATGGAAATCGTACAGAAGTATACCGTGGATTTTCATAAAGTGTTGGATCTTTTCAATTTGTTGCCGCCAAACATTGAACCGACGGCTACCGGCCACATCGTAGAACAGATCGAACTGACCCAAAAATTGATCGAAAGAGGATTTGCCTACGAAAGCAACGGATCGGTCTATTTCAACGTGTTGGAATACAACAGAAGAGGCCTGAATTACGGAGAATTATCCAAAAGAAATATCGAAGAGCTTTTTGCCAATACCCGTGACCTGGACGGACAGGGAGAAAAGAAAAACCCGCAGGATTTTGCCCTTTGGAAAAAGGCTTCCCCGGCACACATCATGCGGTGGAATTCGCCATGGGGCGAAGGCTTCCCGGGATGGCACCTGGAATGTACGGCTATGAGCACGAAATATCTGGGTGAAACTTTCGATATTCACGGTGGCGGGATGGACCTGAAATTCCCGCACCACGAGTGTGAGATCGCACAAGGGAAAGCGTGCAACGATGCTGCGCCGGTAAACTACTGGATGCACGCCAATATGCTAACGATGAATTCCCAAAGGATGAGTAAATCTACCGGAAACTACATCCTGCCAATGCAGCTGGTCACCGGGGAAAATGATTTCTTTGAAAAGCCTTTCCATCCGTCAATCGTGCGTTTCTGCTTCCTGCAGGCCCATTACCGAAGTGTCCTGGATATTTCCAATGATGCGATGCTGGCCAGTGAGAAAGGGTTTATCCGGTTAATGGAAGCCATCAAAGTAGTGCAATCCATCACGCCAAATGATGAAAAACCATCCGGTTTCAGTCTGGAAGAATGGAAAAATAAAGCTTACGATGCATTAACAGACGATTTCAATTCACCGGTGCTGATTGCCCATTTATTTGAAGCGGTAAAATATATCTTTGCTTTGAATGACGGCAAAGAAACCATTTCAACAAAAGATTTAGAGGATTTAAGATCTACGTTAAATGCTTTGGTTTTTGATGTATTGGGACTTCAGACGATTGAGGAAAACAACAACGAAAAACTTGACCAGACTTTAAAAGTATTAATCGAGTTAAGAAACCAGGCCAGAAAATCCAAAAATTTCGAGCTCTCCGATCAGATCCGTGACAAGCTCCTTGCCGAAGGCATCGAACTGAAAGACGGAAGGGATGGAACTTCTTATGTGTTGAATTAGAATTTTAAACAATATTCTTATATAAACTCTCACGGTATTGTGGGAGTTTTTTTTCGTTAAATAATAATTATATCATCTATACCTCAATCTTGACCTTAACCTCAGTATTAGCCTGACATCAACCTTAAATTTTTTTTTCAACCAATCTTAAAATTGTGTAACTTAGTCATAATAAATGATTAAACATTAAATTTATAAACCTATGAAAAAACGTTTACTCCCTTTATTCTTATTGCTGGCTGGTGCGAACGCTTATGCTCAGCAGGATTTTTTCGCATTGGTCGGAAAAGACACCCCGAACATCATCTTTAATGATTTCCGTTCTATTGATCCGGCATCCGGAAATTCAGGTGAGCGCATTTTTACGGCAGATTCTTCTTCAAAAGTCTTTTCACAGGCTGGAAACAGTTTAGTGGCTGAGGATAGAAACTCAAATAACAATGCCCAGGCCGTGAATATGGCTACGCTGGCCTATGATCCCGCCAATAATAACCTGGTTTATATGCCGATGTTCTCTTCAAATATTTATGTATTAAATGCAAAAACAAAAGAGATCACATTGGTAGAAAACAGCCTGGCAAGAGTAACTTCGTGTGACATCAACTCTCATTTTACCAGAATGACTGCCGGCTACGACGGTAATATTTATGCAGTCAACAATGCGGGAACCCAATTTCTGAAGATCAGTAAAAAGGGAAGTCAGTACACGGTCAGTGACCTGGGAATTATTATGGATGACGCTTCCAATGGTAAAAATTCCTTTACATTGATGGAAACAGGCTTTGGAGGAGACATGATTGCCGATGCAGACAATAACTTTTATATTTTTTCAGCATCAGGGAATGTTTTTAAAGTTTCGACGAAAGAACTTAAGGCTAAATTTATAGGGAAAATTTCCGGAATTCCGGAAACGTATTCCGTGAACGGAGCTGCCGTAAACTCCAGAGGGAAAGTGATTATTGCCAGCGCCAAAGGAGCTCCGTTGTATGAGGTCGATCTCAATACCCTGCAGGCCGGGCAGCTTCCGGGAGAGGAGAATCTTCATATCTATGATCTGGCGAGTAAGTATTTTGCCAACGATAAAGCGGTCCCAAATACCGTTTTTGCCAATGTCGATATTTATCCGACAAGGGTGGATGAAAAACTGATTAACGTGAATGTTAATGACCAATCTGTGAAAGGAAATATTAAAATAAATATTTTTGATATGTCCGGTAAAAATTTGATCAGTCAGAATTTATCCGTGAAAAACGGTTCTTTGAATCAGCAGGTCTATCTTAAAAATCTCGTTAGTGGAGCTTATCTGGTGAATATTACCGATGAATCCGGAAAAGTATTGCTCAATAAGAAAATTGTTGTCACAGAATAATTTTCTTCCCGATAAAAACTTAAGCCTTTTCAAAATATTTGAGAAGGCTTTTTTAATGAATATTTGATATTCAATAAGTTTTATTTTTCGATATTATGATGTATTTTTATAAAAAAATGTAAATGAAACTATATTTTAATGTAGGGTACGGTACGAAAGTGGGAGAAAGACTTCAGTTGGCAATTAGTGAAGAAGGTGCAGTATCACAGGTTCATCCTATGTTTTATGCCGAAAACGGCCTTTGGAAATGTGAGGTTGATTACTTTTCAAAATCTATTTCCTATCATTATCAGCTGTTAGACGACAGGGGGATTGTTCTTCGTGAAGAATTTGTTCCGCACCGTCTTAATTTCCCTCATAATTATAAAGAGTTTGTGATCTACGATCAGTGGAACAATAAAAATTTCCCCGAAAATTATCTGAACAATAAAATTTTACGTAACAAGCTCAATACCTTTAAGCCAGAAAAAATTTCGGTTTTAAAAAAACATACGCACCTGTTCAGAATAGAGGCGCCGGTCTATAACCCAAACTGGGGCGTAGTCCTGTTCGGTAGTACAGCTTCCCTCGGAAACTGGGATTATGAAAAAGCAATTCATTTATCGCAAACCGATTTTGGGATCTGGGAAGCTTCCCTCGAAATTTACGAAAAGGAGTTTATACAGTATAAATATTGCCTTTATGACAAACAGACCGGAAAGGTAATAGACGTGGAAGCGGGCGAAAACCGTTTTGCCTTGCCAAACAATTCCAAAGATACCCTGCAGATTGTTTCTGATCATTATTTTAAATTTAAGCTGTACCAGATGTATCATGATGCCGGCGTTGCGGTTCCTATTTTTTCGCTGAGAACGGATGATGGCTTCGGTGTTGGTGAGTTTTCCGACCTGAAAAAGCTTGCAGACTGGACCCATGAAGCAGATCTTGGGATCATTCAGATTCTGCCGATTAACGATACGACAGCCAACTATACATGGACCGATTCTTATCCTTATGCCGCCGTTTCTGTGTATGCGCTGCATCCTCAGTATATTTCCCTGGAAAATCTTGACTATCCTTTACCGGTAGATCTGGTAGAAGAATATAAAGCGGAAAAGGAAGCTTTAAATTCACTGGAGCTGATTGACTACGAAAAGATGATTTCCTCCAAATGGAAATATCTGAGATCAGTTTTCAATGAAGACAAAGACAAAATATATAAAGACCGGAACTTCAAAAAATTTATTAAAGATAACGAGTCGTGGCTGATTCCTTATGCTGCATTCTGTGTTTTAAGGGATAAATATAAAACCCCGAATTTCAATGAGTGGAAAACACATAAAAAATACATTCCGGGGAAAATTGCACCTTTTTTCACCACAAAAAGTAAGGATTATGATGCTTCAATGCTTCATGCATGGGTGCAGTATCAGCTTCACAAGCAGTTAAAAGACGCTGTTGATTATATGCATGGTCTGGGTATCTCGATAAAAGGAGATCTCCCGATCGGAATTTACAGGTATTCGGTAGAAGCCTGGACAGAGCCTGAACTTTTCGGAATGGATTTCCAGGCCGGGGCACCGCCGGATCAGTTTACGGAGCTTGGTCAGAACTGGGAGTTTCCTACCTACAACTGGGAAGCAATGAAAGCCGACGATTACAAGTGGTGGAAAAACAGGTTTAAGGCCCTGGAGCAATATTTTGATGCCATGAGGATCGACCATATCCTTGGTTTTTTCAGGATCTGGAGAATGCCGATTTCTGCCACGCAAGGGATTCTCGGGTATTTTTATCCCGCCGTTCCGGTGACGCTGGAAGAATTTGGAGCATGGCATATCCCGTTTAATTTTGACAGGTATTGCAAACCTTTTATCAATCACGAAATTCTGTGGAAATACTTTGGAGAAAATACGGATAAAGCCTTTGAGTTCATCAGTAACAATCATAACGGGACGTATTCTTTTAAAGAAGAATTCAATACTCAGAGAAAGCTGTCTGATTTCTTTAAGAAAAATCCTCGGGGTCCGTTAGAAGAACAGCTTATTTCACTTTGTGCCAATGTTTTGTTTTTAATTGAAGAAAGAAACGGGCAGGTGGTTTATCATCCGAGGTTCAATGTGTATCAGACAGATTCTTATCAATTCCTTTCAGATTGGGAAAAGAAAGCCATCTACGAGCTGTATCACGATTATTTCTTTAAAAGACAGGATGCTCTTTGGTACGAAAAAGCAATGGAAAAGCTTCCTGTTATTCTCAATGCTACCGAAATGCTGATCTGTGGCGAAGATCTGGGGCTCGTTCCGGATTGCGTTCCTGTGGTAATGGATGAGTTGGCGATCGTTGCTTTGAAGGTTCAGAGAATGCCTTCGGACAATATTCCTTTCTATAATCCTAAAAATGCAGGCTATCTGAATGTGGTGACCGCTTCTTCCCATGACAGTTCTACCTTAAGACAATGGTGGAGAGAAAATCCGGCATTAACGCAGCAGTACTTTAACGAGCAGCTGATTCAGTTTGGTCCGGCACCAGAAGATCTTGATCCGCATCTGTCTGAGATCATTATGAAACAGCATCTTTACAATGATGCAATGCTTGCCATCTTCCCGATCCAGGAATTCCTGGCTACCGATAAGGAACTACTGAATATCGAAATGGATAATGAAAGGATCAACAATCCTGCGGTTTTCCCACATTACTGGAGATATCGTATGCATCTTAAGCTTGAAGATCTGAAAGAAAGGACAGACTTTAATGAAAAAATATCCGATTGGGTAAAAGATAGCGGAAGAATGTAAATTTAACATTTGATTATCAATTAATTAATATGAAATTAAAAGAAGTTTTATCGTAAGATTTAACTTCTTTTTTTCATTTATATCAAAAAGATAGAAAAGAAATTAGACTATATATTAACCAATAACGACTATAAAAATGAAAAAAATATTGATCGGTTTTGCTTTGAGCCTCGGAACGTTCGCCTTTGCTCAGCAGTATCCAAACAACGGTTGGGAGGATGACGGATATTATCAGAACGATGGTGGCTATTACAGCGATGAAGATGATCAGAACTATTTTCCTGATGACTATTATTACAACTATCCGCAGGATTATTATCCCCAGGACTATTACCAGACCAATTACAACGACTACAGAAACAGTATCGTTAATATCAACTGGAATGTTTTCTTTACCCAAAACAGATTGAGCCCATGGCAGGTTGACCAGATTATAAGATTAAATAATCTTTATGTAAGCTTTTCATCATGGAACCGATTTTACAGGTATAACCCGGACAGATGGTACTACGACAGGTTCTACGCCTTACAGAGAATTATGGGACCAAGGGTATTTGTAGTTTTCCAGAACAATTACTACAGAGGATACAGCCCGGTAGTTTACTTCCAGAACTACAGAAGAACGCATTATGCCGCGATCTGCAGGCCGATGCCGAGATACAGAAATGTAAATATCAATATCTACAGGGTAGACCGCGCGAGATTCAGAAGAATGGATAATCCTACCTTTAAAATCGTAAGATCTGACAGACCGAACAACGGCTTCAGAGGACAGGGAGGAAATAGTAACGGCGGTTTCCGCAACCAGACTGAAAAAAGAAATAATGACAATTCCGGTTTTAGAAGCGATAATGCCGCGCCTAGAAATAACGGCGGCTTCAGGAATGGTAACCCGGGAAACAGAGGCAATGAAGGATTCCGTTCTGAGCGGGCCGAAAATAATGGAAACCGTGGTGGTTTCAGAGGTGGAGACGTCAGGAGAGAGGAAGCACCGAGAAAGGAAAATAATGGCGGTTTCAGAAATGAAGGCGGCTTCAGAAGAGGTGAAAATTCAGCGCCACGGCAACAACAGAACAACGGTGGTGAAAGAAAAAGCAATGGCGGTTTCAGAAACGGATTTGCAAAGAATTAATTTTCATATATTATATTTAAGTGGTGTGAAGGGCAGGTTTTTTTAAAATCTGTCCTTTTTTATTTTATTGTCGTATTGATATTTAATTTTAACAAAATTTATGAATTTTCCACTTTAACTTTTGTTTTAACTAATAATCAAAAAGATATAAAAGAAATAATTAAAAATTTTAGAATATGAAAAAATTAGTATTAGCGATAGCATTTATCGGATTTGGAGGTTTCGCAATGGCTCAACAGACCACGCCTCAGGACAGACAGGCAAGAAAAGCAGAGATGCAGCAGAAATTTCAGCAAAGGGAGCAGGAGCATATGGCACAAATGCAGAAAGATTTAAATCTGAATCAGGCTCAGGTGGATAAAATTAAAGCACTTCAGGACAGAAGAAAAGCGGAGATGAAAGCCGATTTTGAAAAGAATAAAGGGGAAAGACAGGCAAAAATGGAGCAGATGAAAGCAAAAAGAGCACAAATGGATGCTGAGATGAAACAAATCCTGACCCCTCAGCAATATGATAAATGGCAGGCTGACCGGAAAGCTAAAATGGAACAAAGAAGAATGGCAATGAAGGAAAGAGGAGCAAAAATGCACAAGCCAATGAATACGGTAGCTCCGGATGCAATGAAGTAGTTTATAATTTTGATTTTTTAATGTGTTGAAGAGCGGGAAATTTCCGCTCTTTTTTTATGATTTCATAAGAATCGGATAGAATTTTAACTTAAGTCTGATGTACTCAAAGGCAGGAATGTCACTAAGAATAAGTCGCCCGTTTAAGATGGTCACCTTTAGCCTGGAATTATTAACAATGCGCTTCTGACAGAAAAGATTTGGGCTTCCGGCACGTTTATTCCAGCCAAATCTGTTCTTCTGCCTAAGATTCAGGTTAATTTTACCTAAAACTTTTGATTTTGAGGTTTTATCCCTAATTTTGAACGTAAATTTATTACTTATGGTTAGCGAGAACATTGCGAAATTACTTAACGAACAGATAGCTCACGAACAATACGCCGCGCAGTATTACCTCTCCATGTCTGCCTGGTTTTCAGGAAAAGATCTTGATGGTATTGCCAATTATTTCAGGGTACAGAGCAAAGAAGAGCTGATGCATGCCGACAAAATGTTCGATTATCTTAATGACGTAGGAGGAGAAATCATCATCGGCGAAATCCCGAAACCGCCACATGAGTTCCTCGGGGCCATCGATATTTTTGAAAAAGCACTTGAGCACGAAAGAAAAGTAACGAAAAGTATTTTCAATATCGTAAAAAATGCCAATGATGAAGGGGATTTTGCCACCACTTCATTCCTGCAGTGGTTTATTAATGAGCAGGTAGAAGAGGAAGCCAGTGCTTCTCAGCTGGTGACGAAAATAAAAATGGTAAGTGACAATCCATCTGCCCTCTATCTGTTTGACCAGGAATTGGCGCAGCGGGTCTTCACTCCGGATACAACGGCTTAGTTTTGTTCAGCATAAACAATTTCGGCGGCACCTTTGGTGCCGCCGAAATTGTTTTATCTCTTAATCAAAGTTTAAGTATATGGATTTTTTAAGGAAGAATTCTGTTCTTTGAAGTAGATTCGTACCTCAGTTACGAATATTTCAAACCTTCTTACAAATAAATCAGCTGTGTTCTCAGGACTTTTCTGCCCAGTTTTTCAAGAATATCCCTGTAGTTCTCGATCTGGCGTTCGTTTTTGGATGATTCTTCTCCGGTTTTAAAATCAACGATGATGTAGCCTTCATCACTTTTTAAAATACGGTCTGGTCTGTATACTCTGCTTTCCCCGTTCTCCGTAATCATAATGTCTTTTTCATTAATCACTTGCCATTTTTCATCAAAAAACTCGGCGTGGGTATCAAGGATTTTTTCCAGTTCAAGCCGTATCGTCTGGCTTTCTGAAATGGTGATCTGGCCTTCCAGAATGTAGCACTCAAGAACTTTGGCAATGTCATTTTTAGTATTGATCTGGGACAGGAGCTCATGAACAAAAAGACCGATCCTTACCTTTTCATTTCGTACCTGGTAGTTTTTGGAAGGGGTCGCTATTTTAATGGAGGTATTCTTTTCACTGACGTTCTTTAGTACGCGGATGTCTTTGGTTTGAAAAGCTGAAGTTTTTTCTTTGGAATGTTTTTTCAGCGATTCAAGATGCACTTTGTACAATTCAAACTCATCAAGGTTCTCCGTATTCTTTGATTGGAGAAATTCCAGAAGCTCAAGATTATTGGATGTTTTATTGGCTTTTTGAATATAAAAAAACAACTGCTCTACAGGCCGTGTTGTTGCCACATACTGCAGGCACAGCCTGTCGATAAAGTTTTTGTACGAGTTCTGTTTGTTGAATTTCTCAATTTCTTCATCGTAGACTTCCAGGTTTTTGCTGAACTGATTGATGTTAACGGATTTTAACGGCGTGTCCTGCGAAGTTTCAAACCAGTTCGTGAATTCGGCATCCCGGTTTTTATTCATCATCGGAATAAAGACAATCGGAAATTCAAGGCCCTTCGCCTTATGGATCGTCATGATCTGTATCGCATCAATATTCTCGGAAGCCTGAATGGTGTAGGCGGAAGCTTCCTCGTCCCAATATTTCAGAAACTCTTTCGTGCTTGCGCCGGCATTCTGAGTAAAATTAAACAGCATTTCAAGGAAATTCAGCAAAAAATCGGTTTCCTTATTCTCTACAGAAAATTCATTAATGTAATACTCTACAAAATTGTAGAGGTTAAACCTTGGAAAGTGATCTTGTTTAAGCTTTAATGAATACCGGTTCTGGATGAATATTAAAATGTCTTCGTGCAAAGGAATGTCAAGGATTTCTTTCATCTCAAGAGTGAAATCTGCCATGTGGATTCTTCCGAGCTTATTGAGATAATACATCATCATGATGAGGTTCGTCCGGTTCTTCGGGTTTACTTCCCATTTCAGAAATTCGATAACCGCTTTTAAGGTATGGGAAAGTTCCAGGGTAAGTCCCTTGTCGGAAATCGTTTTTATGTTGGTTTCTTCACTCCTGTAAAAAACTTTCAGGTTCCCCAGTTTTTGGGAATAACTGAAAATATCGAAATTCCCCCGGCAGAGAATGGTGATGTCTGAGAATTTGAAACCGTTGTCCAGGCTTTCCTGGATGTCTTTGCGCATCTTCTCAGAAGTGTCGTTGTAAAAATCTTCATTGGTGAGGTTTTCGATAAGATTCACTTTTACCCTTCCTTCCAGGGAAGATTTCGGGCTTTGTTCGGCATCGGCCCCGAAAATATTCTGATGCTCTTCTTCCAGATTCGCGGCATGAAACCGGTAAAGATCATTGTTGAAAAGGACGATATTTTTAGCACTGCGCCAGTTATCCTTCAGCACCAGAAGTTCTGCTTCTTTAGGAGTGACTTCTTTTTTGTTGATGATATCCAGCATCAGCTTGCTCTCACCGCCCCTAAACCGGTAAATACTTTGTTTGGGATCACCCACCAGCGTGAATGAAGTATTCTCCGTAGAAATGGAATGGTCTCTCAGCGGAAGGAAATTCTGCCACTGAAGTTCTGAAGTATCCTGAAACTCATCAAAAAAATAATGCTGGAACTGCGATCCTACTTTTTCGTAAATAAATGCGGAAGGCTCATTTTTCAGATTTTCATTGATAAGAATATTGAACTTGGACAGAAGTACGAGATCATTTTCTTCCTCGATCTTCTTCAGCTCATCCTGAATATCTTTGTTGACTTTCAAAGGCAGGAGCGCCGACAAGATTTTCTCTTTTTTCTGGGTTTCGATGTAAAGCAGAATCAGTTTCATTCTGTTTTCCAGCAACGGTTCCAGTATTTCCAGGATGTCGGTTTCCTTGTGCTTAGACTTTGCAGAGGCTCCTTTCCGGTAATTGTTTAAAACCGATTCTTCCGCTGTCGTCGGGAAAGGAAAACCCGCCCTTTTTTGTTGGTAAAAATCTAAAACTTTGCTGAAGAATCCTCCGATCCCGTTTTTTCCTTGCGCAAAATCTTCAACCTCAATATTCCTTGATCTGAATAATTCAATAGACTGTGTGGCAAGCTCGGCTGCCTGTTTCTTATGTAAGGCAATTTCCTTTCGCAGGGTATTTTTTATATTTTCATAATTGGTGCTGTCGAAATCTTTATTGTTCTTGAGATGTTCATAATGAATATCCTTCACAAATTCCTTTGCCGAATCGTAGAGGTTTTTATTTAAATTAATCCTCTCATTATTTTCAAGGCTGTAATCTACATAATCCATGAACGACTCGGAGATCACTTCGTTTTCCCCGATCTGATCCAGCATTTTATCCACCGCTTCGATCAGGAAAGGCTCCGCTTCAATTTCGAGGTTGAAATTCTTTGCCAGTCCCAGTTCGTAAGAGAAACTTCTTACCAGCCTTGAGTTGAAACGGTCGATGGTTCCGATATTCAGGGTGGAGTAATTGTGGAGGACATAATCCAGGAGTTTCTTCGCACGGACATGAAGTTCATCAATGGTGATTTTTAATCCTTCCTGTTCAAATGCTTTCTGAATATTCTTAAGATCTCCGTTCTCCGCATAATTTTCCGAAGAGAAATTTCCCAGCCAGCTCAGGATTCTTTCCTTCATTTCATTGGCTGCCTTATTGGTAAAGGTAAGAGCCAGGATATTCCGGATCGATTGCTGCTGATTGGGATACCGGAGACAGATCATCAATAGCCGCTGTACCAGGGCGTATGTTTTCCCTGATCCTGCTGAAGCGTTGATGACCGTGTAAGAATTTTGCATTTTTGAGTAGAATTCCAGCTGCAAGTTAACTATTTTTTAAGTGAAATTTTAACAATTGTGAATGCGGATTTAACACTTTCCACCGCAAAAGCCTAAAAGAAATGCTAAAACGAGTTAAGTGTGGTTAAACTTCCCGTAATATTTAAAAATAATTTTAGTTTTGCTGTAATAAAAAACTTTCCGTGAAAATTAAACTATTCTTTCTTTTATTTACTGTTATCTTTATCAATATCCAGGCTCAGGATTACATTTTCGGAAAAGTGATCTCTGAGGATCAGGCCGAGCTTTCCGATGTTACGGTGATCAACATCAGAACCGATGAAAGGGTTTCTACCAACCGGGACGGCCATTTTATGATCTCCGGTCGAAGTGGGGACGAACTTCGGTTTATGAAGAACGGATACGACAGGGCAAACCGCAGGATTACTGCTGAAAACATCAGCTCCCCCGTAAATGTCACCATGGTCAGGGCTGCCACTCTTATTGCAGAAGTTGAAATTAAAAAAGAACTTACCGGCGATCTTAAAACGGATACCAAAACCCTCAATCCGCCAAGGAAAGTTCAGAAGCTTAAAAATGACCTGGCTGTTTACATTTCCCGGAAGTCCGCACCTTCGGTCCTGGCTCCAAGACCGGGCGAGTTTGTACAGCCGGTTACCAAAGGAACATTCTCTCTCGGAAAGGTAAAAAACAAATGGGATGATGTTGATTTGCTGAATTATCTTCAGAATGCACTGGGGAATGAATTTTTTGAAGACCTTAAAATTGACAAGCCCCAGATTCAGCACTTCATCCTTTATATCCTGAGAACGGGCTTTGAAAGAAAAAATATCCTCAAGTACGGCTATGTCACCGATGCTGATCTGAACCGATTCAAAAGCGCAGTGCTGAACAGGATTTCTTCATATAAAACGCCTTAATTAAAATGTATATTTGAAAATGATGCGATTAAGGCTATTTATCTTACTGTTATTTCCTTTTCTGAGCGTATTTTCACAGGAAACCGCACGAGGCACGATCACTGATGAAGACGGTGTTGCGCTTCCTGCCGTTGCCATCATGAATGTTTCTTCAGACCGGAAGTCGTACACAGACTCAGACGGAAACTTCTCCATTCAGGCAGCTCCCGAAGATGAACTGCGTTTTGTGCGTCCGGGTTTCGAAAGATCATCCATAAAGGCAAAATATCTTTTAAACAATAACCTGAACATTAAACTGGTGAGAGTGGCACAACCAATTGAAGAAGTGAAAGTAGCCAATATCACCGGAGATCTCTCCAGAGATTCTAAAGCTGTGGCTAAGGTCGATAAGGGCAGAATCGTAAAAGATGCCGTGGGACTTCCCGAACCGGCAGGCAAAATGCGGGAGAAGCCGGCCGAAGTAAAACAGGTCCTGCTTCCAATGCTATTGGGGAACCTGAATGTCCAGGGTCTGTATGATCTCATCAGTGGGGATGCCCGGAGGATGAAGCGCCAGTACCGATACGACGATCTTCAGGAGGATATCCTCTGGATCCGCGACAGGGTAGAGGATGATTACTTTATGAAAGAAGGTATTCCGAGAGAAAGAATTTCAGAATTTATAGAATTTGCTTTCGTCAACAATCCCCAGACCCGAACTTTTGCCCGCGCCAAAAACTTATCGGGTGCCTTGGCCAGAATGGAACAAAGCTTTCCTGTTTTCGTGAAAAGACTGAAAGAAAGTACGACTAAAAAGTAAATTCAATAACGGGAGTTTAATGATAAACAACGTCGTAAATTTCTTCCCTGATCTCTTTTAAATTTTCAGGACTATAATTGGAAAGCAGCCACAGATCAAGAGGTTTTTTATTCTTTCCGTAGCTGGGCTGAACGTACATTTCGTCGATCAGCCGGAAGCCGTTCTTCTGATAAAAGGCGTAACGTCTTGCCGCATCTTCACCGGTATGTTCAGGCCCAATCTCCAGAACGATCCGGGGATGGTTTTGGAAAAGATATTCTGTGATATGGGATCCCAGATTTTTGCTCCTGAACGATTCAAAAACTTCGAAATGCTCTACAAAAGTGTACGTGCTGAGTTCCCAGAGGATGAGGTAGCCGATATTTTGAGATTCGTGGAGTACGGAAATGATTTTTACTTTCGGATGCGAAAACAGGGGAGTCAGCTTTTCCCAGTCTCTTCTTTCATCTTCAGGAAAAGTAGAGCAGTACGCCTCGTAAATTTCTTTAACTCTGTAGTCTTCCGCGGAGGTAATCTGTAAAAATTCCATGTTTAGAGATCAAAAACGTTAGGTCTTCTGGTGATGAAAATATCTTTCACCCAGAGCGTAAATGCCAGCCCCAGATAAATTAAAAAGAAAAAACCGGCCGTCGCAAACGTAGAGTAGATAAAGAAAACCCTCAGTTTCGATACGGGGATGCCCAGTTTAGCACCGGTTCTGGTAAGAACACCGAACCATTCTCTTTCTAATTTGTGGCGGATGTTATCTAGCATTTTAAGGTTCTTTTAATAGTTTAAATCCAATGCTGCAATGTAAGCAATTTTTCTCTAAGCAAAAATGATTGAAGTGATAAATGAAGCTCTGGCTTTCAAGAGAAGTCGGTATAGGTGCTTTAAGGGTTTTCCAGCTTTCGACTACGGAATTCTTTTCGGCCGGCAGATTCTTGTATAAAGCAATAAGATCATCAGCAATTTCTTCGTGGTGATATTTGTGGTAAGTGTATTTCAAAGGCAGTACTGTATTCAGGATGATGAGTTCTACAAAATCCCTGCTTAGTGTTTTCGGCTGATCTGCACTGGAAATTTTTCCGAAGTTGAAATGGTTGTCCCAATACCCGGAAGCTTTTATATTTTTAAATAAACCGAACAGTTCTTCCGTGGATGTCACATGAATAATCCGGGAGAATAAATTCTGTTGCTGATGGTAGAGATCGGCTAG
Source organism: Chryseobacterium sp. (assembly GCA_048594965.1). GTDB lineage: Bacteria > Bacteroidota > Bacteroidia > Flavobacteriales > Weeksellaceae > Chryseobacterium. The sequence goes on from JBMDXW010000012.1 coordinate 40,695, forward strand.
CTGTGCCAGGCGGATGGTCGGGAAATTGGGAGGTCTCAGTCTTAAGAATTTGGGATAAAATCTCAGGTCGGGAATAGTGAATTTTACCTTTAAAAAATCAAACTCTCTTTTCCAGGTCCTCATCGCTTCATCTTTCGGGTCTTCCAGCCAGCCGGCCATTCCGAAAAGCAGGGCCTCCAGCTGCAGTTTATTCTGGCGGGTCTTAAGAATAATCGCGAAATCAATGCTTTCGGCCATCTGCCTGAAGATCTCGGCATTCACTTTCAGTCCGAAAGAATAGGCAAGACTGTGGAACAATACCGCTTCAAAATTGTTTTTAAACCTTTCAAGGTTCTTCTCCTGCTCAATCGATTTGTCGTTCAGTTTTTTAATCACATTCTGCTCATGAAAATGCAGCGGAATATGATCGGGATTAAAAATATTCTCACAAGGAATAAAGTGGTTTCCGTTCACCAGCTTTTCATATTTCCGGAGAATATTCTGGTCGATGTAATGGATGAGCTCGAGGGTCGGAACGTTTTTGTTTTTGAGCTCACCGATCTCCAGATCGTTTTGGTAGACGACGTGCAGAATAAGGTTCTGATAATTGGGATCGCGGGTATGCTGGTGAAAAATCCAGTCGGAAGCTTTTACATGAAGTTCTATATGACCGGCTAAAATGATGTTGTTTACTTTTATTTTTGCCGTCAAAAAATCAGGTCCGGAATCGCTATTCCATTTTCCGAAATCTACAATCTCGATAGGATTTCCTTCAGCATCTCTGAAGTTGAAATCTTTAAAAACCTTATGGTTCCAAAGATATTGAAGTAATTTTTCTGTCATGAGTGTTTTTGTTTTAGGCTAATTTAGGGAATTTGTGTTATTTGTAAAACAAAAAAGACTGCCCAAAAATTTGGATATCCTCAAGAGAAAGAATTTTTGTGAGGATTTATTCAGAGAATAATAATCTTATGTTATTTATATAACTTTTTCCGGCTACCACCTCAGCCTCTTTTTCATCAAATATGAAAAATTGAAATGCAGGATTTGCTTTCCTTAGCTTTTCAAACTTTTTTTCGCTAACACTCTTTCCATTGAAATAATAGTAATCGGGAGGTCTTTCAGTCATAATTACAACAGCCCCAACATAAGCACTCTGCGAATCTATTTGAAATTCTTTCTCATTAATTGGCTCTTTTTCGGTGATTGAGATCATTAGCTCCGGCAAGAAAACAATCTGTTGAGATCTCAACAAAAATCAGACTGAAACACTCGCCGTTCAGGCAAAAAGACTGGCGATCCAGTCTTTTTATCTCAAAAACGAGTCTTTATGAGTGGTTTTTGAGTCTTTTTATCTCGTCGGTGAGTCTTTTTGTAACAGCGTTGAGTCTTTAACATTCAAAAACGACTCTTTTATACTCGATGGCGAGTGTAAAAGAGTCGTTTTTCAGGTAAGGAATGATGCTTTATTCACTTTTAGGAGCAGTCTTGCTTCCTTTTCTTACAAATCTTTGGCTAAGATCGTCATAAATGGGTTTTGCGGAAGCAATCCCTTTATCGGCGGCTTCTTTGGTGGTTCCGTAATAGAGCAGGGCAGAAACTAAAGCCTCACTTCCCGCGATCGTTACAGTGTCGGCTATGTCAGAGGCCAGTTGAGTGGCCAGATTTCCTAATGGGCTGAGACCGGTAACGACGCCTTCATCTTTCAGAAATTCAGTTTTGTCCATATAGGCCGGTGCAAATTCAGGATTGGTTTCCAGGTAGACCTTTACTTTCTGGACGGTAGCCACGGTTTTGTCGCCCATTTTGAAAAGTTTTTTTCGCTGGTCCACCGTTAACCCCTGAAGATAGGGAGCCAATAATGTTTTGCAGTCCTGCAGTTTTTGCGCTACTTCATCAAGTACGGCTTTCGGGATTTCTACACTGATTTGATTGTTTGTACTCATCATTTATAATTTTTAATTAAGAAAACTAAAATAGTAAAAAACTTTTTGGTTTCATATAAATATTTAATAATCAGTTTGATGAGGATTTTATTAGTTTAAAATTTTAAATGAATTTAAAATTTTAATGAATCTTGAGATTTGCATTTAAAAAAATAAGCCAAATCGCAAGAACACAATAAAAAAGGCCGCATTATCAAGAAATGCAGCCTGTATTTAATCTGATGAAAAGCCCTATGCTTTGGTCAGTTCTTTTTTAAAGTTTTCGATGGTTGTTCTGTACATTGCTTCATAAATGGGAAGAATGTTTTTCAGATCGAATTTGATGGCCTGTTCTTTCGCATTCTTCTTCATTTCGGTTAAAAGCGTTTCATTGCTCAGCAGTTTAATGGTGTAGTTGCTCATGGCTTCCACATTTCCGATTTCGGCTAAAAATCCGGTTTCTCCCTGGATGTTTACTTCGGGAATTCCTCCGGCGTTGGAGCTGATCACCGGGGTGTTTGCGGCCATGGCCTCCAATGCGGCGAGACCAAAGCTTTCCTGTTCGGAGGGTAATAAAAACACATCGGAAAGCTGAAGAATCCGATACAGGTCGTTTACTTTTCCGAGCAGGCGGATCTTTGAGATCAGGTCCGGGTTTTCTTCCAGGAACTGGTTGACTTTCTCCATATCGGGACCTTCACCGATGATGATTAATTTTGATTTCACCTTCTTCTGGACATTCCTGAAGATCTGAAGTACTTCGTCTACCCGTTTTACCGGGCGCAGGTTTGAAACGTGGATCAGGATTTTTTCATCCGGGTTCGCAAACTGTGTCCGCTGGCACTCGTTGCACTCGTCAAATTCAGAATTATCAATGAAATTGGTAATGACCTGGATTTCCTTTTTGATCTTAAAGAACTGCAAAGTGTCCCTTTTCAGACTTTCGGAAACCGAAGTAATGGCATCCGACTGGTTGATGGAAAATTCCACCGCATGTTTATAGCTGGGATGCTGGCCCACCAGGGTGATATCCGTCCCGTGAAGGGTTGTGACAAGAGGGATGTCATTATGATCTTCTTTCAGCATCTGCTTTGCCGTAAAGGCCGCATAGGCGTAGGGAATAGCGTAATGCGCATGAAGCAGGTCGAGCTTATAGAGATTGACAACCCGGTAGATCATAGAGCTCAGGGCGATATCGTAAGGCTGATACTGAAACAGCGGGTAGGTCTGTACATTTACGCGGTGAAAGAAAATATTAGGATTCGTGATGTCAAGTCTCGCCGGCAGCGCATTACTGATAAAATGAACCTCATAGCCTTTATTGGCCAGAGACATTCCCAATTCCGTTGCTACAATTCCGCTTCCGCCATAGGTGGGATAGCATAGTATGCCTATTTTCATTTATATTGTTGGTATTTCTTAATTGTTTGTACTGCAGTTCTCGTTGTAATACTCAATGAGTATTTCCGGATTATTATTTTTAATCTTAATTTTTCCTTCCTCAAAATCATGAACCAGCTGAGGACATTTATCACTGAAGAATTTCCTGATATGTCTTTTCAGGATTTTATTTTTATTGATCGTTAAAATACTTGTATCAAAATAAATCAATTGCGGTTTTTCGTTTTTATACTGAAGAAAATAATTAACTACTGAAGATGGTACGGAAGTATAGTGATTTCCACTCATTATTCCGCCATCGTATCCATAAGCGTTATACATAGTGAAATTTTCATCCGTATATACTTTGCCCATCCAGCAATACTGGGTCTTTGGTTTCTCGGATAAGAAATAATAGGTATACTCCTTTAATTCAGCCGTTACAGACTGATTGTTTTCCGGATTGATATATTCTACTTTGTCCAATAAATTAATTTTTATCTTTTCCTTCTTTTTAGAGCCGTTTTCTATGAATGCCAATTTAGGCTCTTCGTTAGATACCATATCAGCTTTTCCTGTTCTTTGGCTGCCGTCCAGAAAATACAAAGTAGCATCAAATTGCTGCGCCTTTATATTGAAGGAAATAGTAACCACTAAAACCGTCAAAAGTTTACTCATCTTTAACATCATTTGTTTTATAGAAATTATTTTTGTGAATTGTTTAAATCGATTCCCATTCCCGGTTTTAAGGTGTCATTGACCAAAACAGGAAGGCGTCCCCATATTTTAGTCTGCCCTTTTAAGGCCCTGGCCGTTGCCGTCATCGAGTCATCGTTGTTTTCATAAGAAACCAATACCGTGGAAACCTTTGAAATATCGATATCTTTTAAGGCATAGGCACTTCCGAAAACGGTGAGAATCACATTTTGATTCTTTGTGAGTTCTGCCAAAACCTTTTTTGAAGTTTCTGAAATTTTATAAGGTTTGTAAGCTGTCGAATTGTCTTTATGGAATCCGACAATCACGGTAGAATTTGCCGGAATTGTATTGGTCTCTCCGGCTCTTTTAATAATCACGTCCGATCCCATTTCATTGGCAAAAGTTTGATAAGGAGCTTCTTCTAAAGCAACATAATAAATCTGTTTCCCTTTTAATGGAAGCAGGTTTTTGTCATCTTTTATTAATGTTAAAGCATTGGCATATAAGTCCTGAACCAAAGTTTTGTGAGAATCATTATTTAAATCTGAATTGATGTTATCCGGATTTCGCGGGTTGTACTGGTTTAATCCTAAAAAATATTTGGTCAGAAGGATTTTCTTTACACTCTCTTCCACTCTCGACTGCGGAATTTCGCCGTTGTCAATTGCCTTTTGAATGAGTTTTTTACCCTCGGCAACGCCTTGTGAAAAGAGCATGATGTCATTACCTGCTTTAAAGGCCATGGCATCGAGTTCGCCGGGTTTGTATTTATTGGCTACGGCACCCATGTTCAGGGCATCGGTGATGATTAATCCTTTATACCCCAGTTGATCTTTCAGTAAGCCTGTAATGATATTTTTAGATACAGAAGCCGGAATTCCTTTTCCCGATTCCAAGGCTGGAACATATAAATGGGCCACCATAACGCCTCCGATTCCTTTATTCATTAAAGCTTTGAAAGGAGCAAGTTCGATAGAGTTCAGTCTTTCCGGATTGTGGGAAACCACCGGCAGGTCAAGATGTGAATCGGTGCTGGTGTCGCCATGTCCCGGAAAATGTTTAATGGCCGCTAAGATATTATTGTCCTGAAGACCGCTGGCATACGCGGAAGCAGAACTGATGACATTGCTTACCTCAGATCCGAAGCTCCGGTTTCCGATAATCGGGTTGTCAGGGTTGGTATTCACGTCTACAACAGGCGCGAAATCCCAGTTGATTCCCATTCTGTGGCAGTCTTCTGCAATCTTGGCCGCCATCTGGTGGATCAGGTTTTTATCCTGAATGGCTCCCAAGGTCATCGCCCAGGGAAATTTGTGTGCTTTGGCAATTCTTTGGTATACGCCCCATTCAGCGTCCATTCCGATCATCAAAGGAACTTTGGATTTTTGCTGAAATTCGTTGACAAGATTGATTTCTCTTGCGGCATCATCCTGCATCAGGATCAGCCCTCCGATTTTTTCATTAATGACAATATTTCTGACGTTATTGATTTCATTTTCACCCTTATTGGTATAGAGGGCGACAATAAACAGCTGCCCGAGCCTTTCTTCCTGTGAGAGCTTTCGATAGGTTTTGTCTACCCAATGACTGGCTTTTTTAAGATCTTCTCTGGAAAGGTTTTGAGGGACATATTGGGCTGCAATTGTGGGGCTCAACAATAAAAAAACAAAACAAGAGGTAAGAATCAGTTTCTTCATAATGTTCAATAATAACAAAAATACAATTAAAAAGATGAGGAAAACAATGTTTTTGAATTTTTTGGTATATGATTTGAATACGCTTTATAAATAACAAACAATAACTAAACTTTTGTAAAATGAAAAAATTTCTTCCGGTTTTACTGTTAGCCTTCGTTGGCTTATTCATATTCAGCTGTAAGGATGATAATACGGACTACGATACTTATTCGCAATCAAGAGATGCTACAGGGACTTTTACAAGTGCTGGAAACTGGACGTTATCGTTAGATATTAAAATTCAGAGTACAGACGTGGTTTTGGTGTATAGAAGAGTAGCGAATACGTGGCAGAGTATTCCTAAGACTTATTATTTAGATGATGTTTCAGGATATCCTACAGGAAGAGAGCTAGACTATAACTTCGACTTCAATACCCAGGAAGTAAACATCAGAACAGCGGCAAACTTTAATCAGCTTACACAGATGTCATCTTCAGAGGCATCCCAATATTTATCAAACCAGACTTTCAGAATCGTTTTGGTTCCGGCAAGTGCAGCGAAAAACGTAAACACGGTTGATAAAAGCGATTATAATGCAGTAATTAAATATTACAATATTGATGAAACCAAAATAAGGACTTATTCATTTAAATAAAATATATCTTTTCAGTTTTTTATAATTACAAAAAAGCTCCGGAATTTATTTCGGAGCTTTGCATTTGTTTATTTATCGTTATCATCAAGAAGATGTCCAAAATAATCTTTCTTGGTCTGCAGATAACCTCTGCTGATTTCATTTGCCGGAATCAGAAGAGGAATTCTTGAATTGAGATGGACATTGCTTTCTTCGACGTATTTTACCTTTTCAGGATTGTTGGTCAGAAGATTAATATCTTTTATTCCCAATAAATTAAGAATTTCAATGGCAACGCCAAAATTTCTGTCGTCTGCCGGAAGTCCGAGTTTCAGATTGGCTTCTACGGTGTCAAATCCTTTTTCCTGTAAAGAATATGCTTTTAATTTGTTGATGATCCCGATATTTCTCCCTTCCTGACGAAGGTAAATAATAATTCCTCCATTTTCATGGGTGTATTTCATGGCGGCGTCGAGTTGCTGCCCACACTCACATTTTTTTGAATGAAAAACTTCTCCGGTAATACATTCTGAATGGAAACGCACATTGACAGGCTTTGAAAAATCTGTTTTTTCTGCGATGATCGCCATGTGAGGCATCCAGTCGTGGTCGGTTTAGGTCAAAGCTATCAGTCGGCAAGTCCCGTAT
>JBMDXW010000120.1:0-5328 GCA_048594965.1 Chryseobacterium sp.
GCTATCCATTTGGGTGGTTTTAAGATTGATTGGCTTGCTGTCGCGTAACAACTCATTTAATATGCCTAACTTCACGTGCTTTTGGCTATCTTGGCTGTCATTTTCAACTACTCTAATCAAGTCATTTATGCTCGGCTGACCATAGTTATTAACTGTGAAAAAATGCCCCCCATCACCTTGAGTAACCATTTTTCGGTATTCTTTAACTGATCCATGTTAATTCTCATTAGAATGCCCCCACTGATTCTCATTAAAATGCCCCCACTAATATGCAAAAATAATCATTCATTATCCTGATCATCTGAGATTTCGTTTTCCTGCTTTCGAGGGCGCCCTCTTCTAGTCCTTGCGGTATCTTCACCAGGAAAAAGATCCTGTAGTTCGATAAGATTTTTTACGCGATAGCTGTTCCCATTAAGTTTTACAATTGTTGCATGATGGACAATCCTATCTATAATAGCAGAAGCAATTACCCTGTCACCGAAGAGGTTTCCCCAGTCTTCAAAGTTTCGGTTTGTGGTGATGATCATAGACCCCGTTTCGTACCTCCTGCGAACGATCTCAAAGAAATCTTCCAGACTGTTCTGCGGCATTTTTTTGAAGCCCAGCTCATCAAGTATCAGCAGGTCAGGCTTTAGATAACGCTGCAATACGGACTGGTAACTTCCGTCTGCCCTTGATGCGAACAGTTTTTCGACCATTTCATTTGTGTGTGCAAACAGTACTTTTTTACCTCTTTTGACCGCTTCAAGCCCGATCGCATGGGCCAGGTGGGTTTTCCCGACACCGGGTTTCCCCATGAATATAGCATTGGAGCGCTGTTCTATGAACCGGCAGGAAGCCAGGTCAAATAATAGCCTTCTGTCCAGGTCCGGCTGGTAATTCAGGTCATAACTGTCCAGGATCTTTTGCGTATCCAGCCGGGATTCCTTTAGCCTGGACTGATAGCCATTGGACTGTCTTTTTACTATTTCATCTTCGATGAGCAGCTCCAGAAATTCAAGGTAGCTGATCTGTTTTTCCAGGGCATGCCTATTCCTCATTTCAAGGTTCTGGGCCATCGTGGCCAATTTTAGCTGGCGTAAATTTGCTAATAATGTTTCCATATTATTTATTTCAGTTTGTTAATCTGTCGTATAGTCCGAGTTCGTGTTCGTATTCGCTGGAATACACCATAGGAGACATTTCATCGTAATTTTGCTTGTAAAGCTCGTTCTCGCAGATCCGTTTGACCTGCTGGTAGCTGAAGGCTCTGTAATGGAGCGCGCGCTTACATGACAGATCGATCTGCACGTCGGTAAACCGCTTTTTTAATTTAAGTATCCCGCGGGTCATCGGGCTCCAGTGGGTAGGCACCTCCGCCAGAAGATGTTCAAAGAAAAGCAGTGCAGAAGGTCCGATACTTCCCATTAGCCGCTTATATTCTTCTCTGCTGATATTCTTTTTATAATCCGGACGGTGTTCCTCCAGAGAAACGTACATGCCCATCTGACCGCTTACCTGATGGAGTGCAATGCGGGTGCTGCCGTCAAATATTTTTAGGCAGGTACCGTTGCTTTCGAGCCTGACGGTTCTGCCCGCATAGGCAGCGGGCACCGAATAGTAATTATGGCGGTAGCTCACGTGTGCCAGCCGGGTGACTTTTCTGGATCCGACCTCCAGGATTTCATATCGCACCGGGGGCAGTGCAAGCAGTGCATGTTTTTCATACTGTTCAAATACGGCAAGAGGGATACGGCGCGTGGTTCCGTGTACGCGCTTATTGCATGTCTCTTCGTTCCAGACCTTCAGCCCGCACAGCAGATCTTCATAGCCATTGCCATCGAAGCCCTTTAAAAAATTGTTTTTTACATATTTGATAGATGATTCAACTTTGCCCTTGTCCTGTGGACGGCGTGGCCTGCACGCAATTCCTGCACAGCTGTAGTAGGAAAGAAATTCAGAATACCTGCGCTGGAGCTCCGGTTCGTAAAGATCCGGAATGGTCACCCCAGATTTCAGGTTGTCAAGTTTGACAGTTCGCGGAACACCCCCAAAATACTCGAAAGCTTTGATATGGCAGTCCAGAAATTCGTCCACCCGCTGGCTGGTCACCAGTTTATAAAAGCTGTAACGGCTATGGGAGAGAACCATGGAAAACACCCATACTTTTACAGGGCGGCCATTCCTGCGGAAAGTACCCATATATCCGAAATCCACCTGCGCTTCTTCTCCCGGATCGCTGTGCAGCGGCACAAAAACCTCCTGCTTCTTTAATCTCTCGATACTTCTGGCGACACTGGGATAAGATATATCTAAACCCTGCTGCTCATGCAGGCGCTGGTGGATAAGTATAGCGCTCAGTCCCATCTCCTTATATACCTGAATGTCATCGAGATAATCGTCCAGCAGCTTTGGCCTTACCTGAGGCAAAGGTTCCTCTAGCCCACGCTCAAGGGCTTTCTGTATCCGGGAAACGGTCTTGCGGCACATCCCAAGTTCTGATGCTATCTCCCGTATCGATTTCCCGTGGGATAGCAGTGTTTTTATCGTATTATACATTGCCACTTTATACATAATGTCGGACTTTAATACTCCGACAAGTTAAACCTTAATTAAAAACTTAAGGTGGTGGCATTTTAGTGAGAATATATGGGGGTGTTTTAGTGAGAATTAACAATGTCAGGAACAACTTTCTGAAAGCCTTTGAAAGCAAAAGCTATGAGGACCTGATCTGTGGTCTGCGCGTATGGAATGATGAAATATGCAATAAACGTGTCCACGGTACCACCAGGCGCCGGCCTCATGATATCTTTCTTGAATCGGAGAAAGCTGCGCTGCAGCCCCTGCCTTCCAGACGTTTCCAGATACAGGATGTCAGCCACCGCAGGGTAAACCGTATGGGACATGTCGCCTATAAGCAGAATTATTATTCGGTTCCGGCTGACTATATGGGCATGAATGTAAGGCTGGAGAGTAACGGTACGATACTTCGCATCTATGACAGCTCACCACAGATCGCCATGCACCAGCTATCCAGCAGCATAGGCATGTTTGTCAGTCTTGCGGCGCACCGCCCCAGGGAAAAGAGAATGGTCAGCAAGGAAGAATACCATGAAATGATGGGGCAGATAGGTCCAAATGCGTACACTCCGTTCGATCGACTTGTGGAAGAAGTGCCGAGGCACTGGGGCAAGATGACCCAGGGTATACTTGCGCTGAGAAAGCGCTTCACTTTGGGCCAGATAGAAAGATCATGTGCCCGCGCACTGCACTTTCACGCCATAAGCTACCAGCAGGTCAAACGGATATGCGAGAATGCGATGTACGACCTGCCCCGGGAAGATGTGTTAACAATGGGCTTCTCGGACGAATTTCAGCACGAACTCAGTTATTATGACACTCTTACAAATTACTGGACATAAATATGGAAAATCTAAAAACACAGCTCCGCACTCTTAAACTCGCGGCCATCTGTCAGAACCTCGAGCTGCGTAACAGGTACGCGCTACAGCACAAGATCGGTTACATTGAATTTCTTGAGCTTCTGGTGGAGGATGAAATGGCCAACAGGCAGACCAACGGATATATAAATAAGCTCAGGGAATCAAAACTCGACACGCAGAAGGTATTGGACTGTTATGATTTCAGCTATCAGCCCCAGGTGGACAAAAGGCAGATCTATGATCTGGCCAGCTACCGGTTCATAGACCAGAAACATAATGTGGTATTCATGGGGAAACCGGGGGTCGGAAAGACGCACCTGGCCCATGCAATCGGGCTGGAAGCTGTAAAAAAAGGTAAGCGGGTACTTTTCATCCATACCAATGAAATGGTCGAAAAGCTATATTCCTCCCGTGCGGACGGATCCTATGCTGCGACCATCCAGAAGTTCCTAAAACCGGACCTGCTGATACTGGACGAACTGGGCTTCAAAAAAATGCCGCAGTACAGCATGGAAGACTTCTTTGAGATCATCAGAAAAAGATACGAAAACGGCTCGATGATCATTACCACCAATAGGAACTTTGAAGACTGGGGGACACTTTTCGGGGACAAAGTAATCGCATCGGCGATAATAGACCGCATAGTGCACCATGCCACAATCGTCAAACTAAATGGAAACAGTTACCGTATAAAGAACCTCCTGGAACTGAACGGAATGTTTGAAGACGACCCTAAGGAAAAATCAAAAAGGGGAAGACCCAAAAAGTCAGAAGATCAAGAAAATTATGAAAATAATAATGAATAGAATAATGGTTTTTTTTGTGAAATTAGTGGGGGCATTCTGATGCGAACTAGTGGAGGCATTCTAATGCGAAGTGACAATCTGTAATGCATTAATAAAATATTGCAAAAGTAATTTGAGGGCTAGAATTGTCTATGCCCGTATGTTTAGTGATAATATCGCATCACAAAAAGTCTGTTCTAATAATGGAATGGAATTAATAAAAACCACTTCTATTAATGATTATAGGATAAGGTGTACTATGGCTATTTCTTTTGACGATTGAATTGAAGCAGATTTTCAGATGACACGATCATGAAAAAAAATACTGATTCTATTTTTTGTTTGTTTTTAAAGAAACCGAAAAGGTATTGACCATTTCGCGTGCTTTTAGCCAGAAACTTTTCAAATAAAGTTCGCGAAAAAATTGTGCCGTAGAATTAAAGGCTATCTATAGACAGATGACCATAGTCGTGGGTATCCCAGATCATTCTTTTGGGTATTACAAACTTAAGAACCCGATAGCTAATTTTTTGGTTACCCCGGAAAGAGCTACTCAACTAAAAAATATTCTTTTGAAAAGTGTAATTCCACAACTAAAGCCGAATGAAAAAATTTTGAACAAGAAAATATTCCGGAAAAAATATTGAAGGAGGCTGGCTTAAAAATGGATCAATATATGGAACCTAATATTATTTTCAGCCATTTGAATACTCCAGATAAAAATATAGATCAGAATAATAGACGGAGGTGATTATTATTCATATTATTACGAGGCAGGGTGAGTGAGCCTCGTAATAATAATGAAGAAGCATGTTATTTACTAAAGCCAAGTGTGTAACCAATAGTGAATAAGCGGATTTTTAACCGGTCTTTGAAAAGGTTCCCTTATTTCTGAATAATCAAATTCAAAAAGATCTTTAACTGATAAAATGCGTTGTTTACAGTTGCAGTTTTTCATTGTCTCGCGCATTCTGAATGCCCCTGTGTATTGAGGAGTAAGAGGGATTTGTTGCGAATTGGATATTGAAATTATATCATCGGTCAATTTTCTCAGATATTGATCCCCTTTTTGCGCGGAGAAACACTCAGGTGCAAATGTTCCATTAGTTGGATCCAAT
>JBMDXW010000121.1:0-5535 GCA_048594965.1 Chryseobacterium sp.
CAGCTCAGAAAGTCCCTCAAACAATGGGAACAAAGCTACCTGATTATCTCAAGTACCGATGGTGAGGCCAGCTTTCAGCAGTTTTTTGGTGAAAACCAGTTCGTAAAGGCGGGAGATGCCATCTTATCCATTCTCCCGGACCACAAGGAAAAGCTGGTGGGAAGAATGGCAGTTCCGGCAGCAAACTCAGGGAAGATCATCGCCGGGGAAAAAGTACTCATCAAACTCGACAACTACCGATACCAGGAATACGGCATCGTGGAAGGAAAGGTTCAGAACATTTCACTCTCACCCGATAAAGACGGAAATTACTACGTAGACGTCGCCCTCCCAAAAGGTCTGAAAACCTCCTACAACAAAACCCTCACTTTCGATAAAGAACTAAAAGGCAATGCCGAAATTGTAACCCAGGACCTCAGACTCATTGAAAGATTCTTCTACCAAATGAGAAAACTCCTCGGATATCAGAGTTGATCGGATCCTGAATTTAAAATATGATAGAATAAAGTATAAAAAAAAAGTAATTGGAAGATGAAAATTTTATAGCATCACTATTTCCGGAAATACTAAATAATAATTAAATTAATTAGTAAATTGTTGAAGTATTTTTAACCGATAGGGAAAGACTGAAAATTAATAACCATGAAGATTTGAAAGACTTTAAGAAGAAATTTCCTTTAAACGAGATCGAGAAGTGTGTATAAAATTATTTATCCGGGTATAGAAAATCCGATACTTGGGAAATATTTATTATGCTTGTTACAGAGCTTGTGATATTTTACTAATTACCAATAAGAGACTGTTTGTTGTTGAATAGTCTCTTTTTTTATTTGAATTAAATTATAGACTTATTATACAATGGCAAACCAATCATTACAGTTTCATTTGGTAGAACCTCATCATCAGATTTCTGATTTTGTGTATTGCTTTTCGTCTTTTAATAACGTATCGGCAATACCGGAGGGAATCATAATTCCGAATGGTAAAATAGACCTTGTTTTGTCATTAGCTGAAGACGGCGATTTCAGGATTGTTCTCTTGGGACTGGAAACCCAGCCCAGAATGGCGCCCAACGAACCTTTAGCTAAATTTTTTTCTGTCAGCTTTCATCCTCTCGCCCTGGAATATATTCTTAACATATCTGTCGCCGATTTGCTGAATAACGGACGTGTGATGCCCGATCATTTCTGGGGATTTACGATTGATGATCTTAGTGATTTCAAAGCCTTCTGTGATAAAGTTACGGCGAAGGTCATCTCTTTGCTGCCTGAAACTATTGATCAGCGGAAGCAGAATTTATTTAATCAAATCATAGCCGCTGATGGAGATGTGAAAGTTAACGAACTCGCCGCCAACATAGGATGGAGCCCCCGCCAGATCAACCAGTATTTTAACCGGCAGCTGGGTGTTTCGTTAAAATCATATTGCAATATTTTACGATTTCAGGCTTCACTGCAACATATCTGGGAGGGGAATCTTTACCCACAACTGAACTATACCGATCAATCACATTTCATTAAAGAGGTTAAAAAGCTTTCCGGTGTTTCCCCAAAAGAGCTGAATAAAAATGAGAACAGCCGATTTTTACAATTTTTGGTGTACGATAAGAAATAGCTTTGCAGTATATAAAATTCAATTATGCTGTTAGAAAACAAAAGCGTAGCGATAGTTGGCGGAGGTCCCGGTGGTCTTACATTAGCCAAATTGCTACAACAGAAAAACATCAATGTCAAGGTTTATGAACGGGATTTTGATGAAAATGCCAGAGTGCAGGGTTCCCCACTTGACCTGCATTATGATTCCGGTCTGGCTGCTTTGCGTGAGGCCAATTTGCTGGACGAGTTCAAAAAAAACTTTCTTCCCGGAGCAGATCGTGAAAAAATTATGGATGAAAAGGCTGAAATTTTTTTCAGTGATCATGGCCATAAGCTGGAAGAAGATTTTAATAACATATATTTCCGTCCTGAGATCGACCGTGGCGTGCTCCGAAAGATCTTACTGCGGTCATTACAACCGGAAACTGTTATATGGGACAGTCATTTTCTTTCAATGGAGCCACAAAACGCCGGCTGGCTTTTGCATTTTAAAGATCAACCATCCGTATATGCAGATCTTGTGATTGGCGCAGACGGAGCAAACAGTAAAATTCGTCCGTACGTCACAGAAATTAGGCCTTTTTATACCGGAATTATGATGCTGGAAGGCAATATTCCCAATGCTTCTCAAACTGCTCCCAATATCAACGCTCTTTTAGAAGGTGGAAAAATCATGGCCTTCGGAAACAACCAAAATCTCCTTATGGGGCAGAAGGCAGATGGTGAAATAGGTTTTTATGCGAGCTTCCGTGCTCCGGAAGACTGGAAAACACAGAACGGTATCATCCATTACAATAATAATGAAGTATTCCGATGGTATAAAGATTCTTACGGTGACTGGAGCAACATCTGGGATGAGCTTTTTACAGCGACCGTACCTCCTTTTATACCCAGACCTATTTACTGTGTACCACTGGATCAGTATTGGGAATCACAATCTAACGTAACCATCATTGGAGATGCGGCTCATGTCATGCCGCCATTTGCGGGAGAAGGAGTAAACATGTCCATGCTGGATGCACTGGAATTAAGCCGAAATCTGCTTTCTGGTGATGTTGAGTCTACACATCAGGCGATTGCAAGTTATGAAGAATCCATGCGTAAAAGGGCATCGTTGATCGCAGGTGAATCTCTGGCCAATGGAGAGTTTATGCATTCGGAAGATGCGTTGCAGTCGATGGTCAAAATGTTCGAAAGGCATTAATTTTTGTAAAATGCAATTCAGTGATATAATTAAATAAAAAACCTCTCTTCACGAGAGGTTTTTTATTTATAATTGAAAGGTATTATCTATCAGTATTCTAAAATTAATATCCCTGATTCTGTACCAGGTATCCCGGAACACTGGAAGCACCATCAATAGCCGTCTGCGGAATAGGGAAAAGTCTTTTTCTTACATCTGTATTGGTTTTTGAAGTGTATGTGTCTTCGTAATGTCCAAAACGGATCATATCGGTTCTTCTTGAATATTCCCAGTAAAATTCAAAACCTCTCTCCCGGTAAAGGGTATTTAAATTAATACTGGTCAATGCAGGAGGCGTAACCAAAGGTCTGGCAGTTCTTGATGCTCTTACGAAATTTACGTCTGATAATGCTGCGGCAGCATTTCCTTTTCTTAGCTGCGCTTCAGCTCTCATTAAATAAATATCGGCCAAACGTAAAAGAACGATATCTGCGTTTCCTCTGTTTCTACCCGTATCCGAAGTTCTGCTGAACTGATATTTTGAAACCCTGTATCCGTCGGCATAATCTTTATGGGCAGGATCTTCAAGGTCTACTTCCAGAACGTGGTTTACATAGTTGGTAAATCCGTTTCTCTGCTCAATCATCGGATAGATTTTATACTGTCCGTTCTCCATCTGGAAAGGCTGCCCGTTCGCAGAATTTCTCAATCCCCACTGGATTCCTCTCTGGATTCCTCTGTTGATTTCATACGTAGGGCCGTCAACAAGGAAATAATGATTGGCATCGTTAGCAGGGGTAACACCTGTAAGATCCTTTAAATTCTGAGGAACAGTGAAATTTTCTTTGTAAAATCTTGCGTCTGCCTGTGCAGGATCTGTGCTTCCGTAAGCCTGAACCCACGTTTGATAAAAGTCAGGTGTAATGGCGGGCCCATCCGTTCCGTTTGCTTTTGGAAAAGCTGCCAATGGATACTGACTTCCGGACAGCGACCAATATCCCAATCGGTTATGAGACGTGTTCAAATCCTGACGCTGATCAATGGCAAAGATTAGTTCTTTGTTGCTGTGATTGTTATCATCAAAAATGGCAAAATATTCTGCAGATAAACTGAATAATCCCGAATTGATTACCTTGTTGGTGTGCTCAATGACTTTATCCATATCTGCTGTTGCAAATGAAGGTGTTCCGTAAGGATCTCTGTATACTGCTGCATTAAGATAAAGCTGTGCTAAAAATCCATTCACAGCAGCCTGTGATATTCTTCCCGGCCCGTGAGTGTTATCAAGATCATTGACTGCAGCAAGAAATTCACTTTCGATATAAGAAATGGCTTCCTGTCGTCTCAAAATCTGGGAATTCTGACCGACAGAATCTTTTTTAAAGGCAACTCCCCAGTAGTCTAAAACCAGCATATTGTAGTACGCTCTCAAAGCCCGCATTTCGGAAAGTGCCTTTGCCGCATTTGAGTCTGTGGCGGCAAGTGGCTGTAGCTTTTCAATCGCTGTGATGGTTCTCGAAATCATTAGTCTGAAAGCATCCCACGTCTGCTGAACAACCACATTGGTCGTCGTCATGGTGTGCTGATGAAGCTCAATATATTTTCCGCCGTCATACCAGTCGTTTCCACTTCCTCTCGGAGGCAAAATGGCTTCATCGGTACTGATCAGCTGCATTCCATAGTTTTTGGTATGGGTAAATGCATCCGGAAGGGGGCCATAAGCAGGGGCAACAAAAGACTCTACGATATTATTGGATTGTGCTTCAAGTGATTCGTCGATCACCTGCTCATCAAGATTTGTACATCCTACCGCAACCAATGCGCTTAGACTTAGTACGGAAATTAAAAATTTATTTTTCATTGTTTTCTTTTTAAATAATTAAATTAAAATGCTACGTTGACACCGAACATGAAGCTTCTTGCTTTCGGATAGGTACTGTAATCAATACCGAAAGACTGAATTCCTCCCTGAGAAATCCCTGTATTGATTTCCGGATCAAAACCTGAATATTTTGTGATGACAAATAAATTCTGAGCGGTTACAGACAGTCGTATGTTTCTTACATGATCGCCGATTCCTAAGATTTTAGGATTAAGACTATATCCAAGGGTGGCATTGTTTAATCTGAAGAAATCTCCTTTTTCAAGATATCTTGTTGAAATTACATTGGTATTGTTCGGACTTTCATTAGGAAACTGAGTGGCAGCATCTGTGGTGTTTTGTGAAAGTCCCAGTCGCCCTCTTGTAAATAGGGTAGAAGCAGTATTGTTGTAGATCATGTTTCCGGCAACGCCATTAAAGTTTAGTCCTAAATCGAAATTTTTATAAGCAGCTTTTAAGTATAAATTATATGTGAAATCGGGAAGAGCGCTTCCTGCAGCAACCCTGTCATTATCCGTGATAATTCCGTCTCCGTCTACATCCCTGAAAATATTGGTTCCGTTGGCATTCAAACCTAAGAATTCTTTTACATAGAAAGTCCCGATGGGCTGTCCGTTCAGATAACCGTTGATCACGGCATTGGTTGTTCCGGGGCCTTGCGCTTCTCCTGTGGAGATAACTTTGTAAGGCGAATCTTTTATTACATTTTTAATGAAGGATGCATTTCCTCCGATGCTGTAGGTGAATGCTTTATTCGGATTGCTGTTGTAGTTTAAGGAAATTTCCCAACCGGTATTATTGATCTTCATATCAGGAATATTCTTCCACATTTTCGGTGCAGGTTCTACAGGATCTACGGTGATGATTTCCAATAG
>JBMDXW010000122.1:0-4336 GCA_048594965.1 Chryseobacterium sp.
AAATAAAAAAAACCACAAAACCGTTAACCCGACAGATCATTTCTTCCGGATTCAGCATTAACGCCTTTTTAAATAAAGACGAAAAAACTGAAGAAGAGGAAACGGTCGTTGTAAAAACGGACGATCTTCCGCAAAACCATTTTACGGAAACTGATCTGCAGGCCGAATGGAATTTACTGCTTAAACAGCTCCAGAAGAAAGACACCTTCGTCTTCAACGCCATTAAATCATTCAAATTGGTAAAATCCGGGGAGAACCAGATTACGGTCCTTTTCCCGTCCGATTCTGCCAAAGTTGAATTTGATAAGGTAAGCCGGGAATTTTTCAATCATTTTAAAACCAAGGTCCATAATTTTTCCATTGAGATCATTTACAAGCGTGATGTTGAAAACCTCAAGATCGAAGTGATGACCAAAAGAAAGATCTTCGAAAAATTTGTGGAGAAAAACCCTCATCTTAAAGATCTTGATGATCTGATGAGATTCGATCTTACTTAAACTAAATTCAATAAAAGAGATTTTAACAGTTGCAGATGCCACATTTAAATAAATTTTATATATTTGCTGAATATTTGCACGGAAAATCATTTCAATAACAGCAAATTTAGAAGAGAAAGCTTAAGGATAAACGACCATCAGTGGATATTTCATTAAACCCATTTATATCTGTTTTTAAAACTGCTAAATATTTTAGCGGTTATTTTGGCTTTTCTTCAGCTTATTTCAGAAGTTCAGTGAGAAGTTACCGATTTTATTATTGGTATTGCTAACTGAATTTCTTTCCAAAAAATAAAGGGAACTTCTCATGGTCCCTGACTCCATTAAGAAAAATTTTAACGGTATTTTTTTGAAAGAATTATAAAGTAATTTTATAATGCTACTCCTATTTATATCTATTAACAATTAAAAAAATAATTAAGAATAATGAACCTGAAAGAATTACAGAACGACTGGATCAACGGCTTTTCGCAGCCATTAATGATTGCGGGACCATGCAGCGCGGAAAGCGAATCCCAGATGCTGGAGACCGCCAGAAGAATAAGAGAAACCAATGCTAATGTGCCGATCTTCCGTGCAGGAATCTGGAAGCCCCGAACCAAACCAAACGGCTTCGAAGGAGTAGGAGTGATCGGTCTGAACTGGCTGAAAAAAGTAAAGGAAGAATACGGTTTTAAAACAGCTACCGAAGTAGCCAATGCACATCATGTATTTGCCGCTCTTGAAGCAGATGTGGATATCCTGTGGATCGGTGCACGTTCTACCGTTAACCCTTTCACAGTTCAGGAAATTGCGATGGCACTGCGGGGAACGGAAAAAACAGTACTTGTAAAAAACCCTGTAAATCCTGATCTTGCTTTATGGATCGGTGCTTTGGAACGACTTTTAGGCCAGGGAATAAAAAACCTGGGTGTCATTCACAGAGGATTTTCTACGTACCAGAAAACAAAGTACAGAAATAACCCGAACTGGCAGATTGCCCTTGATTTTAAAAGCCAGTTCCCGGATATTCCGATGCTTATTGATCCTTCCCACATCTGCGGAAACAGGACCGGATTGGCAGATATCACACAGGAAGCACTGAATGTCGGCTACCAGGGTGCCATTATCGAAACCCACTCAAATCCTGACGAAGCATGGAGCGACGCCTCCCAGCAGATCACACCGGAAGTTCTCGCAGATCTTATCGGTAATCTTAAAGTAAGAAGCACCGATCTTGCAGGCTTTGAAGGAGACATGGGAAGACACCGGACCCTGATTTCCGATATTGATTTTCAGCTTATTGAATTATTATCACAAAGAATGAAGATTTCAGAGAAGATCGGAAAACTTAAGAAAGAAAATGATATTGCCATCTTTCAGCCTGAACGTTGGAAAGTCATCACCGAATACGCTATGCAGAAAGCCGTTGAAACCGGCATGTCTAAAGAGTTTATTGAAAGAATCTTTAAAGCCATTCATGAAGAATCCATCGAAGTGCAGAA
Source organism: Chryseobacterium sp. (assembly GCA_048594965.1). Classification (GTDB taxonomy): domain Bacteria; phylum Bacteroidota; class Bacteroidia; order Flavobacteriales; family Weeksellaceae; genus Chryseobacterium. The sequence continues at coordinate 1,982 of JBMDXW010000122.1, forward strand.
TAATATTATGATCGACCGTTAGGCGGTCGGATTATAAATCTGATTCAGGCTTGGAATTAAGATCAGGGCATAGGTGATTGTACATGTCCTTAAATCCTGAATTCTAAGCCTAATTTGTTATATTTGCACCAAGTTAAAATATGAAAGGAAAAATCATCAAGTCTACAGGAAGCTGGTATCAGGTTTTGGAAGCGGAAACCGGAAAAATCTTTGAAGCCAGAATCCGGGGCAAATTCAAGCTGATCAAAACAAGGCTTACCAACCCTCTTGCGGTTGGTGATTTCGTAGAATTTCAGCTTGAGCAGGATGATATAGCCTGGATTACAAAGATTGAGCCCAGAAGAAACTACCTGATCAGGAAATCAGTAAACCTTTCAAAGGAAGCTCATATTATAGCTTCCAATATTGATATTGCATGTTTTATTTTTACATTAAAGCATCCCGAAACCTCTCTCGGCTTTCTGGACCGGTTTCTGGCGTGCTGCGAAGCCTACAATATCACACCTCTTATTTTATTTAACAAGATTGATGTTCTGACCGAGGAAGAAATCGAAATGGTAAAAGACATTGAATTTCTGTACAGTGAGATCGGATACAAATCCCTTGAAATTTCCTCATATTCAGGGTTAAACCTTAATCAGCTCAAGGAAATGCTTAAGGATGAAACTTCTGTTTTTTTCGGGCACTCGGGTTGTGGCAAATCTACATTAGTGAACGCTTTGCAGCCCGGATTAAACCTTAAAACTTCAGAAATTTCTGATACCCACCTTAAAGGAAAACATACGACCACGTTTGCCCAGATGCACTTTTGGGATTTCGGAGGTCATGTGATCGATACTCCTGGCGTACGAGAATTTGCAATGATCGACATCGAAAAAGAAGAAGTACAGCATTATTTCCCGGAGATTTTCAAAAAAAGAGAAGAGTGCAAATTCCATAACTGCCTTCACATCAACGAACCGAAATGCGCGGTTATTGCAGGTTTGGAAACAGGAGACATTCAATACTCGAGATATTCTACGTATATCAAGCTCATGGAAGAAGCAGAAGAATCTGTTCAGAAATAATTCATCATTTATTAAAAAATAATTCATTTCAACCTTCATTGATTTAAAATGAAGCAATAACTTATTATTCCATTTGCTTTACATAAAACGTTCTCTATTTTATGATAAGAATCTTCTGAAACATGCATCAATAAAAAACCCAGCCTAAGCTGGGTAAAAACTAATAACCATGAAAACTCAAATTAAACATGAGAATCGGAATATAAGAAACAATTATTGTGCCAAACTTTAACTCACCATTTCTTAACAAACGTTATATTTATGTTAAAATTTGTTTAAAATCAAACTAACCGATTTTTTTTGTATTTTTGCGGCATTAAAAAAATATACATATATGTCTAACATTACATTCACCATGATTAAGCCTGACGCAGTTGCAGATGGACATATTGGTGCTATATTAGGTAAAATCGCAGAAGGAGGTTTCAAAATCAAAGCATTAAAATTAACTCAGCTTACGGTGGCTGATGCAAAGAAATTCTACGAAGTTCACGCTGAGAGACCTTTCTACGGAGAATTGGTTGAGTTTATGAGCTCAGGACCGATCGTGGCAGCTGTTCTTGAAAAAGACAATGCTGTTGAAGATTTCAGAACTTTAATCGGGGCTACCAACCCGGCTGAAGCGGCAGAAGGTACGATCAGAAAGATGTTTGCAAGAAGCATCGGAGAAAACGCTGTTCACGGTTCAGATTCTGATGAGAACGCTCAGATCGAAGCAGCATTCCACTTTTCAGGAAGAGAGATTTTCTAATAAGAAATTCACAAAAAATACAAGTCCGGGGAATTACTTTCTCCGGATTTTTTTTGCTTTATTACAAGTGACTGTAAATCATTCTTAACCCCCGCCAATACTTTAGACTCCGTATTTATACGTAACGGTAAATTCAGTATTTTTACGGATGCCTGATAATGCAATTTTTTAGCACCTTTACACTGTTAAAATAATAAGAAAAATTCAAGCATACTAAGTCTAAAACTAATAACCATTAAGACTCATTTAGTAAAAAAGAAGGCAGCTGTTGTAGCTGCCTTTTTGTCATGTTTTATTTTCCCAAACTTAAATCTTCAGCAGTTCTATCGTTCTCTCAGGATTTTCTGCCGAAAAGACAGCATTTCCTGCCACGAGAACATCTGCACCGGCTTCAAAAAGCCTGGCTGCATTATCTACATTCACTCCTCCGTCAATTTCAATAAGTGCCGTAGAATTGTTACTTAAAATCAGATCTTTTGTTTCCGCAATTTTCTTGTAGGTATTCTCAATGAATCTCTGTCCGCCAAAACCGGGATT
>JBMDXW010000123.1:0-2750 GCA_048594965.1 Chryseobacterium sp.
AATGAAAGATATAGTAAGGGAGGAATCCAGTTTTCGGATTTTACTTGTACGCTTTTACTGATCTTCAAGTGACTACCATGCCGAAGTTCTTCCAGTTCTATGTAATGGTTAATCGTAGTAATCTCATCGGCAATGCGGACCATTTTTTGAGGACCTTTGTAAATTACATAATCAAGGATATCAGCTAGCCCTGCAATGGATTTTGGTGTTCTTTCGGGATGATTAATAGAAAGGGAATAGATATTATTAAGGGTATTGAATAAGAAATGAGGATTCAATCGCGATTTTAATAGCTTCAGTTCAAGCTCTGTTTTCTCTTTTTGTAATTGAATACGGTCTTGTTTTTCGTTCTTATACCTCAGAATGTGCATGAAACAAACAAAGATAAAGGATGCGGTAAAAATAGGGAGGATGTAGTGGGTAAGAAGATAGTCAAGATCTGTTAAAATATCAGTAATGCTATCCTGCGGTTCATTTATAAAAAAAGGTTCAGCTGCATAAACGATAAAAATACGATTAATAACGGCTAAAAGATAAATGAAAATGGGAACGCTTATGCAGAATAATACATAGCGTTTACGATCGAAAAAATGGATGATACAATAGTAATAGATAAGATTGGCACTGGTAATCTGAAATAAGAGGTGACACGCGTTATAAATGATTATTTCTTTCAAGCTTACACCAATTGTATTGCTATAGGCTTGGGTCAATCCAAACAGAAAAAGAGCTATCCAAAACACAGCCTGATAGCTGATGATTGAACGTAAATGATTTTTTGTTTTCTCTTCCATCGCTGCAAAACTAGAAATTCTGAACGTATAAATCCTGGGAAGTAATGCAGATTACGGAATAGGTGGATAAACAACCTGGTTTTTCATGTAAACAGCTACTGATGTCGTCTGTACTGTAAAACGTGCTTTCCGTCCTATACCGTAGGAGGTTGTGTGTTCGAGGTGAAGTTTTGCAGAAAAAATGAAAGAAAACAGATTCAACGGATTGGACCATTTAAGGGCCGTCGCTATCGTACTGGTACTGTTGTATCATTACCGGGCATTCAGGCATCCCGACTGGGTGGAAACAATCGGCAAATATGGCTGGACAGGAGTCGATCTTTTTTTCGTACTGAGCGGATTCCTGATCTCTAATCAGCTTTTTAAGGAAATACACGAGAATGGTACCATTCGCCTGAAAATCTTTTTTACCAAACGGTTTTTTCGAATTATTCCACCCTTTGCTTTTACGCTTTTGCTGTATTTCTGTTTTCCATCTTTCAGAGAAAGAGAAGCATTACCTCCCTTGTGGAAGTTTCTGACCTTTACTCAAAATTATGGACTGGATGTAATCAATACGGGTACTTTATCTCACGCCTGGTCGCTGTGTATCGAAGAGCAGTTTTATTTAGTAGTACCTTATATTCTTCTTCTTTTTATCAAGACAGGTTGGCTTCCTACATTGAAATATGCACTAGTAGCTCCGTTAGTAATTTCCATTTTGCTGCGGATCTTCTCCTGGAATTATTTCATCGTTCCTGCCCTGGAATCAGACCGTTTCTGGAAGGTATGGTATATGCACATCTATTACCCAACGCACACCCGGATCGATTCGCTTACCGTAGGTGTATGGATCGGTTTTCTCTATACTTATTCGTCAGCATTTAAGAATACCATCCATTCTAATGGATCACTTTTCTTCTTTTCAGGAATAGGAATGCTACTTCTATCTTTTTGGATGTGTTATGATCAGGCTTCCGAAATAGCTTCTGTTTTGGGGTTTACCTGCGTAGGAATGGCTTACGGATTACTGGTGATCGCGGCTATCTCAGATTCCTGTTTTCTCAGTAATAAGGCATTCGTGGGAACGCGAGAGTTAGCTGATTTATCCTTCGCCGTTTACTTATCCCATAAAGGAATTATCCATATCATACAGTCTGTAACAAGGCCAACGAATTTTTCTGAGAATCAATTATTAGTTCTCTGTCTGATCGGATGCTTGGCGGCGGGACTGTTGTATCGGTATGCAATAGAGCAGCCATCAGCTCGGATTAAGAATCAACTGTTAAATCAAAATAAAAGATGAGAGGAGTAATTTTTATATTTGTTTGGGTGCTATCATTTAGTAAAGTGAATGCACAAGGATTTGAGAAAGAAAGAGCTGAAATTGATTCTATCGTTAGTCAATTCAGTCAATGTATTAGTAACAAAGATTCGGTATCCTTTCTTCATCTCTTTACGCCTAATTCTTTTCAATGGATAGGAGTTGTTAAAAATAAGACTCACCAAGCAGCACAGGGAGATGTAAAGAGTAAGACTAATAATTATTTCTTCAATGACTATGCCGTTTTCTATAAATTTCTGGGTGATAAAGGTAAGCAGGAAGAAATTTTTGAGAATATTATCATTACTAATGATGACGTTATCGGTAGTGTTGCCTTCGACTATCAATATTGGAATAATGGGAAAATTACGAATTGGGGAAAAGAATACTGGACGCTAGTAAAAATGAATGGCGCCTGGAAAATTGTAAACGTTGTTTATTCTATAGCTGAATAAGTATAGGTTTGACAGCTGTGGCCATTTCAAATGAAAATCGGCAAGTTGTGGGCAAGGCATACAGTCTATCGAGTCCTTGGTCGAGTAGGAAGTTTGATTTGTAGTTATCGTGATCCATAAAAAACTCACAATTTCTTGTGAGTTTTTTATGGATACTTATTCATCTCTTACTAGGGAATACCTTACTCCACTTTTAAG